>NZ_SUEG01000066.1 GCF_005063415.1 Mesorhizobium sp.
GGAAAGAGCCTGGCAAACTCGCCGTCGTGCGGCGTCATCACCAGAGCCGGCGTATTCGGTCGACGGGCAGCTTCGAACAAGGCCTCCGGTGCATCACGAAACGATGTGACGCCGTCGGCGTCGACCACCAGCCCGTCGATCCCGCTGCCCTGCCCATTGGCGCTGCCGAGCACGGCCAGGATAAAGTCGCGCGTCTTTTCACCAATGCCAAATCCGGGGCCGAGCACGAAGGCGGATGGGCGGCGGCTATCGACGAATTCGCCCACATCCGCGACGGTGTCTAGCCTGCGCAGCATGATCGAGGTCAGATGCGCCGCGTTCACATGCATGGCGTTCGCCGGTGACAACAACGTGACGGCCCCTGCCCCGCTCCTGGCCGCAGCAAGCGCCGACAGCCGCGCAGCACCCGTCGCCGACGGACCGCCGGAAAAGACGCCGACATGGCCGCGTTTATATTTATGGGCGTCGACGGCCGGAACCGGAAAGCGGCCAAGCCAGAGCGCCGGAATGTTCTCGAATGTTCTTGGTTCAAGCTGCGCAACCACACTGTCGCTTATGCCGATATCAGCGAGCACGATTTCGCCGCACAGCTCGCGCCCAGGTAAAAGAAGATGGCCTGGCTTTTTTCGCGCAAAGGTCACCGTGGTTCGGGCGCGGAAGGCCTGGCCGAGGACATTGCCGCTCTCACCGGAGACGCCCGACGGCAGATCGACCGCGACGACCGGCAAGTTCAGTTCTGCCGCAATCTCGATCGCCTTGACGGCGTCGCCGGACAGCGGCTTGGACAGCCCCGCCCCGTAAAGCGCGTCGACCACGATCGAGCCCGTCTCGGCAACGCAAGCCGACAGCGGACGAGACTTAACCGGGCACTCCGAGGCAGCGAGTGCTGCATCGCTGCCGTCTTTAGGCGATCCGGACGTCCATACCGAGACGTCGACGGCGCTGTCCTGAAGGATGCGGGCCACGACATAGCCGTCGCCGCCATTGTTGCCAGGGCCGCAAAGCACGTGGACGCGCGTTGCGTTCGGATAGCGCTTGAGCACCACGGCAGCGACCGCTTCGCCGGCACGCTGCATCAGGCCATAGCCATCAAGCGGACCGGCGGCGATCGCCAGCCGGTCGGCCTCGGCCATTTCGGACGGAGAAAGAAGTTCGTTGCTCATGCGGGCGACATGCACATCATCTGCCGAAGCATTGTCCAGTTTTTGATCCGACGCAAACTACGAAGGTTGTGAAGCACTCCGGCAATACCCGGAGCGACGAGTCGCAGGTCCGCAGCTGCCCATGAAATATCCGATCTGCCCATTTTTTGTGCGGACTGCAGGGCCCGCCATGTATAGGCTCGCGGCGTTCATGGCGCATCCGACGCAGCGAATGACGCGAATGTACATTCCCGCGTAGCATGGTATCCAAATCATGTGAGCCCGCTCGGCGCCCCATCAATTGGCACAGTTTGTGCTTGATTGAGGCGCAAGCGGGGCTCACAACCCGTCTTTTTTGGCAGTGGAGGCCACTTTTTACATGAAAAAGATCGAAGCGATCATCAAGCCGTTCAAGCTAGACGAAGTGAAGGAAGCGCTTCAGGAGGCCGGCCTGCAAGGCATCACCGTGACTGAAGCCAAGGGCTTTGGCCGCCAGAAGGGCCATACCGAGCTTTATCGCGGCGCCGAATATGTCGTCGACTTCCTGCCGAAGGTGAAAATCGAGGTCGTGCTCGGCGACGATGCGGTCGAAGCCGCGATCGAAGCCATCCGCAAGGCGGCCCAGACCGGCCGCATCGGCGACGGCAAGATCTTCGTCTCGAACATCGAGGAAGTGGTGCGCATCCGCACCGGCGAAACCGGCATGGACGCCGTCTGAGTTTTCCCGTTAAAAGGCCACGTTCAAAACGTCATCACATAGGGAAGCAGGGACATGACGACAGCCAAAGACATCATGAAGCAGATCAAGGACAACGACGTGAAGTTCGTTGATCTGCGCTTCACCGATCCGAAGGGCAAACTGCAGCACGTAACGATGGATGTCATCGAGGTCGAGGAAGACATGTTTGCCGATGGCGTCATGTTCGATGGTTCCTCGATCGCCGGCTGGAAGGCGATCAACGAGTCCGACATGGTGCTGATGCCCGATGCGGATACGGTGCATATGGACCCGTTCTTCGCCCAGTCGACCATGGTCATCCTGTGCGACATTCTCGATCCGATCTCGGGAGAATCCTACAACCGCGACCCGCGCGGCACCGCTAAAAAAGCCGAGGCCTACATGAAGGCCGAAGGCATCGGCGACCAGATCTTCGTCGGTCCTGAGGCTGAGTTCTTCGTGTTCGACGACGTCAAGTACAAGGCCGACCCCTACAACACCGGCTTCAGGCTGGATTCCACCGAATTGCCGTCCAATGACGACACCGACTACGAGACCGGCAATCTCGGTCACCGGCCGCGCATCAAGGGCGGCTATTTCCCGGTGCCGCCGATCGATTCGGCGCAGGACATGCGCTCGGAAATGCTCACCGTGCTCGCCGAAATGGGCGTGCGCGTCGAAAAGCACCACCACGAAGTGGCCGCCGCCCAGCACGAGCTCGGCATCAAGTTCGATACGCTGGTCCGCAACGCCGACAAGATGCTGATCTACAAATATGTCGTGCACCAGGTTGCCAATGCGTACGGCAAGACGGCCACTTTCATGCCGAAGCCGGTGTTCGGCGACAACGGCTCGGGCATGCATGTCCACCAGTCGATCTGGAAGGAAGGCAAGCCGACCTTCGCCGGCAACGAATATGCCGGCCTGTCCGAGAGCTGCCTGTTCTACATCGGCGGCATTATCAAGCATGCGAAGGCGATCAACGCCTTCACCAACCCGCTGACCAACTCCTACAAGCGCCTGGTGCCGGGCTATGAAGCGCCAGTGCTGCTCGCCTATTCGGCACGTAACCGCTCGGCCTCGTGCCGTATTCCGTTCGGCTCGTCGCCGAAGGCCAAGCGCGTCGAGGTCCGCTTCCCCGATCCGGGCGCGAACCCCTATCTTGCCTTCGCCGCCATGCTGATGGCCGGTCTCGACGGCATCAAGAACAAGATCCACCCGGGACAGCCGATGGACAAGGATCTGTACGATCTGCCGCCGAAGGAATTGAAGAAGATCCCGACCGTCTGCGGCTCGCTGCGCGAAGCCCTGCAGAGCCTCGACAAGGACCGCGGCTTCCTGAAAGCCGGCGGCGTCTTCGACGACGACCAGATCGACAGCTATATCGAGCTCAAGATGGCCGAGGTGATGCGCTTCGAAATGACCCCGCATCCGGTCGAATACGATATGTACTATTCGGTCTGATCCGGATCGTTGCAGCCAACAAAAAAACCCCGGCGGAGACGCCGGGGTTTTTTGATGCAATGCGATGGGAAAGAAAGTCACGGCGCGGACACCCGAAGTCCGCGCCGTGAACGCATTCTCAAGCCGCGGCCGAAACTTCGGCGCTGGTAGGGACGGAGGCGATCGTCTTCAATATCTGCGAAGCGATCTGGTAGGGGTCGCCCTGCGAGTTCGGGCGGCGATCCTCGAGATAGCCCTTGTAGCCGTTGTTGATGAAGGAGTGCGGCACGCGGATCGAGGCGCCGCGGTCGGCGATGCCGTAGCTGAACCTGTTCCAGGGCGCGGTCTCGTGCTTGCCGGTCAAACGCTTGTCGTTGTCCGGCCCATAGACGGCGATGTGATCCATCAGGTTTTTGTCGAAGGCTGCCATCAGCGCCTCGAAATAGCCCTTGCCGCCGACTTCGCGCATATAGGCGGTCGAGAAGTTGGCATGCATGCCGGAGCCGTTCCAATCGGTGTCGCCGAGCGGCTTGCAGTGATATTCGATGTCGATGCCGTACTTCTCGGTCAGGCGCTGCAACAAATAGCGCGCCATCCACATCTGGTCGGCGGCCTTCTTGGAGCCCTTGCCGAAGATCTGGAATTCCCACTGGCCTTTGGCCACCTCGGCGTTGATACCTTCATGGTTGATGCCGGCGGCAAGGCAAAGGTCGAGATGCTCCTCGACGATCTGCCTGGCGACGGAGCCGACATTGCTGTAGCCGACGCCGGTGTAGTACGGGCCTTGCGGCGCCGGATAGCCACTCTCGGGGAAGCCGAGGGGACGGCCGTCCTTGTAGAAGAAATATTCCTGCTCGAAGCCGAACCAGGCGCCCTCGTCGTCGAGGATGGTGGCGCGCTTGTTGGACGCATGCGGAGTCACGCCATCGGGCATCATGACCTCGCACATGACGAGCGCGCCATTGGTGCGGGCGGGATCCGGATAAACGGCGACCGGCTTCAAAACGCAGTCGGAGCTGTGGCCCTCGGCCTGCATGGTCGAAGAACCGTCGAAGCCCCACAGCGGAAGCTGGTCGAGCGTTGGAAACTCGGCGTAGTCCTTGACCTGCGTCTTTCCGCGGAGGTTGGGAACCGGGGTGTATCCATCGAGCCAAATGTACTCGAGCTTGTATTTCGTCATTCTAGCCTCTCGTTGCTTGATCACGGAACCCTGGATGGCGCCGGGGCGAGCCGGCCTATCCAGCGGCCGACCTGCCGGATCACTAAAATGCAATTCGTGTGCCATTCTCGCCGGCGACGGATGCGGCAAAAGTGAGGTTGTATCCGCCCAAAAATCGCTGGTCCGCCGTCATGCTGCGTTCGGATCATCCACAAGCACAGTTTGCATAAATAATGTGCAAGTACTGTTCTTTTCGTAATCATGTTGCCTAATTCGATTGCTGAACCTATGTTGGGGAAAGGTTGAATCGGCAAGGTTCTGTCGAAGAAAGGAAACCGACAATGGAAATCACTTCCACTCGTCAGTCGGCCAAAATCCTGATGTTCCCGGTGGCAGCACGCGCTTCTGCCTCAAATTTAAGCGGAAAGGCTAAGTTCGCGGCAGAGCTTGCTTCTTTGCGCAACCGAACGGATTTCGGAAGTGCCTGGTATCATGAGGCAGCGATCGAGGAAGCGAAACAGGATCGGAAGAGCTAAGCCTCTCGATCTCTCGTCGCCTCCGATAAATTGCAAAGCCCGGCGCGATCGCTCGCGCCGGGCTTTGCTTTGATGCGGGACAGGCCGGCTACTGCTTGGCGTGCAGGTCCGTTCCGAGCGTATCCCTGATAAAGATCATGCCGATGATCAGCGACATCGCCGCGATCACCACCGGGTACCAGAGGCCGTAGTAGATGTCGCCTTTGTAGGCACTGAGCGCGAACACCGTCGCCGGCAGCAGGCCGCCGAACCAGCCATTGCCGATGTGATAGGGCAGCGACATGCCAGTGTAACGGATGCGGGTCGGGAACATCTCGACCAGGATTGCGGCGATTGGCCCATACACCATTGTCACGTAGAGGACGAGAATGAACAGGATGCCGATCGTCATCGGCCAATTCACCGCAGCCGGGTCTGCGAACATAGCAAAGGCGCCGGCGCCCGGTATCGTGTAGACGGCGACCTCTGGCGAGCCGGCGGCGTCGTCGGCAGTCAGCAGCTTGTCCTTGATCGCCTGCTCGGTCGGAACCGTCGCCTTGTCGCCGGCGCGGATGGCTGCCGCATCGAGTTTCAGCTCCGGATTGGCCGCGACGAAGGCGTCGAGCTTCTGGTCAGATACTTTGGCCGGTGCACGCTTCAGGGGATAGCCGCCGTCCTGCAGCGCGAGGTTTACTGCCTTCTTGAACGCAGTTTCATTTGAAGTCGCCTTGTCTGCGGCTGCCACAGCATCATAGGAGGTGACGGTTTCGTTGCCGATCTTGACGCTTGCCGCAGTCCCAGGTGCCGCGGTCGCAACAATGTCGTAAGGCACGGAGCTCTTGGCAAGGAAATCCGTGGCAATGTCGCACGAGGTGAGAGGCTTGCGGGTCCCGGTCGGATTGAACTGGAATCTGCAGTCCCCAGGTGCGGCAGTTACTGTCGCGCGCGTATTCTGCTGGGCGGTGGCGAGCGCCGGGTTGGCCGCCCTCGTCAGCGCCTTGAACAAGGGGAAGGTGGTGACGATCGCCAGTGCAAGGCCGGCCATGATGATCGGTTTGCGGCCGATCTTGTCGGAAAGCCAGCCGAACACGACGAAGAAGATGGTGCCGAGCGCCAGCGCGATCGCGATCATGATATTGACCGACTGCGGATCGACCTTGAGCACGTTCTGCAGGAAGAACAGCGCGTAGAACTGACCGTTGTACCAAACTACGGCCTGGCCGGCGGTAAGGCCGAGCAGCGCCAGCAACGCGATCTTGGCGTTTTTCCACTGACCGAAGGCTTCGGTAAGCGGCGCCTTGGAACCTTTGCCCTCGTCCTTCATGCGCTGGAAGGTCGGAGACTCGGCAAGCGACAGGCGAATCCAAACCGAGATGGCGAGCAGGGCCGCGGAAACCAGGAATGGAATGCGCCAGCCCCAAGCCGTGAAATCTTCCTTGCTCAGCGAATTCTGTACAATCAAAATCACGATCAGCGACAGGAACAGGCCGAGCGTTGCGGTGGTCTGGATCCATGAGGTGTAGAAGCCACGACGGTCGTCGGGAGCGTGTTCGGCGACATACGTCGCGGCGCCGCCATATTCGCCGCCAAGCGCCAGGCCTTGCAGCATGCGAAGTGCGACCAGGATGACCGGCGCCGCTATACCCCAACTGGCTGCGCCTGGAAGTATGCCGACCAGGAAGGTCGACAGGCCCATGATCATGATGGTGACGAGGAAGGTGTATTTGCGGCCGACGAGATCGCCGATGCGGCCGAATACCAGCGCGCCGAAGGGGCGTACGAGGAAACCTGCGGCAAAAGCCAAAAGCGTAAAGATGTTGCGCGTCGTTTCCGGGTACTGGGTAAAGAAGGCTGCGCCGATCGCGGCTGTCAGCGTGCCATAGAGATAAAAATCGTACCATTCGAAAATGGTGCCGAGCGAGGAGGCGAAGATGACCTTCTTCTCCTCCCGCGTCATGCCGCGGCTTGTTTTGCCGGCGGTCGATGCCATTGCCATGAGTGTATCCTCCCGTGTGATTCGTGTTCCGTCAGTCCTCGATGCTGCGCGTCATCGTCCGCGTTTCCTCGCAACGCAGACTCAGTACAGCCATCGGTGCAAAAAAATGACAGAAAGCAATGCCCAGAGGCAGACCGCCTTTGGGATTATGACTTTGGTCTAATGTGCAGTGCGAAATAGAAACGACGGTGCAGTCAGCTTTTGAGAGCTTCGAGCAGCTTGACCGCCGCCATCATGTCGCGCTTGCGGGTCGCGCGGCGCGCGACGGCCTCGGCATCATGGCCCCATTGCTCGGCCTGCCAGTCCTCGTCGACGTGACCGGCAGCCCAGGCCGCCTCGCCGTCGAGCTCGCCGAAGTCGACGGCCAGCGCCAGCAGCGCCGATCCGGTCAGCGACGTCATGACGTGGATGGCGGCAAGGCGCAGCGGATCGGCACGTTGGGCAAGATGCTGGCCAAGCAGCGCGATACTCTCGCGTGGCTGCTCGACATGGATCACGCCTTCGGCGAGATGGAACCGGGCGCCGAGCGCGCTGCGCACCCAGTCGATGACCGGATCCCAATGCTCGTTCTGCTGGTCGACCAGCCCTTGGGGCGCATCGGCGCGGTAGCAGAGCAGATCGGATGAGGCGAAGCGCAGGATGTCCTCCAGCACCGCCTGGGGATCACTGGCGACGCCATCGATTGCCGTATTGACCAGACGCATCACCGGCATCGTCACCGGGTCGATGGTCTCCTCCTGTGCGGCGAATTCTTCCGCAACAAGAGCAGCCGCCTTTTCGGTCGGCAGCGCCAGCAGCGCCTTGGCCGGCGTGCGGACGGGCTTGCCATCGAGATGGACGGCAAAACCGTCTTCGACCGGTGCTACCGCGACGGTCTTGTAGAAGCGCTTCGGCAGCGGCGTCTTCATCTGGATCTGGGCGCGACGTACCGGATCCGGATCAGAGAGCTGTTTTCCCGCTTCGAGGTCGTTCAATATATCGCGCATGCTCATCCGGGACTTTGTTTTCGGGCCGGCCGGTTGACGATGATGAGTCCGGCGGCGATCAGGGCGAGTGCCAGGAAGATACGAACGGTCAGCGGCTCGTTCAAGAACACGGCGCCGCACAGCACACCAAACACCGGCGACAGGAAGGTGAAGCTCGACAAGCCGGATGCAGGGTAGCGCCGCAGCAGCCAGAACCACAGCACATAGGTGAACGCGACGACGTAGACGGCCTGGAACAGCAGAGCCAAGGTCGGCAGAACGGCAAAGCTACGGACCGGCGGCCCGGCAAAAGGCATCACCAAAATGCCGACGACGGCGGCCCCAGCCAGCTGATAGAGCAGCAGCTTTTCGGCGCTGGCCGTCACCAGCTTCGACCGCTTGATGACGATATTGGTCACGGCCCACAGAATGCCGGCGCCGAGACTGAGCAAATCGCCGCTCAATGTTGCGCCGCCATTGGCGCTCAGTTTGTCGGAAAACACCGCGACCAGCCCGGCGAAAGCGAGCAGCAGGCCAATAAGCTTGCGTGCCGTGATGCTTTCGCCCAGCAGGAAATGGCCGCCGACCAGCATCCAGAACGGCATGGTGTTGACCAGCAAGGTGTTGCGCACGACGGTGGTGTGCTCGAGCCCGACATAGAGAAACAGGAACTCGAGACCGAAAAGCGCGCCCGCCACAATGCCGGCGACGAGGGTCTTGTCGGGCGTGAACAGCGCAATGCCGCGCCAGCGGCACCAGCCGAAAACACACGTGCCGCCGATCACCGAGCGGGCGATGGACAGGAAAACAGGGTCGTAGCCGGCATAGGAGATCTTGGCGGCGACGTAGTTGAGCCCCCAGGAAAACGTCAGCCCGACCATGATGGCGGCTGCCGCCAGATCGACCGCGTCACGGCGGTCGAGCGTTTCTGTGGCGATGCCCACCAGCGCTAGTCCTCCGCGCTTTGCTCGTCGAAACCGAGCAAGTTCCAGCTCTGACGCATGTGCGGCGGCATCGGTGCGGTGACGTCGACAAAACCCTTGTCGGGATGCGGGATGACGATGCGGCGCGCGTGCAGATGCAGCCGGTTCTGCAGGCCGCCGGGAAAATCCCAATTGGTGTCGGCCTCGAAATATTTGGGGTCGCCGATGATCGGGCAACCGATATGGGCGGCATGGACGCGAAGCTGGTGGGTGCGCCCGGTATAGGGTTCCATCTCCAGCCAGGACAGGGTCTGCGCCGCCTGCTCGATGATGCGGTAATAGGAGACGGCGTGATCGGCGCCCTTTTCGCCATGCTTGGCGATGCGCACACGGTCGCCGTCGGGCGTCGGTTCCTTGATCAGCCAGGTCGAGATCTTGTCCTCGCGCTTCGGCGGCACACCCTTGACCAGCGCCCAGTAGGTTTTCTTCGTCTCACGCGCCCGGAACGCTTCGGCGAGTTTCATGGCGGCGAGCCTTGTACGGGCGACAACCAGCACACCCGACGTGTCACGGTCGA
The DNA here is from genome assembly GCF_005063415.1 of Mesorhizobium sp. Lineage (GTDB taxonomy): Bacteria > Pseudomonadota > Alphaproteobacteria > Rhizobiales > Rhizobiaceae > Mesorhizobium. The sequence continues at coordinate 9,439 of NZ_SUEG01000066.1, forward strand.
GCCGGTGCACGAGGCGCGGCTTCTCGCCCTTCTGGTTGCGCCAGGCTTCCAGCATGTCGTCGACATTGCGGGTGACTCCCGAGCCGCCCTGGACCGCCAGGCCGGCCGGCTTGTTGAAGACGAAGACCTTCGGGTCCTCATGGATCAGCATCTTGGCCAGGACATCGGCGTCGCCCTGGTTGCGGATCGAATGGCCGGTGAGCGGGCTTTCGCCTTTCTTGTCGACTTCGAGCGGCGGCACTCGGACCGTCTGGCCGGCTTCGACGCGTGTATCGGCCTTCACCCTGCCGCCGTCGACGCGGATCTGGCCGGAACGCAGCAGCTTCTGCAGATGACCGAAACCGAGACCGGGGAAATGGGTCTTGAACCAGCGGTCGAGCCGCATGCCCGCCTCGCCGGTATCCACAGTGATCTGTTCAACGCCTGCCATGATTCCAATCGCCGTTTTGCGAACATGCAACGGCATTCGCCGGCACCCGCAATCTCACTCGGTTATTCGTTGTCGGTTCCATATTGCAGAACCTGAACTTTCTCCAGCGTAATCAAACCACTTGTCATGACTGTTTCAAGCACGGGCAGGAAGGCGGCCAATTTTTCCTCGTCATCGACGATCTCGATGACGAGGGGCAGATCCTCCGACAGCCTGAGGATCTTCGTGGTGTGAAGCCGGCTGGAATGGCCGAACCCCATCGCGCCGCGCAGGACGGTCGCGCCGGCGATCTGCATTTCGCGAGCCCTCAGCACGATGACCTCATACAGCGGACGGCCATCTGCCTTGTCGTTTTCGCCGATAAATATGCGAAGCAATTGTGCCTGTGTTGGTATCTTCATTGCCTGGACCCTTTCAGCCGGTTGAGGCGCACTGCAAAGATGTGGCCAAGCCAGACGGCGACGAGCCACGCCACCACGGAGATCGCGATATTGAGTCCCGCCGCCACAAGCTTCCCACCTTGCGCGAGGGTGAGTGTTTCAAGGCTGAAAGCGGAGAAGGTCGTCAGGCCGCCGCAGAAGCCGGCCATGAAGAACTGGCGCTGCAGCGGACCGGCGAAGACGCGACCATCCGGTCCCGTCAATGTCGCGTAGAAGCCGATGAGGAATGAGCCGACGATGTTGACGAGGAGCGTGCCGAACGGAAATCCAGTGCCCCACAAGGCGGTGCTCGCCAATGAGGCAAGCGCCCGCAGCACGCCGCCGATCATGCTGCCTGCGGCCACGATCGCATAGAGCCGAACCGTTTGGCGCCTTCTGCGCCAGCCAATGAGGTGCGCCGCACGCCTCGCCATCCCGTCGTAGCGAAGCTTCCGCGGGCCGCTCACGGCGCCCCGCTGCCAATCAGAAGACTTCCCGCTGCAAAGCCCAGCGTCACGCCGCCGAGGCTCAGGAAAACCGAAAGCAGCACATTTCCGCCGGCGCGCAGCCATTCGCCGTCGCGCGCCAGCGCCAGCGTCTGCAGGCTGAAGGAAGAGACCGTGGTGTAGCAGCCGAGGCCGCCGGTGACGGTAAAGGCCCAGATGGCAGGCATGCCGTCGCGCGCCACCGCATCCGCAACGACACCGATTGCAAACGCTCCCGAGACGTTGACGGCCATCGTGCCCCAGGGAAAGGTCTCGCCGATCCGGCGGGCGACGAAGCCGGACAGGAAGAAGCGGGCCATTGCGCCGATCGCGCCACCTAGGCAGACAAGCAACAGGTGATGCATCGTGCTCCCTCGCGCCGTTCACGCTACGGTGTCAGGCAGCTCCGACCTTCTTCGGCTTGCTGGAACCGATCATCTTCCAGTTCTTGTAGAACATGGCATTGATGCGCTCGACGCTGACCGAAACGATGGCGAGAAGAGCGGCGATCAGGCCGGGGAATGGCGATGGCCGGATGATGTCCATGAACACGCAGTAGCGGCGCCCATCATATTCGTTGACCGAGCGGTGCAGCAGCGTGTCGTCGAAAATATAGAGCGGATTGTCGTGCCAGTAGTTCCTGGCGTTGTTGCACTCGACGAAAACCTCGGCCTTCACCGGGAGAAGATTGTAGAGAATGCGCAGGCTGAGCCGCAGCGGTCCGAAATGCCAGGAGGTCGACTCCTTGCCCCTGAACACCGACACGGCGATGGTCTTGATATATTTGAAATCCTTGTTGAATTCGGCGACGTTGTCGATCTTGTGCTTGCCGTACCACTGGTAGACATACATGCCGCGCCGGCCGCTGCCGAAATTGGCGTCGATATCGGCGATGATCTCGTCCTTGCGCGCTTTGAAGACATCCAGAACCTCGTTGACCTCGCCCTGATAGTCCGGAGGAAACTGGTCCAATTTCCAGACACCGCGGTTTCTATAGCACAGCAGATCCACCAGCAGATTGAAGGGCGAAAGCAGCCAGGTGAAGATGCCGTTGCCGAGGAAATAACCACTGAACAGGGCCCAGTTCTTGTTTTCATTGCGCAACACGTCGATCAGGCCGAGGACAATGAAAATTGTCGTCAGGATGGGAATGAAATAGAAGCCGAGCGCCAGCAGCGGGATCGCTATGGCGAACTTCCGAAGGGTCTTGCGAGATTTTTTTGTCATTTTTCCACGCGCCAGGCGCGATTCCGTTCTGAATATCGTCGGTACGTTTCTGGCCTGTCCGCCGGCCGTAGGCGCATCTTGATAGGGTTTTTTATCCCGCCAGACAACGGCGATCACACCAGTGTGCGACTGGCAGCTATTTTTCCCGCTCGCTGCGCAGCTTCGCCCAATAATCCAGCCGCTTCCTGATATCGCGCTCGAAGCCGCGCTCGGGCGGGTCGTAGAATGTCTGCCTTCCCATCTTCTCAGGAAAATAGTCCTGGCCGGAAAAAGCGTCGGGCTCGTCGTGGTCGTAGCGATAGCCGGCGCCGTAATCTTCCTGTTTCATCAGCTTGGTCGGCGCATTGAGAATATGCTTGGGCGGCAGCAGCGAACCGAATTCCTTGGCCGCCTGGTTGGCGGCCTTGAATGCGGTATAGACTGCATTGGATTTCGGCGCGGTGGCGAGATAGACGGTCGCCTCGGCGAAGGCCAGTTCGCCCTCGGGCGAGCCCAGATAGTCATAGGCGTCCTTGGCGGCGTTGGCGACGACGAGTGCCTGCGGGTCGGCCAGCCCGATATCCTCCATCGCCATGCGCACCAACCGGCGCCCGAGATAAAGCGGATCTTCGCCGGCGTCGAACATGCGGGCGAGATAGTAGAGTGCCGCGTCGGGGTCGGAGCCGCGCACCGATTTGTGCAAAGCGGAGATCAAATTGTAGTGGCCATCCTGTCCCTTGTCGTAGATCGGCGCGCGGCGCTGGACGATGCGCTGCAGGGCTTCGGCGCCGAACACCTCCTTTGATTTCGCTGCGCGCCAGACCTCTTCAGCGAGCGTCAGCGCCGCGCGGCCGTCGCCGTCGCTCATGCGGATGAGCATCGCCCGCGCGTCTTCATCGAGCGGCAGCGCCCTGCCCTCTGCCTCCTCGGCCCGCGCCAGCAGCTTGGCGATGCTGTCCTCGCCGAGCGAGTGAAAGACCAGCACACGCGCGCGCGACAAAAGCGCGGCGTTAAGCTCGAAGGACGGGTTCTCGGTAGTGGCGCCAACCAGCACCACGGTGCCGTCTTCCATCACGGGCAGAAAACTGTCCTGCTGGGCACGGTTGAAGCGATGGATCTCGTCGACGAACAGCAGCGTCTGCCGGCCGTTCGAGCGGCGCAGCTTCGCTGCCTCGAACACTTTCTTCAGGTCGGCGACGCCGGAAAAGACCGCCGAGATCTGTTCAAAGGCGAGGCTTGTCTCGCCGGCAAGCAGCCGTGCGACCGTTGTCTTGCCGGTGCCGGGCGGGCCCCAGAAAATCATCGAGCCGAGCGACCCGGAGCCGATCAGCCGCGTCAGCGCGCCGTCGGGTCCGGTCAGATGCTCCTGACCGACGACCTCGCCGAGATTCTTCGGGCGCAGACGGTCCGCCAGCGGCCTACCGGGCGGCGTCTTTTCCGGTTCATCGACACTGAACAGATCGGCCATGCAACTTCTTCTGCCTGGAGCTCGATCATGCTGACGGTCGGGCTCAGTAACGCAACACCTGGCGCAGTATCTGCCCGCCGCGCTCGACGGTAAAGCGCCACCAGCGCGTATCCTGCTGGGCTACCTGTTCCAAGGTCGCCGCCTTGTCGATCGTCAGGCCATTGACCTCACGCACGATGTCCCCTGGCTGGAAGCCAAAATCGGCAGCGGGCGAATCGCGGTTGATGTCGACCACGGCGACGCCTTTGACATCGGTGCGCAGACCGAGCCGTTGGGCAAGCCGTGGCGACAGTTCAGCGACTTTGGCACCCGAAAACGGGCTACGCCCGCGCAATGTGAGTTCCGCAGCCTTGGCGCCTTCGGGCGGTCGTTCCAGGGCGATGTCCATCGTCGCCTGCTGACCCTTGCTCAGAACGCCGAAGCTGGCATTCGTACCAATCGACAGCGTCGCCATCCGGTAGTCCAGCGCCCCGACGCTCTCGACCGGCTTGCCGTTGAGCGACAGCACTACGTCGCCAGGCTTGAGCCCTGCCTTGGCCGCGGGTCCCGCCTCTTCGACCGAAGAAACCAGCGCGCCGGTCGGTTTGTCAATGCCGAGCGATTCGGCAATCTGCGGCGTCACCGCCTCGAACTCGGCACCGGCATATGGCCGCTCGAAGAAGTCGAGCCCGGCCTTGGCCGCATCGGCGAAAGCGCGGACCATGTTCGAAGGGATGGCAAAGCCGATGCCGATCGAGCCGCCGCTACGGCTATAGATCGCCGTGTTGATGCCGATCAGCTGCCCTCCCATGTTGACCAGCGCTCCACCGGAATTGCCGGGATTGATGGCGGCGTCGGTCTGGATGAAGAAGCTGGAATCGGAGACGCCGATATGGCTGCGCGCCACCGCCGAAATGATGCCGCTGGTGGTGGTCTGGCCGACCCCGAACGGATTGCCGATCGCCAGCACCAGGTCGCCGACCTCGAGCGCGTCGGAATCGCCGATAGCGATCACCGGGAACGGCTTGTCAGAAGAAATCTTGAGCACGGCGAGGTCGAGCGTCTCATCCTTGAGCAGCACCTTGCTGTCGAATTCGCGCCCGTCGGCGGTCGCGACCTTGACCTGGTCGGCGTCCTTGACGACATGGAAATTGGTGACCACGACGCCGGTGGGATCGACCAGCACCCCCGAACCGAGCGAAGACTGCGCGCGCGGCTGCGAGCGGCCGAAGAACTCCTCGAAGAACGGATCGCCGTCGAAGGGCGACGTCACCTTGGCGGTCTGCGAGGCGTAGACATTGACCACGGCCGGAGCCGTCTGCTTGACCAGCGGCGCGAAGGACAGCTGTACCTCCTCGCGGCCGAACGGCACGCGCTTGTCGGGGCCGGAGGTGGCGTTTTCGCCTTCGACGCCATGCAGCAGATCGGTCAGTACGTCGGACAGACCAGGATCTGGCTTGGTCTCCTCCGCCAGCGCGTGCCTGGCCGCCGGGACGATGGCCAACGCCATCAAGGCGCAGATCAGAACAAGGGACAGCCGTTTAACGCGCATTCCGAATCCTCCAAGTCGGGCGCCATTGTCCTGACGATTGTGCAAAATGAAAGGCTAAGCCGCTGAAATCCGATTATTTTGGGTAGTCGCCGCAAAAACCGGTGACAAAACCCCTACCAGCCCTGCCCGGCGCCTTCGGAAACAGAAAAAGGGCCCGCAGGCCCCTTTGAACTTCTCAGAACAACCGAAGCTTATGCAGCTGCGGCTTCCTCTTCGGTGCCTTCGGCCTCGATGCGGGCGCGGTCGCCGGCGCCCTTGGCCGAGGTGTCGCGGTCGACGAATTCGATGACCGCCATTGCGGCATTGTCACCGTGGCGGAAGCCCGCCTTCATGATGCGCAGATAGCCGCCGTTGCGAGTGGCATAACGTGGCGCGATTGTGTCGAACAGACGCTTGACGACGCCTTCATTGCCGATCTGGGCAATCACCTGGCGGCGGGCGTGCAGGTCGCCGCGCTTGCCGAGAGTCACCAGCTTCTCGACGATCGGACGCAGATCCTTCGCCTTCGGCAGCGTGGTGAGGATCTGCTCGTGCTCGATGAGCGACACGGCAAGGTTGGCAAACATCGACTTGCGATGGCTTATGCTGCGGGCGAACCGGCGGCCTTTAAATCCGTGGCGCATGGCTCTTCTCCTTCATTGCGGGTTCAAGAGGCCTGAGCCTCAGTTGGTTAGCCGCATGATCTTGTCCGAAAAATCTGCAACTTTTTGCTGCGCTGACCTTCGGTTCGGGATCATGCTCAATATTGATCTTCGTAACGCTTGGCGAGGTCTTCGATGTTTTCCGGCGGCCAGTCCGGCACTTCCATGCCGAGATGCAGGCCCATCGCCGCCAAAACTTCCTTGATCTCGTTCAGCGACTTGCGGCCGAAGTTCGGGGTGCGCAGCATCTCGGCTTCGGTCTTCTGGATCAGGTCGCCGATATAGACGATGTTGTCGTTCTTCAGGCAGTTGGCAGAACGCACGGAAAGCTCGAGCTCGTCGACCTTCTTGAGCAGCGCCGGGTTGAAGGCAAGCTCGGTAACCTGTTCGGCGGCGACTTCCTTCTGCGGCTCGTCGAAATTGACGAACAGGCCAAGCTGGTCCTGCAAGATGCGAGCTGCGAACGCCACCGCGTCCTCGCCCGAGATCGAACCATCGGTCTCGATGGTCATGGTCAGCTTGTCATAGTCGAGAACCTGGCCCTCGCGGGTGTTCTCGACCTTGTAGGAGACCTTCTTGACCGGCGAATACAGGCTGTCGACCGGGATCAGCCCGATCGGCGCGTCTTCGGCGCGGTTGCGGTCGGCCGGCACGTAACCCTTGCCGGTGTCGACGGTGAATTCCATGCGGATTTCAGCGCCTTCGTCCAGCGTGCAGATGACGTGGTCGGGATTGAGGATCTCGACGTCGCCGACCGTCTGGATGTCGCCGGCGAGAACCGCGCCCGGTCCCTGCTTGCGTACGACCATGCGCTTGGGGCCGTCGCCTTCCATGCGGATGGCGATTTCCTTGATGTTCAAGACGATGTCGGTCACGTCCTCGCGCACGCCGGCGATGGACGAGAATTCATGCAGAACGCCGTCGATCTGCACGGCGGTCACAGCCGCCCCACGCAGCGAAGACAGAAGCACGCGGCGCAGCGCGTTGCCGAGGGTAAGGCCGAAGCCGCGCTCGAGCGGCTCGGCGACCAGCGTGGTCAGCGTCTTCTTCTTCGACGAGAACTCGATCTTGTTCGGCTTGATCAGTTCTTGCCAATTTTTCTGGATCATAGTGCTTTCCTTCCGTTGTCCCGCCACCATCCAATCGTGGCGGGCGACCTGGAATGCCGTGGAGGAGCGCCCTTGAGGCGCTCGCGCGGCGTTCGGTAAATTCTTTAGACGCGGCGCTTCTTGCGCGGGCGGCAGCCATTGTGCGGGATCGGCGTCACATCACGGATCGAGGTGATGGTGAAGCCGGCTGCCTGCAGCGCGCGAAGCGCCGATTCACGACCGGAGCCGGGTCCACAGACCTCGACCTCGAGCATGCGCATGCCGTGTTCCTGTGCCTTCTTGGCAACATCCTCGGCGGCCATCTGGGCTGCGAAAGGGGTCGACTTGCGCGATCCCTTGAAGCCCTGGGCTCCGGCCGACGACCAGGCAATGGAATTGCCCTGCGCGTCGGTGATGGTGATCATCGTGTTGTTGAAGGTCGAATTGACGTGGGCAACGCCCGACGAGATGTTCTTGCGTTCGCGACGGCGAACACGAGCGGCTTCCTTGGCCATGACAGTCCTTTCAGTTGATCTCTACACCGCCGTAATGCCAGCGGCTCCACCAGGGAGAAGGCAGTAGGGGGAATATGGCAGTAGGGCAGTATGTCTGCCGTTCCTATTGCCTTACTGCCCTACTCCCTTACTACCCTAAATTACTTCTTCTTTCCGGCAATCGACTTGGCCGGGCCCTTGCGGGTGCGCGCATTGGTGTGCGTGCGCTGACCACGAACCGGCAGCGAGCGGCGGTGACGCAGGCCGCGGTAGCAGCCGAGGTCCATGAGCCGCTTGATGTTCATCGACACTTCGCGGCGCAGATCGCCCTCGACCTGGTAGTCGCGGTCGATGGTCTCGCGAATCTGCAGCACTTCCGCGTCGGTCAGCTGGTTGACGCGGCGCTCGGCCGGGATGCCGACCTTGTCGACGATCTCCTGGGCGAACTTCTTGCCAATGCCGTGAATGTATTGAAGCGCAATGACGACGCGCTTGTTGGTCGGAATGTTGACGCCGGCTATACGAGCCATGTTCTTCTCTTCTCCATATAGGCCGGACGAGCCGGCGCTTCAAGTTGCCCCGCGTCCGGTGGAGGCCGGCCCTTGCGGGAGTTTCCAGTTCAAAGCGGCCTGCCTTGCCCTTGCGGACAAGCAAGCCTCATGCCTGATAGGAAGACGGGCCGCCATACCCCAGCGGACCGCTCCAGTCAAGCGCAATCGTTCGATTCTCTAGCCGGCCGCCTGGCCAACCTGCCGGGTTGTCGCCCTGAGCACCGCCTCGATCTGCTGCGTCACCGCATCAATGTCGGCCATGCCATCGACGCCCCTGAGTTTGCCCTTGGCGTAGTAGTAGCCGATCAGCGGCGAGGTTTTCTTGTAATATTCCCTCAAGCGTTCTTCGAACACCGCTGGACTGTCGTCCTTGCGCACCGGCAGGCCTGCGGCCTTGGCTTCTTCGGCGCGCTTGACGATTCGGCCAACCAGCGCCTTGTCGTCGACGACAAATTCGATGACTGCGTCGAGCTCCAGTCCGCGATCCGACAGCATTTCCTCAACGGCGTCCGCTTGCACCAGGGTTCGCGGGTATCCGTCAAGGATGAAGCCGTTTGCGCAATCAGCTTGATCGATGCGCTCGGCCACGATGGCGTTGACGATAGCGTCGGACACCAGTTCGCCAGCGTCCATCACCGCCTTGGCGCGCTTGCCGACTTCGGTGCCGGCCTGGACAGCAGCACGCAGCATGTCCCCCGTGGAAAGCTGTGGGATGCCGTGTCGTCCTACCAGTCTCAGTGCTTGTGTCCCCTTGCCCGCCCCCGGCGGTCCAAGCAATATCAACCTCATCTGGCCTTTTTCCCCCCGCGCAGCTTCGACTTCTTGATCAGGCCCTCATACTGGTGCGCGATCAGGTGACCCTGAATCTGCGCCACCGTATCGAGCGTTACACTGACCACGATCAGGAGCGAAGTGCCACCAAGGTAGAACGGTACGCCAGTCGCTGAAATCAGGAACTCAGGCAGCAGACACACCAGCACCAGATAGATGGCGCCGACGACGGTGATGCGGGTGAGCACATAGTCGATATAATCCGCAGTGCGCTCGCCCGGACGATAGCCCGGGATGAAGCCCGAATGCTTCTTGAGCTGGTCGGCGGTGTCCTTCGGATTGAAGACGATCGCCGTATAGAAGAAGGCGAAGAACACGATCATCGCCGCGTAGAAGGCCATATAGAGCGGCTGGCCGTGGCCGAGCGACGCTAGGATGGTACTGGCCCAGGCAGGCATGTTGGTCGTCTGCGAGAAGCCGGCAACCGTTGCCGGAAGCAGCAGCAGCGACGAGGCGAAGATCGGCGGAATGACGCCGGAGGTGTTGAGCTTTAGCGGCAGATGCGAGGTATCGCCCTGGAACATGCGATTGCCGACCTGGCGCTTGGGATACTGGATCAGCAGGCGGCGCTGGGCGCGCTCGAAGAAGACGATCAGCGCGATGACGATGATGGCGAGCACGATGATCGCCAGGATCAGGCCGGTCGACAGGGCGCCGGTGCGGCCAAGCTCCAGCGTGCCGGAGATGGCGCGCGGCAGGCCGGCGACAATGCCGGAGAAGATGATCAGCGAAATGCCGTTGCCGATGCCGCGAGCGGTGATCTGCTCGCCGAGCCACATCAGGAACATGGTACCGCCGACCAGCGTGACAACGGTCGAGATGCGGAAGAACATGCCGGGATCGTTGACGATGCCGTTGCCGCCCTCAAGCCCGACCGAAATGCCGTAGGCCTGAACCAGCGCCAGAAGCACGGTGCCGTAGCGCGTGTACTGGTTGATGATCTTGCGGCCCTGCTCGCCTTCCTTCTTCAGCGCTTCCAGCGACGGAATGACCGAGGTCATCAGCTGCATGATGATGGAGGCCGAGATATAGGGCATGATGCCGAGGGCAAAGATCGCCATGCGCTGCACGGCGCCGCCGGCGAACATGTTGAACATGCCGAGCACGCCCTTGCTCTGCGACGAGAAGGCCTGGGCGAAAGCGTCGGGATTGATGCCGGGCAGCGGGATATAGGTGCCAAGACGGTAGACGAGCAGCGCGCCGATGGTGAACCAGATGCGCTTCTTCAGATCCTCGGCTTTGGCGAAGGCCGAAAAATTCAGATTCGAGGCTAGTTGTTCAGCAGCCGAAGCCATGCCTGATTCTCCGCTTGGTCACGCTCGATGCCCGCAGCTCAGGCGGCGCGTGTCACCGAAGCTCACGAGATAAGCTCCGGACTGCAAACATGCAAGCGGCCGCGTTGATGCGGCCGCCACATCTGTCGGATCAAAGCACGACCAAAGGCAAAACAGAATTCCACCTTTGCCGCCCGTTGCTTCAAATTGCCGTTACTCGGCGGCTGCTTTCTCAGGCAGCTTCACCGAACCGCCGGCCTTTTCGATCTTCTCGATCGCGGCCTTGGAGGCTCCGGCCACGTCGAAGGCAAGCTTGGCCTTGATGTCGCCGTCCGAAAGGATGCGCACGCCGTCCTTGACCCGACGGATGACGCCGGCCGCAACCAGCGCCTCGGCTGTCACAACTGTCTTAGCGTCGAGCTTCTTGGCATCGAGCGCGGCCTGGATGCGGGCCAGCGACACGACGGTGAAGCTCTTGGCGAAGATATTGTTGAAGCCGCGCTTCGGCAGACGGCGGTAGAGCGGCATCTGGCCACCCTCGAAGCCGTTGACGGCGACGCCGGAGCGCGCCTTCTGGCCCTTGACGCCGCGACCGGCGGTCTTGCCTGAACCGGAACCGATGCCACGGCCGAGACGCTTCTTGGAATGCGTCGCGCCGTCCTTGTCACGCAGATCGTTGAGTTTCATCTGGGTTCTCCTGCGCTTTGGCTCAGCCCTCGTCCACGACGCGGACGAGATGCTGGACGGCAGCGATCATGCCGCGCACCGAGGGCGTATCCTCAAGCGTGCGCTGCTTGTGCATCTTGTTGAGGCCGAGGCCGACCAGCGTTGCGCGCTGCTCCTTCGGCCGGCGGATCGGCGAACCGATCTGCTCGACGGTGATGGTCTTGGTTGCTTTCTTGGCCATGGTCAGATCCCTGGTCAGCGTCGACTATTCTTCAGCCGCAACGGCGGTGCCGCGGCGGGCCTGAAGGGTCGAATACTTGATGCCGCGCGCGGCAGCCACATCCTTCGGATGCATCTGGCTCTTCAGCGCGTCGAAAGTGGCGCGAACCATGTTGTAGGGGTTCGAAGAACCCATCGACTTAGCGACCACGTCATGCATGCCGAGCGTCTCGAAAACGGCGCGCATCGGGCCGCCGGCGATGATGCCGGTACCTTGCTTGGCGGCGCGCAGCAGAACACGTCCCGCGCCCCAGCGTCCCTCGACGTCATGGTGCAGCGTGCGGCCCGAGCGCAGCGGCACGAAGATCATGTCGCGCTTGGCCGATTCGGTCGCCTTGCGGATCGCCTCCGGCACTTCGCGCGCCTTGCCGTGGCCGAAGCCGACGCGGCCCTTCTGGTCGCCGACGACGACGAGTGCCGCAAAGCCGAAGCGCCGGCCGCCCTTGACGACCTTGGCGACGCGATTGATGTGGACGAGCTTGTCGACCATGCCGTCGTCGCGCTCTTCGCGATCACGGCCGCGGCCGCCATCCCTACGTTCCTGTGCCATATCCTGTTCCTTGTTTTTTTCCGGAAGCACGGTTGATGATATCCGGCGCCTCTGTGGGTCGCCGGGGGCGAATTTCGTTTTTAGAAGCTCAGACCACCTTCACGGGCAGCCTCGGCCAGCGCCTTGACGCGGCCGTGGTAGATGTAAGCGCCGCGGTCGAAGACGACTTCCTTGACGCCGGCCTTCGAGGCACGCTCGGCGATCAGCTTGCCGATGGCAGCTGCAGCCGCGGTGTCGGCGCCGGTCTTGAGCGAGCCCTTGAGCTCCTTCTCGAGCGTCGATGCAGCGGCAATGGTGTGGCCCTTGGCGTCGTCGATCACCTGGACGTAGATGTTCTTCGACGTGCGATGGACCGACAAGCGCGGACGATCGCCGGCAACCTTCTTGATCTGGCGGCGGACGCGCTGCGCGCGGCGTTGGGTGGATTCTTTCGAGCCCATGATATCAGTTCCTTGCCTTCAAAAAACGGGGGCAACCATATGCGGTAGGACAAGCCTCCCGCGGCCGCTCCCCGCGGCGTTAAAATTACTTCTTCTTACCTTCCTTGCGGACGATCTTCTCGCCAGCATAGCGGACACCCTTGCCCTTGTAGGGCTCGGGGCTGCGATACTCGCGGATCTCGGCGGCAACCTGGCCGACCTGCTGCTTGTCGATGCCGGTCACGGTGATTTCCGTCGGCTTCGGCACCGAAATCGTCACGCCCTGCGGCGTCTCGTAGACGACGTCGTGGCTGAAGCCGAGCGCCAGCTGCAGGTTCTTGCCCTGCATGGCGGCGCGATAGCCGACGCCGGTGATCTCGAGCTTCTTTTCGAAGCCGTCCTTGACGCCCTGCAGGATGTTGACGATCTGCGTGCGCGACATGCCCCATTTGGAGCGGGCGGTCTTGGTCTGGTCGCGCGGCTGGACAGCGATCTCGCTGCCTTCCATCTTGACCAGCACCTCGTCGTTCACCACGAACTTCAGCTCGCCCTTCGGACCCTTCGCCGTCACGGTCTGGCCGTTGACGGTCGCGGTCACGCCCTGCGGCAGCGAAACGGGTTTCTTTCCAATACGAGACATTTTGTTGTCCTCGTCACTTCTCTTGTTTCAGGTCTCGGCTTTCGGGACTTGATCCCGAAAACCTGTTTCCAACCGGGTCACATACCAGATCAGAATATCTGGCAGAGGATTTCCCCGCCGACATTCTGTTCACGCGCTTCGTGGTCGGCCATCACGCCCTTCGGCGTCGAAAGGATGGCGATGCCGAGGCCGTTGGCGACGTGCGGTATCGACTTGGCCGAAACGTAGACGCGGCGGCCGGGCTTCGAGACCCGGGCGATTTCGCGCACCACCGGCGCACCGTCGAAATACTTCAGCTCGATCTCGATTTCGGACTTGCCGTTGTCGAAGTCGGTCTGGCTGTAGTCGCGGATATAGCCTTCAGCCTTCAGCACGTCGAGGACGCGGGTACGCAGGCGCGAGGCCGGCGTCGAAACGCTCGACTTCTTGCGGCCATACGCGTTGCGGATGCGGGTCAGCATATCGCCGAGAGGATCGCTCAATGACATGTTATGTCCTCCTTACCAGCTCGACTTAACCAGGCCCGGGATCTGGCCGTTATTGCCGAGATCACGAAGCGCGATACGCGATACTTTGAGCTTGCGATAATAGGCACGCGGGCGTCCGGTGACTTCGCAGCGGTTGCGGATGCGGGTCTTGGCCGAGTTGCGCGGCAGCGCCGAAAGCTTCAGCTGCGCGCGGAAGCGCTCTTCCATCGGCTTGGACTGATCCATGATGATCGCCTTGAGCACCTTGCGCTTGGCAGCGAACTGGTCCGCAAGCTTGCGGCGCCTGTTGTTCTTCTCGACTGAGCTGGTCTTTGCCATTTCAGATTTTTCCTTTTCTCGCTGCCGTTACTGGCGGAAGGGGAAGTTGAAGGCCTTGAGCAATGCCCTGGCTTCGTCGTCCGTCTTCGCAGTCGTACAAACGATGACGTCCATGCCCCAGATCTGATCAACCTTGTCGTAGTTGATCTCCGGAAACACGATGTGTTCCTTGATGCCCATGGCATAGTTGCCACGGCCATCGAAGCTCTTCGGATTAAGTCCGCGGAAGTCGCGGACGCGCGGCAGTGCGATGTTCACGAGACGATCGAGGAACTCGTACATGCGTTCCTTGCGCAGCGTGACCTTGGCGCCGATCGGCATCTTCTCGCGAACCTTGAAGCCGGCGATCGAGTTGCGGGCGCGGGTGACGACGGCCTTCTGGCCGGCGATCATCGCAAGGTCTTCCGCCGCGATCGAAGGCTTCTTCGAATCGCCGGTCGCCTCGCCGACGCCCATGTTCAGCACGATCTTGTCGATGCGCGGAACCTGCATCTCGTTCTCGTAGCCGAACTGCTCCTGCAGCGCCTTGCGAATGGTCTCGTTGTAGACCTGCTTGAGGCGCGGCGTGTTCTGGGCAGTTGCCTGCTTGGTTTGAGCCTTAGCCATTGATGACTTCTCCCGAGCGCTTGGCGACGCGCACCTTCTTGCCGTCCTTCTGGAAGATGAAGCCGACGCGGGTCGGCTTGCCATCCTTGGGGTCGGCCAGCGCGATGTTCGACAGCTGGATCGGCGCTTCCTTGGTGATGATCCCGCCCTCTTGGGACTGGGACTGCTTCTGGTGACGACGGATCAGGTTGACGCCGCGCACCAGCGCGGTGTCGTCCTTCGGCTGTACCGAGAGGACTTCGCCCGAACGGCCCTTGTCCTTGCCGGCCAGCACGACGACCTTGTCGCCTTTTCTAATCTTTTGCATTGGTCCGGCTCCTTACAGCACTTCAGGCGCGAGCGAGATGATCTTCATGTGGTTCTTGGCGCGGAGTTCGCGCGGAACCGGTCCGAAGATACGCGTGCCGATCGGCTCTTTCTTGTTGTCGACGAGAACGGCTGCGTTCTTGTCGAAACGGATCACGCTGCCGTCCGGGCGGCGGATGTCCTTGGCCGTGCGAACCACGACCGCCTTCATCACATCGCCCTTCTTGACGCGGCCGCGCGGGATGGCTTCCTTGATCGACACCACGATGATGTCGCCCACGGAAGCGTATTTCCGCTTCGAGCCGCCCAGCACCTTGATGCACATGACACGACGGGCGCCGGAATTATCCGCGACGTCGAGGTTTGTTTGCATCTGAATCATGACTGGCCGCCTTCTTCTTTTCTAACGGGACGGGTTTCTCACCCCTCCCCGGTCTGTCCAAAATTCGTTTCGTTCGCCCTGATCAGGCCTGGTCCGAAGACACCACGACCCAGCGCTTGTCCTTGGAAATCGGCTTCGATTCCTGGATGAACACCTGATCGCCGACCTTGTGGGCGTTGTTCTCGTCGTGCGCCTTGTACTTCTTGGTCATGCGCACGGTCTTCTTCATCACGGGATGCGTGAAGCGCCGTTCGACCTTGACGACAACCGTCTTCTCGTTCTTGTCGCTGACGACGGTGCCCTGCAGAATGCGCTTTGGCATGGTTTTCGTCCTTAAGCCTTCTTGGCCGCGGACTTTTCCGCAGCGATGGTCTTGATACGCGCAATGTCCTTGCGGACCTGCCTCACGCGCGCGGTCTTCTCAAGCTGGCCGGTGGCCTTCTGGAAGCGCAGGTTGAACTGCTCCTTCTTCAGGCTGGCCAGATCGTCGGTCAGCTGGTCCTGGGTCTTGGTCCGGATGTCTTCGGCTTTCATGATCAGCCCGTCCTTATTCTGCGATGCGCTGTACGAAGCGCGTCCTGACCGAGAGCTTGGCCGCGCCGAGACGCAGCGCCTCACGGGCGGTTTCCTCGTTGACGCCGTCGATCTCGAACATGATGCGGCCCGGCTTGACGCGTGCCGCCCAGTAGTCGACCGCGCCCTTGCCCTTACCCATGCGGACTTCGGTCGGCTTCGACGTCACCGGCACGTCCGGGAAGATACGGATCCACACGCGGCCGGCACGCTTCATCTCGCGGGTGATCGCGCGGCGGGCCGCCTCGATCTCACGCGCGGTGACGCGGTTCGGCTCAAGCGCCTTCAGCCCGAAACCACCGAAATCCAGGTTGGTGCCGCCCTTGGCGGTACCGTGGATGCGGCCCTTGAACTGCTTGCGGAACTTTGTGCGCTTTGGCTGCAGCATCGTTCTAACTCCAAATTCCTAAATGTCTTACGCGTTTTCGCGACGGCGACCGCGTTCGCGCTCACCACCACCGCCATGCGCATGATCGCCCTCGGTGGCGCGGCGTTCCGAAGCCATCGGGTCGTGCTCGAGGATCTCGCCCTTGAACACCCAGACCTTGACGCCGCAGATACCGTAGGCCGTATTCGCCTCGGCCGTGCCGTAGTCGACGTCGGCGCGCAGCGTATGCAGCGGCACGCGGCCTTCACGATACCATTCCATGCGCGCGATCTCGGCGCCGCCGAGACGGCCGGCGCAGTTGATGCGGATGCCTTCGGCGCCGAGGCGCATCGCTGACTGCACGGCGCGTTTCATGGCGCGGCGGAACGCGATGCGGCGCTCGAGCTGCTGGGCGATCGACTGGGCAACCAGGGTCGCGTCGATCTCCGGCTTGCGCACTTCGACGATGTTCAGATGCGTCTCGGACTTGGTCATCTCCATCAGCTTCTTGCGAAGCTTCTCGATGTCGGCGCCCTTCTTGCCGATGATCAGGCCCGGACGCGCCGCATGGATGGTGACGCGGCACTTCTTGTGCGGACGCTCGATCACGACCTTCGAGATTGCAGCCTGCTTGAGTTCCTTCTCAAGATATTTGCGGATCTTGATGTCCTCGTGCAGCAGCTTGCCGTACTCGCCGGTGTTCGCGAACCAGCGCGAATCCCAGGTGCGGTTGATGCCGAGACGCAGACCGATCGGATTGACTTTCTGGCCCATTATGCGGCCTCCCCTTTTTCTTCGACTTCACGAACGACGATCGTGAGGTGCGAGAACGGCTTCTCGATACGGCTGGCGCGACCACGGCCACGGGCATGGAACCGCTTCATGACGATCGACTTGCCGACATAGGCTTCCGCCACAATCAGCGCATCGACGTCGAGGTCGTGGTTGTTTTCCGCGTTGGCGATCGCCGATTCCAGCGTCTTCTTGACCGTGCCGGAAATCCGCTTGGCCGAGAATTCGAGGTCGGAAAGCGCTGTCGCGACCTTCTTGCCGCGGATCAGCGCGGCAACCAGGTTCAGCTTCTGCGGGCTGATACGGATCGTGCGCAACACGGCGCGCGCTTCGTTGTCAGCAAGCCTGCGCGGAGCTTTGGCCTTGCCCATGATTATTTCCTCTTCGCCTTCTTATCCGCGCCGTGACCGTAATAGGTCCGGGTCGGAGCGAATTCACCGAACTTGTGACCGACCATGTCCTCGTTCACCGAGACGGGAACGTGCTTCTGGCCGTTGTAGACACCGAAGGTGAAGCCGACGAACTGCGGCAGGATGGTGGAGCGGCGGCTCCACATCTTGATCACCTCATTGCGACCACCTTCACGAACCTTGTCCACCTTCTTCAGAAGGTAGCCGTCGATGAAGGGGCCTTTCCAAATCGAACGAGTCACTTGGCGTTACCTCTTCTTAGCTCTTGCGCTGATGGCGCGAGCGCAGGATGAACTTGTCGGTCGCCTTGTTGGACCGCGTCTTCTTGCCCTTGGTCGGCTTGCCCCAGGGCGAAACCGGATGGCGGCCACCCGAAGTGCGGCCTTCGCCGCCGCCATGTGGATGGTCGACCGGGTTCATGGTCACGCCGCGATTGTGCGGACGCTTGCCGCGCCACACGGTGCGGCCTGCCTTGCCGTCGTTGATGTTGCCGTGGTCCGGGTTGGACACGGCACCGACAGTGGCCATGCAGGAGCCGTGGACGACACGCTGCTCGCCCGAGTTGAGGCGCAGGATCGCCATGCCCTGGTCGCGACCGACGAGCTGGCCATAACCACCGGCCGATCGGGCGACCTGAGCGCCCTTGCCGGGCTTCAGCTCGATATTATGGACGATCGTGCCCACCGGCATCGAGGCCAGCGGCATCGCATTGCCCGGCTTCACGTCGACCGATTCACCGGCCACGATCTTGTCGCCGGGAGCCAGACGCTGCGGGGCGATGATGTAGGACAGTTCGCCATCGTCATACTTGATCAGCGCGATGAAGGCGGTGCGGTTCGGATCGTATTCGATGCGCTCGACCGTGCCGACGACGTCGAACTTGCGGCGCTTGAAGTCGATGATACGGTAGGTGCGCTTGTGACCGCCGCCGATGAAGCGGGCCGTGATGCGGCCGTAATTGTTGCGGCCGCCCGACTTGGTCAGGCCTTCGGTCAGGCCCTTGACGGGCTTGCCCTTGTAGAGGCCCGAGCGGTCGACGATGACCAGCTGACGGGTGCTCGGCGTTACCGGGTTGAATTTTTTCAGTGCCATTGTTCTGTCCTCGCGACCTTGCTCAGAGACCCGTCGCGACGTCGATCGACTGGCCGTCGGCCAGCGTCACAACCGCCTTCTTGACGTCGCTCTGGCGGCCGATCGTGCCGCGGAAGCGCTTGATCTTGCCCTTGCGGACAAGCGTGTTCACGGCCATCACCTTGACGCCGAACAGCGCTTCGACGGCGGCCTTGATTTCCGGCTTCGACGCCTTCTTGGCGACATTGAAGACGACCTGGTTCTGCTCAGAAGCCATGGTCGACTTTTCGGTGATCGCCGGCGAGACGATCACGTCGTAGTGACGAAGGTCGGTCATTTGAAGCGCTCCTCGAGAGCCTCGACGGCGGCCTTGGAAAGGACCAGCGTGCCGCGGCGCAGAATGTCGTAGACGTTGATGCCCTGGATGGGCAGCACGTCGATGTTCGGGATGTTGGTCGCCGCCAGCTTGAAATTCTTGTCAAGCTCGGCGCCGCCGATCACCAGGGCGTTGCTCAGGCCCAGCGTCGCGAAATTCGCGATCAGTGCCTTGGTCTTGGCCTCGGTCAGCTTCAGCTCGTCGATGATGATGATCGACGCGCTCTTGGCCTTGGCCGAAAGCGCATGCTTGAGACCGAGCGCACGAACCTTCTTCGGCAGATCGTGCTCGTGGCTGCGCACGACCGGGCCGTGGGCCTTGCCGCCGCCGCGGAACTGCGGAGCGCGAGCCGAATGGTGACGGGCGCGGCCGGTACCCTTCTGCTTGTACATCTTGGCGCCGGTGCGCGCGATTTCCGCGCGACCCTTGGCCTTGTGCGTGCCCTGCTGCTTCTTGGCAAGCTGCCAGCGCACGACGCGCTGCAAGATGTCCTCGCGCGGGTCAAGGCCGAAAATCTCTTCGGAGAGCTTCAGCTTGCCGGCGTCCTTGCCGCCAAGCGTTGTAATCTTGAGGTCCATTATTCCGCTCCCTCTGTGGCCGGGGCCTCGTTCGTGGCGGCACCGTCAGTCGCAACGGCGCGGATCGCGGCGGGTTTCGGCGCATTGGCCGGAAGCGCTACCTTGGCCGCGTCGCGAACCAGGATCCATGCACCCTTCGAACCTGGGACCGCACCGCGGATCAGGATCAGGCCGCGATCGGCGTCGGTCGAGACGACCTCGACATTCTGCGTGGTGACGCGGGTGTCACCCATGTGGCCGGCCATATGCTTGCCCTTGAACACCTTGCCCGGATCCTGGCGCTGGCCGGTCGAGCCGTGTGTACGGTGCGACACCGAGTTGCCGTGCGTCGCGCGGCCGCCACCCATGTGGTGCCGCTTGATGACGCCCTGGAAGCCCTTGCCGATCGTGGTTCCTGTCACATCGACCTTCTGGCCGACGACGAAATGCTCGACGGTGATCTCGGCGCCGACATCGATCATGTTGTCGGCGGAGACGCGGAACTCGGCAACCTTGGCCTTCGGCTCGACGGAAGCGGTCGCGAAATGGCCGCGCATCGCCTTCGACGTGTTCTTCACCTTGGCAAGGCCAACGCCGAGCTGGACGGCGGTATAGCCGTTCTTCTCCTGCGTGCGCTGCGCCACGACCTGGCAGTTCTCCATCTGGAGAACAGTGACGGGAACATGTTCCCCGGCATCGTTGTAGATGCGGGTCATTCCCACCTTCTTTGCAATCACACCTGAACGCATCGGTTCAATTCCTTTAGAGTTCCCTGTCGGGGCTGTCGCCCCTCCACGCCTCTTGTTCCTTCAGAGTTCCGGGTCGCCCCGCTGACCTCTGGTTCCTTAGAGCTTGATCTCGACATCGACACCGGCGGCCAGGTCGAGCTTCATCAAAGCATCGACCGTCTGCGGGGTCGGGTCGACGATGTCGAGCAGACGCTTGTGCGTGCGCATCTCGAACTGCTCGCGGCTCTTCTTGTCGACGTGAGGCGACCGGTTGACCGTGAACTTTTCGATCCGCGTCGGCAGCGGAATGGGGCCGCGGACGTT
>NZ_SUEG01000067.1:0-9610 GCF_005063415.1 Mesorhizobium sp.
AATTTCCCGTGTTCGCGCGCAAAGCTTTCCAGCCATTTTGCGAAAACCGGTCCGGCGCGGCCCGGCCGCGTGCTGCCGATGATGACGTTCAACTGGTGCTTCAAGGCAGGCTCCCGCCGGTTACTGGCATCTGTGATGCTGCCACCTAAGACACGCAGCCGGACACAGCAAGCACGCACTTTCCCGTGCCCCGGTCACATTCCAGAGAGCGGGGTGCTTCGCCTTCTCGTCCGGTCACATGGACGCCTGCCGTGCCCGCCACTACATTGAGGTGTCAGCGGAGCACGCCATGGACAGTCAGCCCGTCCCCTTCGTCCCGCCGGCGCCGAAGCCGCGCACGTCGCCGCCTTCGACGCTGGAGATGATCCGCATCGTCTACCGCAATCCGCTCGAACTGTGGGGCGAGCCGACCTACAACGAGCCCTGGATTTCGGTGACCGGCATCGGCGGGCCGCTGGTCATCGCCAACGACCCCGGTCTCATCCGCCACGTGCTGGTCGATAACGCCAAGAATTACAAGATGGCGACGGTTCGCCAGCTGATCCTGCGGCCGATCCTGCGCGACGGCCTGCTGACCGCCGAGGGCGAGGTGTGGCGGCGTTCGCGCAAGGCGATGTCGCCGGTGTTCACGCCGCGCCATATCTTCGGTTTTGCCGAGCCGATGCTGAGGCGCACGAGGGAGTTCGTCACGCGCTACGAGGGCGGCGGCACGTTCGACATCGCTCACGACATGACGCTGCTTACCTTTGACATCCTGGCCGAGACGCTGTTTTCCGGTGAGATTTCAGGCGAGCCGGGCAGCTTCGCCAAGGAGATCGACCGCCTGTTCGAGACGATGGGTCGGGTCGATCCGCTCGACCTGTTGCGGGCACCCGATTGGCTGCCGCGCCTGACCCGCATCCGTGGCCGCAAGACCATGGCCTACTTCCGCAAGATCGTCACCGACACGGTGCAGATGCGCGAGGCGCGGTTGAGGCGTGCTCCGGACACGGTGCCGCAGGATTTTCTCACGCTGCTGTTGAAGGCAGAGGGACCGGGCGGGCTGACCCGGGCCGAGGTCGAGGACAACATCATCACCTTCATCGGTGCCGGCCACGAGACTACGGCCAGGGCGCTCGGCTGGACGCTCTACTGCCTTGCCGAAGCGCCGTGGGAGCGCGAAAAGATCGAGCACGAGATCGATACCGTGCTGGCGCGTGAGCCCGACCCGACAAAATGGCTCGACGCCATGCCGCTCACCCGCGCCGCCTTCGACGAGGCGCTCAGGCTCTATCCGCCGGCGCCGTCTATCAACCGCGAACCGATCGAGCCCGAAACCTGGAACGGCCTCTACATACCGCGACGCGCCGCGGTGCTGGTGATGCCGTGGGTCGTCCACCGCCATCGGAAATTGTGGGACCGGCCGGACGCTTTCATGCCGGAACGCTTCCATCCGGGAAACCGCGAAAAGATCGACCGTTTCCAGTATTTGCCGTTCGGTGCCGGGCCTCGCGTCTGCATCGGCGCCAGCTTCGCCATGCAGGAGGCGATCATCGCGTTGGCGATCATGCTGTCGCGCTACCGTTTCGACACCACCGCGCAAACCCGCCCCTGGCCGGTGCAGAAGCTGACGACGCAGCCGCAAGGCGGGTTGCCGATGCAGGTTACCAGGCGCGCGGCGTAGGCAACCGCACGTCCGTTCGTGTTATGCGGCGGACTTGCGTTGGAACTGGCCGGCGGCGCGGTAGCGCCAGAGATAGCTGGGCAGGATGGTTCCGATCGACCGTGGCTGGATCCCGAGGCCGGCGAGCGCCCTGTTGTCCTTGACGGCGGCTTCCGACACGACATTGTGCTGGCGCAACAGCAGGACCTGGTCCTTGGTCAACAACGGATTGGGCAGCAACCCTAGAATTGACGCCTGTAGGTTCGCCAGCCACCATGGCACAGGCAGCAAAAGCCGCTTTCGTTCGATGATGACAAGCAGCTCTTGCATGCATTCCTTGAAGGTGAGCACTTGCGGCCCGCCGAGTTCATAGATCCGGCCGCCCTGGACCTTGCCGTCGACCGAATGCGCCACCGCTTCGGCGACGTCGCCGACATAGACCGGCTGGAATTTCGTCTGCCCGCCCCCGATCAGCGGCAGCACTGGGGAAAAGCGGGCCATGTTGGCAAAGCGGTTGAAGAAACCGTCCTCCGGGCCGAAATTGATCGATGGCCGCAAGATCACGGCGTCCGGGACCGTCTCCAGAACGGCCTTTTCGCCGAGCGCCTTGGTACGCGCATAGTCCGATTGCGCGTCGAGATCCGCACCCAGAGCCGAGATATGGGTGAGGCCGGCGCCGACGGCGCGCGCTGCTTCGGCAACAGCGCGCGCGCCGAACTCGTGGACGGCAGTAAATTTCTGTCGGCCGGCCTCATGCGCGATCGCCACCAGATTGACGACATGGTCGGCGCCTTGCACGGCGCGGTCGACCGACCAGCGCACCCGGACGTTGGCTTGCACCGGCTGGATCTGCCCGACATTGCCAAGCGGTTGCAAATGACCGGCGAGATCGGGCCGGCGGCAGGCGACCCGGATGCGGTAGCCGCGCTTGGCCAGCGCCCGCACGACATGACGACCGACAAAGCCGGAGCCGCCGAACACGACCACGAGCTTTGGGGTCTGCAGGATTTCGGTCATGGTTGGCTCCGGCGGGCTATCCAGATGGGCTTGATTGAAGCCGTTTCATAGTCGGTTTCGCGCCAAAGGCAAAGGGCGACCATAGGTCGCCCGGCATTGTTGAAGCATGATTTCTGGTATCCGTTCGAAACGGCAGAAAACCCGCCGACGCCCGGCTTTAGGGTAACTCCATTCGGGACAGGAACCTTTGTTCGGCCGGCGATTTTAGATGTATGGTTTGATTCCGAATGGAGGATATTGCCGATGACGACAAAACGCGTTGCGCTCTTCGCTCTGGCTTTCGCAACAGGCTGCAGCATTGGTGCCTCGGCATTCGCGGCAAACCGGCATCACCACCAAGCTCAACCCGAACGCTACGTTCCGGCCAACGGAGACATCATCGACATTCTGTTCGGTGGCCCGCGCTACTATGACAACCACCTGTTCACGACGGCCGCCGAACCCTGCTCCTACAACAGGGTAGGACCGGACGCGAATGCGGCGAACGTCATCAACGATCATTATTGCGGGAAGTAGGCTCGCGCTGCCGGATCGGCCGGCCTTCTCAGCCGCTCATCGGACAAACGAATTTCTTCAGGACGAATAGCGGGCGGCGAATTCGGAAATGCGTTGCACCACGGCTTTCGGCGCGCTTATGCCGCGCGCCGCCGCCTTCTCCGCGGCCTCGGCCCGGGCACGCCCCGGCACATGCACGCCATAGCGCCGCCGCAGCCGGTCGAGCTGATCCTTCATCCGTTTCTCGAAGTCCGGATCGAGCAGCTTGGGCTCGACGGCAAGCACGAACAGGCCGGTTCCCGGACTGTCCGGCCCGCCGCTGAACCATGGCGCATCGAGCGACCAGTTGGCGCCCGATAGGCCCGCAGCCAGCACCTCGACCATCAGCGCGATGTTGGCGCCGCGCTGGCCGCCGAAGGCAAGCATGGCGCCCTTCATGGCGGCTGCCGGGTCCGTGGTCGGATTGCCGCTGGCGTCCAGTGCCCAGCCTTCAGGGATCTTCTCGCCGTCCTCGGCCGCCTTGCGGATGTTGACGAAGGCGGTGGCGCTCGACGACTGGTCGATGACCAGCGGCGCCCCGTCCGCGGCGGGCGCGGCAAAGGACATCGGGTTGGTGCAGTAGACCGGCTTGACCGAGCCCGAGCCAGCAAGCACGGCCGGGCCGTTGGTGGCGGCGAACGACACCAATCCCTGCGCGGCCAGCCGTCCGGTGAAATAGCCGAGCGCGCCGCACGTATAGGCATTCTTCTGCGAAAAGATGGCGACGCCGAACAGCCGCGCCGCCTTGGCGAGGTCATCGATCGTGCGGTCGAAACCGGTATGCGCTAAGCCGCCGCGCGCATCGGAGAGATAGACCGCGAGCGCCGGCCTGGTGATCACCGGATCGGCGTTGCCGTCGATACGGCCGGCCTCTAGTGCTTCAAGATAATCGATGAAGTGCGACAGCCCGACGGTCGACAGTCCTTCCGCCTCGGCTGCGACGATCGAGGCAGCCAGCGACTGCGCCGCCTCTTCGTTGGCGCCAGCGCCAAGTGCGGCCATCCGGCACAGCCCTGTCGCCTGGTCGAGACTGAGTTGCATTGTGATTGCCATGGATATCTGAGGGAATGGGTCAATGGTGAATAGTGAATGGTGTGGGACTTAGCCGGTAACACTACGGGCCACTGACCACTGACTATTCACCATTCACTATTCACCATTAACCTAACCAATCTTGTTCGGAATCCGCGCCTCGATCTTGCCCAGGGTGAAGACGAGGATGCCGGTGATCGCCATATAGATCAACGCCAGGAGCAGCAAGGGTTCATAGGTGAGGTAGGTATCCTGACGCACCTTTGAAGAGACGGCGAATATGTCGATCACGCTGATGGTCGCCACCAGCGGCGTCGATTTCAGCTGCAGCACGGTTTCGCCCGTCAGTGTCGGCAGCGCGCGGTAGAAGGCCTGCGGCAGCCAGATTCGCTGGAAAATCCTCCAGCGGCTCATGCCGAAGGCGCGGGCGGCTTCCAATTGGCCTTTCGGCACGCCGGCGAAAGCGCCTCGCATCACCTCGCCCTCATAACCGGCGAAGGACAGCGTCAGCCCGAGCACGCCATAGGGCCATGCCTGCCTCAGATAGGGCCACATCCAAGACTCGCGAATCCATGGATATTGTGGAAACAGCGAGCCCAGCCCGTAATAGAGCAACCAGAGCTGCAGCAGCAGCGGCGTCCCTCTGATGACGGTGCAGAAGACCTTGGCGGGTGCCGCGAACCAGAACGAGCCGGCAGCCTGCGCCAGCCCGAGCGGCACGGCGAGCAGGAAGCCCAGCGTGCAGGTGACGGCAAGAATCCACAGCGCGCGCCAGATGCCGAGCAATCCCATCCCGTAATATTTAGGCAGCCAGTCCCAGCGCATGAAGACAGCCGCCGCCAAAACCAGTCCCAGCGCGATCAGGATCAGCACGATACGATGCGGCTTCAGCCACAGCGAAGCGCGTGCCGCTATCTCGACGGCCGCTTCGCCAGTCATCACCGGGCCAGCCATCACCGGGCCTCCTTGAGCGAGGGCATGCCGCGGCGGGCCCAGCTCTCGATGCGGCCGATGATCAGGTTCGAAACCAGCGTCAACAGAAGGTAGATCGCGCCGGCGGCGACAAAGAATGTCAGATAGGCTTTGGTTACGCCGGCCGCCTGCCGTGTCGCCAATGTCAGCTCGAAAAAGCCGACGACCGCCAGCAGGGCGGTGTCCTTGGTGGCGATCAGCCAGAGATTGGCAAGGCCGGGTATGGCGAACGGCAGCATCGCCGGCAGCGTGATGCGCCGCAGCAGCAGGCCGGGAGACATGCCATAGGCGCGCGCGGCTTCGATCTGGCCCTGCGGAATGGCGAGGATCGCCCCGCGGATCACCTCGGTCGAATAGGCGCCTTGGCAGAAGCCGAGCACGGCAATGCCGGCCGCCAGCCCGCTAATGTCCATGCGCTGATAGCCCATTGCCGTCAGCATCTGATTGATCAGGTCGGTGCCGGCGTAATAGAGCAGAAGAATCAGCACCAGCTCCGGCACGGCGCGCACGACGGTCGTATAGACTGCCAGGAGATCGCGCACCACCGGACCACCATACAGCTTGCCGGAGGCGCCGCCGATGCCGATCAAAAGGCCGAGACAGGTGGCGCCGACCGCGATCTCGATCGTATGGAGCAGCCCAACGATGAGCGTTCCACCCCAGCCCGGCGGCACGGGCGAGAGAAGCGCGATGGCAGAGGCGGCCCAAGCCGGAACAAATGCGTCGATCAGCGTCGCCCTCGAATTGCTGGCGCTAAAACCGCCGGCGATCTCCGCCCGCGGAAGCACGCGTCGATGGATTTCGACCAACCACGCGGCTCTATCGGGGCCGCGTGGTTAATCGCTCATGGATGGGGCCGTCAGTTCGACTGCGTGTCGGCGCCGTAAATGTCGAAGTCGAAGTACTTCTTCGAAATCTCGTCATATTTGCCGTTGGCGCGGATGGCCTTGATGCCGGCGTTGATCTTTTCCCTCAACTCGGTGTCTTCCTTGCGGACGCCGGCGCCGACGCCGGGCCCGAGAATGGCCAGATCCGGCGCGACCATGCCTTTCAGATCGCAGCATTGCTTGCCCTGGTCCGATTTCAGGAAGGCGTCGAGGGCGATGGAATCGGCCTGCACCGCGTCGACCCGGCCGGCGGCAAGATCCTGGTTGGCCTCGTCCTGGGTCTGGTATTCCTTGATTTCCGCCGCGTCAGCGAAGTGCTTCTTGGCGTAGTCGGCGTGCACGGTCGAGACCTGGACGCCGATGATCTTGCCCTTGAGGTCCTCCGGTGTCGAGCCGAACTTCTGGTCCTTCGGCCCGATGATCGCAGTCGGGGTGTTGTAATATTTGTCGGAGAAGTCGATCGTCTTCTTGCGTTCGTCGGTGATCGACATCGAGCTGGCGATGACGTCGATCTTCTTGGTCGTCAGCGCCGGGATGATGCCGTCCCAGGCGACCGGCGTGATGACGCAGTCGAGCTTCTCCTCGGCGCAGACAGCGTCGATGAATTCGATTTCCCAACCGACCCATTTGCCGGACGCATCCGGCGAGGTGAACGGCGGATAGGGCTCGGCAGCGACACCGATCTTGACCGGATCGGCCTTGGCCACGCCCATGGCGGCAACGCCAAGCAGCAGCGCTGCGGCAAAGGTCTTGAGAATAATCTTCATCGTCATGACTCCCAGTTTTGTTGTTGTTCCCGATTTTCGTCCGCCCACAGTTTAACTGATGTTGCGGATGAACTGCTTCAGCCTTTCGGATTTTGGTGCGCCGAAGATCTGTTCCGGCGGCCCCTCTTCCTCGACCAGCCCGTTATGGAGGTAGACGACATGCGTCGCGACCTCGCGGGCAAACTTCATCTCATGGGTGACCAGCACCATGGTGCGGCCTTCGCGCGCCAGGTCGCCGATCACCTTCAGCACCTCGCCGACCAACTCCGGGTCGAGCGCCGAGGTCGGCTCATCGAACAGCATGACGCGCGGATTGATGGCCAGCGCCCTGGCGATCGCGGCGCGCTGCTGTTGGCCGCCCGACAGATAGGCGGGATAGACGTCGCGTTTTTCGGTCAGGCCGACGCGGGCGAGCAATTTTTCCGCCTCGCCGATCGCCACATCGCGCTTGACGCCGAGCACATGCACGGGAACCTCGATGACGTTCTCGATCAACGTCATGTGACTCCACAGATTGAAGTTCTGGAAGACCATGCCGAGTTTGGAGCGGATACGCTCGATCTGCTTGCGGTCGGCGGGCACGGTGTGGCCGTAGCTGTCGGCCTTCAGCTTTATCTCTTCGCCATTGACGCGGATGATGCCGCTGGTCGGGTTCTCCAGGCAGTTGATACAGCGCAGCAGCGTCGACTTGCCCGAGCCGCTGCCGCCGATGATGGCGATCACCTCGCCATCGCGCGCCGACAGCGAAACGCCCTTCAATACATGCAGTTTGCCGAAATTCTTGTGCAGGTTCTGGACGTGGATGGCTTCGGCAGCGCCGTTCTGCGCCGTATGCTTCAGGGCGGTGGCCGGCGCTGTCATCGCCGCGGTGCCCCGCGGAGCAGCCGAGGCAGTCCTTGCTGGAATTTTTTACCCATTACCCGTCACTGGACAGCGTTCCGATTCTCAAGATGGACCGTTCCGCTTGCCTCCGTCAACCGCAGTTTTTGGACCATTGATCACGGCCAGCCGAGTGGCTATTGGCAGGAGGGGCGCGTTTCAGGAGAATTTTGTGGGCAAAGCATACGGGTCGCAGTCGATGGCCGGGCCGCTGCAGCGTGTGCTGATGCGCTCCGCCGCCAGCGCCATGCATCGAGCCAAAGCACTGGATTGGCACTACGGTCCCGGCTTCGACCCGCAAAAAGCGGCGGTCCAGCATGAAGCGTTGGCCAGGCTGATTTCGGCCTCAGGCGCCGAAATCGAATGGCTGAACGACGCCGATGACGGGCTTGCCGATTCGGTCTTTACCCACGATCCCTCGCTGATGACCGATCATGGCGCGGTCATCCTTGCCATGGGCAAGGCGCTGCGCCGGCCCGAGCCCGGCCTGCACGAGGCAGCCTACGGGCGCATGGGCATCCCCGTCCTCGGCCGTATCGAGGCTCCCGGCCAGGTCGAGGGCGGCGACTGCGTGTGGGTGGATGCAAACACACTGGCCGTTGGCCGCGGCGTGCGCACCAATCAGCACGGCATCCAGCAGCTCTCCAACCTGCTTTCACCCAAGGGCATCCAGGTCTACGGCTTCGACCTGCCGCTCTGGCAGGGCGAGGAGGCCTGCCTGCACCTGATGTCGGTGATCAGCCCGCTCGCCGACGATCTGGCGCTGGTCTATGCGCCGCTCCTGCCGGTCG
The DNA here is from genome assembly GCF_005063415.1 of Mesorhizobium sp. Lineage (GTDB taxonomy): Bacteria > Pseudomonadota > Alphaproteobacteria > Rhizobiales > Rhizobiaceae > Mesorhizobium. The sequence goes on from NZ_SUEG01000067.1 coordinate 8,522, forward strand.
CCTTCCATCAGATGCTGCGCGAACGTGGCATTCGGCTGGTCGAGGGCGACGCCGACGAATTCTTCACCTCAAATGGGCTCAGCCTGAACGTGCTGCCGACCGCGCCGCGCCAGGTTATCGCCGTTGCCGGTTTTCCGAAGACGGCGGCTGCCATGCAGGTCGCCGGCTGTACGGTCTCGACATTCGAGGCCGATGCGCTGTGCATTGCCTGCGAGGGCGGCCCGACCTGCCTCACACGCCCGGTGTTAAGACAATGACGACGATCGGCGAAGCGCTCATCACCTTGCTCGAAGCGCACGGCGTCGACACCGTCTTCGGCATTCCCGGCGTGCACACAGTCGAGCTCTACCGCGGGCTGGCGCGGTCGAAGATCCGCCACGTCACGCCGCGCCACGAGCAGGGCGCCGGCTTCATGGCCGACGGCTATGCGCGCGCCAGCGGCAAGCCGGGCATCGCCTTCGTCATCACCGGGCCGGGGCTGACTAACACCATCACCGCCATGGGCCAGGCGCGCGCAGATTCGGTGCCGATTCTGGTAATCTCGGGCGTCAACGCCACACCGACGCTGGGCAAAGGCCTGGGCCATCTGCATGAACTGCCGGACCAGCGCGGCATGATGGAGAAGGTGGCGCTGTTTTCGCACCGTGTCACCGAGGCCGGCGAACTGCCCGGCGTGCTCGCCCGTGCCTTTGCGCTGTTTTCATCCTCGCGTCCGGGTCCGGTGCACATCGAGATCCCGACCGATGTCATGAGCCTGCCTGCCAGCGGCATCGTGCCACTGCTGCGGAATTCAGCGCCGCCCGAGCCGGATGTGGCGGCGATTGCAGAGGCGGCAAGGCTATGCGCGTCTGCCCGCCGGCCGCTTATCCTGGCCGGCGGCGGCGCCAAAGCTGCCGAAGCGCCGTTGCAGCGCCTGGCCGAGAGGTTGGGAGCGCCGGTCGTACAGACCGCCAATGCGCGCGGCCTGCTCTATCGCCATCCGCTTGGCGTGCCAGCCAGCCCCAGCCTGAAGGCGGTGCGTGCGCTGATGGCCGACGCCGATCTGGTCATTGCGGCCGGCACCGAATTCGGTCCGACCGACTATGACGG
>NZ_SUEG01000067.1:9620-29674 GCF_005063415.1 Mesorhizobium sp.
CCTTCCCGCCAATCTGATCCGCATCGACGTCGGCGCCGACCAGCTTGCTCGCCGGCCGGCCCGGATTTCGATCCAGGCCGATTGCGGAGCGGCGCTCGAGGCGCTGCATGCCGAACTCGGCACGGGCCAGGCGCAATCGGGCGACGGCGCCGCTCGCGCCGCCGCGACGCGGCAAGCGGCCTTTGCCGAGATTGGCCCGGCTATGCAGGCGCAATTGCGCGCCGTCGAGACGATCCGTGATGCACTGCCTGGCGCGATCATCGTCGGCGATTCGACCCAGCCGGTCTACGCCGCCAACCTCTACTACGATCACGACCGGCCGGGCGGCTGGTTCAACGCCGCCACCGGCTTCGGCGCGCTCGGCTATGGCCCGCCGGCGGCGATCGGTGCTGCCCTTGCCAGGCCTGAGGCGCCGGTCGTTTGCCTCACCGGCGACGGCGGCTTCCAGTTCACCCTGCCGGAACTGGGCGCCGCGCTCGACGCGGCGGCGCCGGTGATCTTCGCCGTCTGGAACAATCGCGGCTACCGCGAGATCGAAACCTCGATGCTCGACGTCGGTGTCGAGCCGGTCGGCGTCTCCCCGGCCCCGCCGGATTTCTGCAAATTGGCCGAAGCCTATGGCATTGCCGCAGAGCGGATTTCCGGCGCCGGCGGCTTGGCGGACGCGCTTGGGCGCGCGCGGGCGGCTGGACGACCTTACGTCATCGAGATTTCGGTTGAGTGATCGCGCGAAAGGCGCGACCTTCCGCATCGGCGGCGCGCAATGACGGAGCGGTCGAATATGACGGAAACACTGGACGGCAGACATATCGTGGTGACCGGCGGCACCGGGGCGCTTGGCGGCGCGGTCGTAGGGAAACTGCTGGAGCAGGGCGCGATCTGCCACGTGCCCAATGCCCACGCTGCCGCGCCTGCGCATTTTCCCTTCCCGGCGCATGACCGCGTCAGGCTGGCGCATAATGTCGACCTTGCCGACCCTGCCAAGGTCGACGCCTTCTATGCCAGCGTTCCGGATTTATGGGCATCGGTGCATCTGGCCGGCGGCTTCACCGCCGCGCCGGTCGAGAAGATCGAGCCCGCCTCCTTCGCCGAGATGATGGACACCAACGCCCGCACCACCTTCCTGTGCTGCCGCGCGGCGATACGCTCGATGCTGGAATCTTCCGTGCCGGGCCGCATCGTCAATGTCACCGCTCGAGCCGGGCTCGATCCGCGGCGCGGCTCCGGCAAGGTGGCCTACGCTGCGGCCAAGGCGGCGGTCGCCGCGATGACCGTGGCGATGGCCGAAGAGCTGAAGGGCAACGGTATCCTGGTCAACGCCGTGGCGCCCTCGACGCTCGACACGCCGGCCAACCGTGCTGACATGCCGAACGCAGATTTCAGCAGATGGGTCAGCCTTGAAGCGGCGGCCGAGGCCATTGCCTATCTTGCCTCGCCGGCCAACATGGCCATCAGCGGCACGCTGGTGCCACTTTACGGCAGGGTCTAAGCCTGCGGCTCGTCACAAGCAAAAGGTCACAAGCAAAAGCCCCGCCGGATCGTTCCGGCGGGGCTTTTTGTTTCGTTTATAACCCGCGCGAGGCGCGGTGTTGGCTTAGCTGCCCTGCTTCTTCAGCGCGGCACCCAGGATGTCGCCCAGCGAAGCGCCGGAGTCGGTCGAACCGTATTGGGCGACCGCTTCCTTCTCTTCGGCGATTTCCAGCGCCTTGATCGAGACCTGCAGCTTGCGGGTCTTCTTGTCGAAGGCGATGACGCGGGCGTCGACCTTCTGGCCGACGGTGAAGCGCTCGGGGCGCTGCTCGTCGCGGTCACGGCTGAGGTCGGAGCGCTTGATGAAGGTCTCGATGCCGCTGTCGACCAGCCGCACTTCCAGACCGCCATCCTTCACGCCGATAACCTCGCAGGTCACGACTGCGTTCTTGCGCAGTTCGCCTGACGTCGCCGCTTCGCCGACCGTGTCCTTGGCCAGCTGCTTGATGCCGAGCGAGATGCGCTCCTTGTCGATGTCGACGTCGAGCACCTGCGCCTTGACCATGTCGCCGCGATTGTACTCTTCGATCACCTGCTCGCCCGGACGGGTCCAGTCGAGGTCGGAAAGATGGACCATGCCGTCGACGTCGCCTTCGAGGCCGATGAACAGGCCGAACTCGGTCTTGTTCTTGACCTCGCCCTCGACCTGGCTGCCGACCGGATGGCTGCGCGCGAAGGCCTCCCACGGGTTCTCCAGCGTCTGCTTGAGGCCGAGCGAGATACGGCGCTTGGCCGGATCGACTTCGAGCACCACCACGTCGACTTCCTGCGTTGTCGACAGGATCTTGCCGGGATGCACGTTCTTCTTGGTCCACGACATTTCCGAAACGTGGATGAGGCCTTCGATACCCGGCTCCAGCTCGACGAATGCGCCGTAGTCGGTGATGTTGGTAACGGTACCCTTGATCTTCTTGCCGATCGGGAACTTGGTGCCGATCTCGGACCACGGATCGCTCTCGAGCTGCTTCATGCCGAGCGAGATGCGGTGGGTTTCCTGGTTGATGCGGATGATCTGCACCTTGACCGTCTGGCCGATATTGAGGATTTCGGTCGGATGGTTGACGCGGCGCCATGCCATGTCGGTGACGTGCAGCAGGCCGTCGATGCCGCCGAGGTCGACGAACGCACCATAGTCGGTGATGTTCTTGACGACGCCTTCGACCACCTGGCCTTCTTCGAGGTTCTGCACGATTTCCGAACGCTGTTCGGCGCGGCTTTCCTCAAGCACGGTGCGGCGCGACACCACGATGTTGCCGCGGCGGCGATCCATCTTGAGGATCTCGAAGGGCTGCGGGTTGTGCATCAGCGGCGAGACGTCGCGGATCGGGCGGATATCGACCTGGCTGCGCGGTAGGAAAGCTACGGCACCGTCGAGGTCGACGGTGAAGCCGCCCTTGACCTGGTTGAAGATGACGCCTTCGACGCGTTCACCCTTGGTGAACTTCTCTTCGAGACGGACCCAGCTCTCTTCGCGGCGGGCCTTTTCACGCGACAGCATGGCTTCGCCAAGCGCGTTCTCGATACGCTCGACATAGACCTCGACCGTGTCGCCGACCTTGAGCGTCGTGTCCTTGCCCTTGACGCCGAATTCCTTCAGCGGCACGCGGCCTTCGACCTTGAGGCCGACGTCGATGATAGCCATGTCCTTCTCAATGGCAGTGATGATGCCCTTGACGACCTGGCCTTCGCCGGAATGGCCGGCGGAAAATGATTCTTCGAGCAGGCTCGCGAAATCATCGCGAGTGGGATTTGCAACTGACATAGTTTCTCCTGGAATGCCCCGCAATCTGTCGCGGGGCGGGCGCCGTGGGTTAGCGTTGCGTTGGCCTGCCGGCGTTCCGGGCAAAAAGCCCTTGGCCGCCCTTGAGCGGCAATTCCGGCGCATGAAGAATGCTGGCAGGCTGGTTCACGCCCAATATGGGAATTCTTTTGTCGCCGGCAATCGGCGGCGGCAGGAAAACCCGGCTCAGGCTTCGTTTCTCTTAGCCAGGACGTCGTCGATGATCGCCTGAGCTGCCAGAAACGCGGCCTCTATAGCCATTTCCGACGTGTCGAGCAAGTGCGCATCGGCGGCCGGCTTCAAGGGCGAGTCCATGCGGCCCATGTCGCGCTCGTCGCGGCGCACGATATCGGCAAGGATTTCATCGAAATTGGCAGTGCCGCCGATGCTCTCGATTTCGTCCAGCCGCCGCTTTGCCCGCACCTCGGCACTGGCCGTGACATAGAGTTTTACGTCGGCATCGGGACAGACGACAGTGCCGATGTCGCGGCCGTCGAGCACCGCACCCGGCGGCGTTTTTGCGAAGGCGCGCTGCTTGTCGACCAGTATGCGCCGCACCGACGGGATGACAGCCACTTTCGAGGCCGCCTCGCCGACCGCGTGTGCCGAAAGCACGGCGCGGTCGAGCTTTGCCAGATCGACCTGACGAGCCGCGGTTTCAGCGGCCGAGACATTGTCGAGCGGCAGGCCGAGCCGGAGCAGCGAATGCGCCACCGCGCGATAAGTAAGGCCGGTGTCGAGCAGGTTCAGCCGGTAGTGATCGGCCAGCCGCCGGGCGAGAGTGCCTTTGCCGGCACCGGCAGGTCCGTCGATGGCGATGGTGAAGGTTGAGGTCATTGGCCGCCCACCGGAATCGAAAAGTGCAATGATCCAGATTGGCGTGGCGATCCTTCGCGCCCCCCTCTGTCCTGCCGGACATCTCCCCCACTTGGGGGGAGATCGGCGGCAATCGCGGCTTTCGCCAATTGTCTACGTCGCAGGATTGAGCGGAGCGCCGAAGCTGCCAATCTCCCTCCTTGTGGGGGAGATGTCCGGCAGGACAGAGGGGGGCGCTGTCCCGCCGACGTTCCAGTTTGGCCCCAACCCCCAAGGCTATTGATTGCCATCAAGCTACTCGATCTCTGCACCGAGCCCCTTCATCAGCCCCATGAATTCCGGAAAACTTGTCGCGATCATCGCTTGATCATCGATGGTCACCGGTTTTTCCGTCGCCAGCCCCATCACCAGGAAGCTCATGGCGATGCGGTGGTCGAGATGGGTCTGGACGACAGTGCCCTGTCCGTTGGGATGCTGGCCGAGGCCCTTGCCGCCCGGCTTTCCACGCACTACAAGCGAGGCTTCACCTTCGCTGCAATCGACGCCGTTGAGCTTCAGCCCTTCGGCCACTGCCGACAGCCGGTCGGATTCCTTCACGCGCAGCTCTTCCAGGCCAAGCATCAGAGTTTCGCCCTCGGCGAAGCTGGCCGCCACGGCAAGCACCGGATACTCGTCGATCATCGTCGGCGCCCGTTCGGGCGGTACGGTGACGCCTTTCAGCTCGGAGTAAAGCACGCGCAGGTCGGCGACGTCTTCGCCGCCTTCATTGCGGCGGTCGAGAATGTCGATCCGGGCGCCCATTTCCTGCAGCGTCAGCAGAAGACCTGTGCGGGTCGGGTTCATCAGCACGTTTTCGATGGTGATGTCCGAGCCCGGCACGATCAGCGCCGCCACCAGCGGAAAGCCGGCCGAGGAGGGGTCGCCAGGCACCGCGATCGTCTGCCCCATGAGCTTGCCCTGGCCTTCGATGAAAATGTGGCGCACGCCGCGCTCGTCGGTCTCGACCGACAGATTGGCGCCGAACCCCTTGAGCATCTTTTCGGTGTGGTCGCGCGTCATAACCGGCTCGATGACGGTGGTGATACCCGGCGTGTTCAGCCCAGCCAGCAGCACCGCCGACTTGACTTGTGCCGAGGCCATCGGCACGCGGTAGGTGATCGGCGCGGCGTGCTTGGGCCCGTGCAGCGTGATGGGCATGCGGTCGCCAGGCGTCGCCTTCAGCACCTGCACGCCCATCTGGCGGAGCGGTTCGAGCACGCGGCCCATCGGCCGGCCCGACAGCGAGGCGTCGCCGATGAAGGTGGTTTCCATGTCATAGGTGCCGACCAGGCCCATGGTGAGGCGTGAGCCCGTGCCGGCATTGCCGAAATCGAGCGGGCCTTCCGGCTGCAGCAGCGCGCCGTTGCCGGTGCCGCGGATCACCCACTCAGCGCCATGCTTCTCGATATGAGCGCCCATCGCCTTCATGGCAGCGCCCGTACGCATTACGTCCTCGCCTTCCAGCAGCCCGGTGATGCGGGTTTCGCCGGAGGCCAGGCCACCGAACATGAACGAGCGGTGCGAGATCGACTTGTCGCCCGGCACCCGTGCCGCGCCTGAAAGGCCAGATGACTTGCGGGCGGTGGCCTGCTTCGGGGCGGCAGTGTGCGACATGGTTCTTTCCTGGAAACGCCGGCGGCCGGCCATTTTCTGCTGGTTTGCGGGGTCTCCTATCATGGCGTACCGAAATGGTCATCCCCTTGGTATGAAGGCCTTCGAATTCAAGCTTTTTGGGACGCCGGCTTTTCGCTTTGACAGCGCCGTAAACTCTGGTTAAGGGGACCAAACTTTCATCGACGAGGCTTGCTGTGGCAAAACCCGAACTTGGCACCAAACGCATCGACCCGGAGACGGGTCGAAAATTCTATGACTTGAACAAGGACCCGATCGTCTCGCCTTACACGGGCAAGAGCTATCCGCGCTCCTATTTCGAAGAAGGCAAGATCGCCGCTGTCGAGGAGGAAGAGGAAGTTCCCGAGAAGGAAGTGGACGCCGAGGAGGAGGAGGGCGTCGAGGTCGTCTCGCTCGAAGAGGCGGACGAGGACGCGAAGGCCGACGAGCTTCCCGATCTCGGCGACGACGAGGATGACGTCGACCTTGGCGATGACGAGGATGACACGTTCCTCGCCGACGAGGAGGAAGAAGACGACGACGTTGCCGACATGATCGGCGTCGGCGAAGACGACGACGAAGTCTGAGCGAACCGCATTCGCCGGCTTTCGCGGCGCTGCCTAGAAAAAGCGGTTCTTGAAGGCTTGATATTGACTGAAGGCGGGGTTAGAAGCCGCCTTCACTAACGGCGCGGTCTAGAACCCGCGCCGGATCTCTTCGCCGGAAACGGCGCCGGCGGACTGCCGGAGTGGGGCCATAGCTCAGTTGGGAGAGCGCTTGAATGGCATTCAAGAGGTCGTCGGTTCGATTCCGATTGGCTCCACCAGTTCCCTCCGCGAAAATCAGCAGAACGGCCGCCGGTCCCGAGCTGGCCGCCGCCTATCGCGGAACCTAGCTGAGATTGGTGTGATCGGCCGTCCCGGCCTGGGCTCCCCAAAGATGGTGAGCCCGTGCCCGGTCAGCACATGTCTCAACAGGCCTGATTTGTGCTTTGAACTGCGAGCACCGGGACTGGACCAGGCAGCGGGCTTAAAATGACGGCCGAGCAAAACTCCGTTACTTGTTGCAGTTCTGCATATCCGACGTCATAGCGCCGCTGGGGGTGTTGTTGTCGGCATCGTTGCCCGCCGTATCCTTGCACCGGTCCTCCATACCGTTTGTCTGCGGCGTGGTGGCGTTCGTTGCGTTCGGATCGATCGTATTCGGGGTAGTTGCGCTGCCGGTCCCGGTGTTGCCGCCGGAAGTGCCTGTGTTGACGCCGGTATTGGGGTCGTTACCCGTTCCGCCGGTCCCGGAGCCCATCGATTGTGCCATGGCAGATGTAGCCAGGCCGATAGCAAGTAGGGATGCAGAGAGAATTTTCATCATCTTAGTGTCTCCATAGAGTTGCATCGCGCTATCGCGATCTATACCCAACGAGAGTTTTTTCGAGATGTTCCGTTGGACAGAAATAGTGATCGATACAATCACTTTGGATCTTTGTTGCTCGCCGTTTCATGAATGCGACGCCGAAATTCCTGCCGCATAGCGGCAATTTCGTCTGGAACCAAATCGAGCATGCCGCGTTGTTGCGCTTGCGGGGAGTTGTGTCGGGCCGCAGGGGACAGTTTCACCAGGACATTCAAGAAATCCGTGAGCTGGGAGGGGCGCTGTGAGCGTGCTTGCATCCACAAGGCAATTGGACCGCCGTCAAATACTGAACGCGCTGAAGGCTTTTCGGAGCGGTGATTTCTCCGTTCGCATCGACAATGTCTACGCTGGCCTCGATTCTGAGATCGCCGATACCTTCAACGAAATCGTAGAACTGAACGACCAGGTCACGCGCGAGTTCGAACGCCTCAGCAAGGTCGTCGGCAAGGATGGCCGGATCGGCGAGCGCGGCCGTGTCCGCAACGCCACCGGCAGTTGGGAATCGAGCGTCCGTTCCGTCAACGATCTGATCGAGGACATGGTTCAGCCGACAGCCGAAGTGGCGCGCGTCATCGGCGCGGTCGCCAAGGGCGACCTGTCGCAGACGATGATGGTCGAAATCGACGGCCGGCAGTTGCGCGGCGAATTCCTGCGCATCGGCAAGATCGTCAACACCATGGTCGGGCAACTGGCCTCCTTCGCCTCGGAAGTGACGCGCGTGGCGCGCGAGGTCGGCACCGAAGGCAAGCTCGGCGGCCAGGCCCGCGTGAAGGGTGTGGCCGGGACCTGGAAGGACCTGACCGACAACGTCAACGCCATGGCGACGAACCTGACTGGGCAGGTTCGCAACATCGCCGAGGTGACGACTGCCGTCGCTTCCGGCGACCTGTCGAAGAAGATCACCGTCGATGTGAAGGGCGAAATCCTCGAGCTCAAGAACACCATCAATACGATGGTCGACCAGCTGAATTCCTTTGCCTCGGAAGTGACACGCGTGGCGCGCGAGGTCGGTACAGAAGGCAAGCTCGGCGGCCAGGCGCGCGTCGAAGGTGTCGGCGGCACCTGGAAGGACCTGACCGACAACGTGAACCTGATGGCCGAAAACCTGACCGGCCAGGTGCGCAACATCGCCGAGGTGACTACGGCTGTGGCGCTTGGCGACCTGTCGAAGAAGATCACGGTCGACGTCAAGGGCGAGATCCTCGAGCTGAAATCGACCATCAACACCATGGTTGACCAGCTGAACTCCTTTGCCGGCGAAGTGACGCGCGTCGCCCGCGAAGTCGGCACCGAGGGCAAGCTCGGCGGCCAGGCTCAGGTGCGCGGCGTTGCCGGCACCTGGAAGGACTTGACCGACAACGTCAATTCGATGGCCGAGAACCTGACAGGCCAGGTCCGCAACATCGCCGAGGTGACGACCGCCGTCGCTTCGGGCGACTTGTCGAAGAAGATCACCGTCGCGGTGCAAGGCGAAATCCTCGAGCTCAAGGACACCATCAACACGATGGTCGATCAATTGAACTCCTTCGCGTCCGAAGTGACGCGCGTGGCGCGCGAGGTCGGCACCGAAGGCAAGCTCGGCGGCCAGGCCGAGGTGAAGGGGGTCGGCGGCACCTGGAAAGACCTGACCGATAACGTCAACCTGATGGCCGCCAACCTGACCGGCCAGGTGCGCAACATCGCCGAGGTCACGACCGCAGTGGCGCGCGGCGACCTGTCGAAGAAGATCACCGTCGACGTCAAGGGCGAAATCCTGGAGCTCAAGGACACCGTCAACACGATGGTCGACCAGCTGAACTCCTTCGCCTCGGAAGTGACGCGTGTGGCGCGCGAAGTGGGATCGGAAGGCAAGCTCGGCGGCCAGGCGCATGTCGAGGGTGTCGGCGGCACCTGGAAGGACCTGACCGACAACGTCAACGCCATGGCCGGCAATCTGACCGTGCAATTGCGCGACGTCTCCAAGGTGGCGACGGCAATTGCGACCGGCGACCTGACCCAGAAGATCACCGTCGATGCGCTGGGAGAGATCCTGCAGATCAAGGACGTCATCAACACGATGGTCGACCAGCTGAATTCCTTCGCCTCCGAGGTGACGCGCGTGGCGCGCGAGGTCGGTTCGGACGGCAAGCTCGGCGGCCAGGCACAGGTGCGCGGTGTTGCCGGCACCTGGAAGGACCTGACCGACAACGTCAATGCGATGGCCGCCAACCTGACTGGCCAGGTGCGCAACATCGCCGAGGTGACGACGGCGGTGGCGCTGGGCGACCTGTCGAAGAAGATCACGGTCGATGTGCGCGGCGAAATCCTCGAGCTGAAGGACACCATCAACACGATGGTCGACCAGCTGAATTCCTTTGCCTCGGAGGTGACGCGTGTGGCGCGCGAGGTCGGCACCGAAGGCAAGCTCGGCGGCCAGGCGCAGGTGCGCGGCGTTGCCGGCACCTGGAAGGATCTGACCGACAATGTGAATTCGATGGCCGAGAACCTGACCGGCCAGGTCCGCAACATCGCCGAGGTGACGACGGCGGTGGCGCGCGGCGACCTGTCGAAGAAGATCACCGTCGACGTCAAGGGCGAGATCCTGGAGCTGAAATCGACGATCAACACCATGGTCGACCAGCTGAACTCCTTTGCCGGCGAAGTGACGCGTGTCGCCCGCGAGGTCGGCACCGAGGGCAAGCTCGGCGGCCAGGCGCGGGTCGAGGGCGTTGCCGGCACCTGGAAGGACCTGACCGACAACGTCAACCTGATGGCGACGAACCTGACCAACCAGGTGCGCGGCATCGCCGATGTCGTGACCGCGGTCGCGCAAGGCAATCTCAAGCGCAAGCTGACGGTGGATGCCAAGGGCGAGATCGCCTCGCTCGCCGACACCATCAACGGCATGATCGAGACGCTGGCGACCTTCGCCGACCAGGTGACCAACGTCGCCCGCGAGGTGGGCATCGAAGGCAAGCTCGGCGGTCAGGCCCGGGTGCCCGGCGCTGCCGGCCTTTGGCGCGACCTGACCGACAACGTCAACCAGCTCGCGGCCAACCTGACCACGCAGGTGCGCGCCATCGCCGAAGTGTCGACGGCGGTGACCAAGGGCGATCTGACCCGCTCGATCAGCGTCCAGGCCTCCGGTGAGGTCGCGGCGCTGAAAGACAACATCAACGAGATGATCCGCAATCTGAAGGACCAGACGCTGAAGAATGCCGAGCAGGACTGGCTGAAGACCAACCTCGCCCGCTTCTCGCGCATGCTGCAGGGCGAGCGCGACCTGGCCACGGTCTCGCGCCTCATCATGTCCGAACTCGCCCCGCTGGTGAACGCGCAATATGGCGTGTTCTACGTGACCAACCGCGACGAGGATGAATTCTATCTGGAGCTCGCCGCGTCCTATGGCGCCGAAAGCAAGGCGGAGATCAAGCAACGCCTCGATCTGCGCGAAGGCCTTGTCGGGCAGAGTGCCGCCGACAAGCGCGCCATCATGCTGGACAATGTGCCGCCGAATTTCCTGCGCGTCACGTCTGGCCTTGGCAATGCCGCGCCGGCGAACGTGATCATTCTTCCGGCTCTGTTCGAAGACGAGGTGAAGGCCGTCATCGAACTCGCCTCGTTCAGCGAATTCCGCGACACGCACCAGTCGTTCCTCAACCAGCTGATGGAATCCGTCGGCATCGTTCTCAACACCATCGCCGCCACCATGCGCACCGAAGGCCTGCTCAAGCAGTCACAGTTGCTGACCTCGGAGCTGCAGGCGCGTCAGACCGAGTTGACCAAGAAGCAGGAGGAACTGCACGCTACGAATGAGGAGCTGCAGGAAAAAGCGCAGCTGCTCGAAAACGAAAAGAAGCAGGTGGAGAACAAGAACCTCGAAATCGAGATGGCGCGACGGGCGCTGGAGGAGAAGGCCGAGCAGCTGGCGCTTACCTCGAAATACAAGTCGGAATTCCTCGCCAATATGAGCCACGAACTGCGCACGCCGCTGAACTCGCTGCTCATCCTTTCAAACCTGCTCGCAACCAACCAGCAGGGCAATCTCAACGACAAGCAGGTCGAGTTCGCGCGCACCATCAATTCGGCCGGCACCGACCTTTTGAGCCTCATCAACGACATCCTCGATCTGTCGAAGATCGAATCGGGCACCGTCTCGATCGACATCAACGACATGCCGGTGGTGCATCTTCGCCAGCATATGGAGCGAACCTTCCGGCAACTGGCGACCGACAAGGGGCTTGGCTTCACCATCAATGTCGACCCTGAGCTTCCCGAGACCGTCCGCACCGACGAAAAGCGGTTGCAGCAGATCGTGCTCAACCTTTTGTCGAACGCGTTCAAATTCACCTCGCAAGGCGAGGTCCGTTTGAATTTCCGGGCCGAAAAGACGGGCCGTCACAACGGTTCGGCGCAACCGATGGAGGCGCTCGCGATCGTGGTCAGCGATACCGGCATCGGTATTCCGCAGGACAAGCAGAAGCTGATTTTCGAAGCCTTCCAGCAGGCCGACGGCACCACCAGCCGCAAATATGGCGGCACCGGGCTTGGGCTCTCGATCAGCCGGGAGATTGCCCGGCTGCTCGGCGGCGAATTGCGGGTCGAGAGCACGCCGGGCAAGGGTTCGACGTTCACGCTGGTCATTCCATTCGATGGACCCCGGATGGCCTTGGCCCCGCAAGCGGCGCTGCTGCCGGCGATGGAGGTGGCCGCAACGCCGCTTACGGGGCCAAGCCCGCCGTCCTCCGAATTGCTCGATGACCGCGACACGATCTCGCCGGAAGATCGGGTCGTGCTGATCGTCGAGGACGACCCGACCTTCGGCGGTTTGCTGCTCGGCCTCGCACGTTCGGCCGGGCTGAAAGGCGTCCTGTCGACCGCCGGCTCCGGCACACTGGCTTTGGCGCGCAAGCTGGTTCCCGACGCGATCACGCTGGATCTCGGACTATCGGATATCGACGGCTGGGTGTTGTTCGATCTGCTTCGCCATGACCCGAAAACCAAGGACATTCCCGTCCATGTCATTTCGGGCGCCGAAGATATCGAGGTGCTTGCCCGCAAGGGTGCATCCAGCATTTCAACCAAGCCCGTGTCGTCGGACGAACTGATGAAGGTCTTCCATGACATTCATTCCAGACAGCTCCGCGTCCAGCGCCGCGTCCTGATTGCCGATACCGATCCCGAGCGCCGCCTTTCGCTGATCGACGCGATCCGCGACGGCGTCACCTCGGTTACGGCGATCGGCCGCGTCGCGGCGAATGCGGACGATATCGGCATCGCCAACTATGATGCCGTTGTGCTCGGCTTTGGCCGCTCGGCCAAGGACAACGCCCAGATGCTGGATGAGATTGCCGTCCTGTTCGGACAATCGGTGTCGCGACTGCTGTTCTTTGCGCCTCATCCGGAAGCGCTGCAACAGTCGCTCGCCTTGCATCCGGCATTGGCAGATGTTCCGCGGGCGGAGAATTTCGCTCAGCTGGCTCTCCTGATATCAGCGACGCTCCCGGGGCGAGGCCACGAAAACGATGGTGCGGCAGCCGAACAGCCGGACAAGTTCGACCTCGCCGGCGCAAAGGTCCTCATCGTCGACGACGACATCCGCAACATCTATTCGCTCACCAGCGTTCTCGAAACCTATGACATCCAGGTGCTGCATGCGGAGCGCGGTCGGGAAGGTATTGCGCTTCTGGAGCAGAGCCCGGACATCGACGCCGCATTGATAGACATCATGATGCCGGAGATGGATGGCTACGAGACGATGCGGCAGATCCGCAGCATGCCGGCGATCGCCCATATCCCGTTGATCTCGGTTACCGCCAAGGCAATGAAGGGCGACCGGCAGAAGTGCCTCGACGCCGGCGCCTCCGACTACATCGCCAAGCCTGTCGACCTCGATCTGCTGCTGGCATTGCTGCGTGTCTGGATCGGCCGCTCGCGATCCCGTGTCCATGGTCCGGAAAAGACGCTCATGGCAGTGAACTGACGGCCGCTCGATGCAGAAACTGTCGAGGCACGGAGCAAGAAAGCTGGAGGTCATGGCGCCGGCAGCGGGGCCGGCAAAGGCGCGCATCCTGGCCGTGGATGACGACGAGCGCAATCTGCTGGCGATCGGCGAGGTTCTGGCCCCTATCGGCGAAGTCGTCTGCGTGCAGTCGGGCGAAGAGGCGCTGCGCGCTCTGCTGAAGGAGGATTTCGCCGTCATCCTGCTGGATGTGCTGATGCCCCGGCTGGACGGCTACGAGACGGCGGGCTTGATCCGCCAGCGCGAGCAATCCAGGCGAACGCCGATAATTTTTCTCACCGCCATCAACAAGGAAGACGCGCACATGCTGCGCGGCTATGACGTCGGCGCGGTGGATTACGTGTTCAAGCCTTTCGACCCGGCCATGCTGCGTTCCAAGGTCGCCGTGTTCGTCGAACTTCATGAGAAGACGCTGGAAATCCAGCAAAAGGCGGCTGCCGAGCAAGGGCTGCTGGCCCAGGCACTGCAGGCGCAGAAGGAAAAGCTCGAGGCCGAGCGGGCCCTGCGCAGCGCCCAGGAGCGGCAGCATGCCATTTTGAGCTCTCTTCCGGTCTGCTTCCACGCGCGGGCAGCGGAGCCGCCGTTCGGCGCCAGCTTTGTCACCGAAGGGGTCGAACGCCTGACCGGCTTTCCTGCCGAACGGCTGACCGCCGACCCAGGTTTCGGCCTGAGCCGCGTTCATCCCGACGATCTGCCGAGAGTGAGGGAGGTCCTGCTCGCGGCCAAGGCTACCGGCTCCTACACCTGCGAATTCCGCTGGCAATGCGCCGACGGCAATTATCGGATTTTTCTCGACCAGGGCGTCCTGTCGAACGGCTCCGACGGCCAAAAGCCCGAGATCCTCGGCACGTTGCTGGATATTACCGAGCGGCGCGAGCTTGAGAACCAGCTGCTGCAATCGCAGCGCATCGACGCGATCGGCAAGCTTACCGGCGGCCTGGCGCATGATTTCAACAATCTGCTTGCCGCAATTCTCAGCGGATTGGGATTGCTCGAGCGCCACGCCGAGTTCGATGGACAGACCAGGCAGGTTCTGGAACTGACACGCCGGTCGGCAAAACAGGGCGCCGAGCTCGTCAACCGCATGCTTGCGTTCTCGCGCCGCCAGACACTGAGGCCGCAGGCCGTGCGCCTCGCCGCGCTCGGCGACACCATGAACGGGTTGGTGGCCCCGGTCCTGGGAGGCCTGATCCGTTTCGATTGGCTTGTCGACGACACTGTGTGGCCGGCGCATGTCGATTCCAGCCAGCTGGAGCTGGCGCTGATGAACCTGGTCTTCAACGCGCGCGATGCCATGCCGTCCGGCAGCACGATAATCGTGGAGGCGCAAAATCGAACGCTAGGCAGTGCAGCCGAGGACATTTCGGCGGGCGACTATGTCGTGGTCACCGTCAAGGACACGGGGTCGGGCATACCGGCCGGCATTCTCGCCAAGGTCGTCGAACCGTTCTTCACCACAAAACCGGTCGGCAAAGGCACTGGCCTCGGCCTGAGCACGGTGCATGGTTTCGTCAAGCAATCCGGCGGCACGCTCCGCATCGAGAGCACCGTCGGCAGTGGAACATCCGTCCAGCTCTGGCTGCCGCGTTCAATCGAGCGTCCGGTGGAAATCGCCGAGACCTCCGATGCCGACGACACCGTCGGGAATGCCGGCGAGGACTATCCATCGGTCCTGCTGATCGACGACAGCAATGTACTGCGGGAACTGACGGCGCAATCGCTTCGCCAACACGGCTTTGCGGTGACCTGCGCCGGGGGCGGCGCGGAAGCGCTGGCGATGATCGAGCGGGCACCGTACGATTTCGACGTCATCGTCACCGATTTTGCCATGCCGCTCGTCTCGGGCCTGGAGGTCATCCGGTTCGCCCGCAATCTGCGGTCCGATTGGCCGGCGGTGATGATAACCGGATATGCCGATGCCAATGCGATCGCCGACCGGCCCCGCGACGTGCCGCTGCTCGGCAAACCGCTGCGCGACAAGGATCTGGTGGAGAGCATTCTTGCGGCGGCCGCGCGCACCGTGTCGCTGAGGGCCAAGCGGGCCAGCCGGTGAAGAAGCGGACCATTGGAACCTGACGTACAGGTTGTCGTTGGATAGGTCGCTGGCTGCGCTAGGATCGGAGGAGAGACTGATGGCGACAGCGGACTGGCCTCTTCCTGAACGCTTCACCTTTCGAGGGAACTCGATCGCCTGGGGTGCGATGGGCGAGGGCTCACCCGCAGTATTGCTCCATGGCACGCCTTTCTCATCGTCGGCATGGCGTAGAATTGCGCCTTTGCTCGCCCAACAGAGGCGAATCTATTGCTTTGACATGCTCGGCTATGGTCGATCCGACAAACCCGACAGCGACGTGTCCCGTGGCATGCAGAACGAGCTTTTCGCGGCCCTTTACGATCATTGGGGCCTGCGTGACCCCGATATCGTTGCGCATGATCTCGGCGGCTCAACAGCGTTGCGCGGTCATTTGCTCAACGGGCTCGACTACCGGTCGCTGGTGCTGATCGATCCGGTCGCAATCAGCCCGCAAGGCTCACCACTTGTTCAGGCCGCCAAGAAACACGAGACGGTCTTTTCCGGCCTCCCGCACTACATTCACGAAGCGATCCTGCGCGCCTACATCGGCGGCGCCGTAGCGAATGCGCTGCGCGAGGAAGAGATGGCGCTTTACCTCGCGCCGTGGCTGGGAGCCGAAGGCCAAAAAGCCTTCTGGCGCCAGGTCGCTCAGATGGATGACAAATACTCGCAAGAGGTCGAGTGGCGCTACGGTGAGATTCGTTGCCCCGTTGCCATCCTGTGGGGCGAGGACGACCAGTGGATTCCCATCGCCGACGGTCGCGAGCTCGCGCGCCGCATTTCGAGCGCTTCCTTCCACGTCGTGCCGAACGCGAAGCATCTTATGCAGGAGGACGCGCCGGAAGCGATCGTGGCGACAGTGCTTGGCTTCTGGCGAGACCTGGAGGAGCGGGCAAATGCCCGCAAAAAATCGGCTTCGGCCGCTCGATCTCCACCGCGTCAATGACCGCGTCGGGCGCCTCTATCCGGTAGCCGATGCGAAGGACAGGAATCCACTCCTTAGTGGCAGTCTTGAATCGAAACGGTACGTTTCGTATCGTTGACCTGGGCAGCATCCAGCCTGTGCGCAACACCGAGCGCCGGCCATGGCGCGCTCGACGGGCTGTGATGCGATTGATAAGCCCTCTCCGCAAGGAGAGTCGAGACATGACCGTTGCGATCGAGATGGGCCAGACGACCGCGGGCGCCCCGGCGGCGCTGGATCTTGAGGAACTACTGGCGACGCGCCTTTTGGTGCAGGGCAATTCGGGTTCCGGCAAATCCCATCTGCTGCGCCGGCTCCTGGAGCAGAGTGCGCCCTGGGTGCAGCAGACCATCATCGACCCCGAAGGCGACTTCGTGACGCTGGGCGACCGTTTCGGCCATTTGGTGATCGATGCAGAGGAGCATACCGAGCGCGGCCTGCAGAGCGCCGGCGAGCGGGCGCGCATCCACCGCGTCTCCACGGTGCTCAATCTCGAAGGGCTCGACGCCGAGGACCAGATGCGCCGCGCCGCCGCCTTCCTCGGCGGGCTGTTCGAGGTCGCCCGTGACCACTGGTATCCAATGCTGGTGGTGGTGGACGAGGCGCAGCTGTTCGCGCCGGCGGTGGCCGGCGAGGTTTCGGACGAGGCGCGCAAGCTCTCGCTCGGCGCCATGACCAATTTGATGTGCCGTGGCCGCAAACGCGGGCTTGCCGGCATCATCGCCACCCAGCGGCTGGCCAAGCTCGCCAAGAACGTCGCCGCCGAGGCCTCCAATTTCCTCATGGGCCGGACTTTCCTCGATATAGACATGGCGCGCGCGGCCGACCTTCTCGGCATGGAGCGGCGCCAGGCGGAGGCTTTTCGCGACCTCGAGCGCGGGCAGTTCATGGCGCTCGGCCCGGCGCTGTCGCGCCGTCCGCTCGGCCTGCGCATCGGCCCGACCGATACAAGTCCGCGCAACGCGACCCCGCGCCTGATGCCGCTGCCGGAATCGGCGCTGGAGGATGCCCGCGCGATCATCCTGGCGGCGCCGCCGCCGGAAACCGTCCGGCCGCAGCGCCGGTCGTCGCCGGACCTGCTCGATCAGCTGATGGCGGCAAAATCGGCGGCGCTGGAAATCCGCCCCGAACCGGCGGAGCCGCCGATCAGCGCCGAGGATCTGGCGGAGCGGCGCGAGCGCGTCGACCGGGTGCTGCGCGCCGTGCTGGCGCAGCCCGATGCCGGCTTCCGTGTCATCGGCGTGCTCTATCAGGAGTTCGTGGTCCGCTGCCGCATCGAGGGCCTCGCCTCGGTCGTGCCGCACTTGGCCGAATTCCGCCGCATGCTGACGCGGGCGCGGGCCGGCCTTGGCTCCGACATGGCCGGCGACGACGCCTGGCAGGACGTCTCGGCGCGCGCCTCGCTGCTGCCCGAGGATATGCAGGGCGTCTTCATGATGATCGCCCGCGCGGCGAAGGAAGGCTGGCCCTGCCCGAGCGACGCCGCGATCGCCCGCGCCTACGGCTCGCACTCGCTACGCCGCGCCAGGCGCCTGCTGACCTACATCGAGGAGCAGGGGCTGATCGTTTGCCAGCTCGACGGGCTCGGACGGCGGACGGTGACGCTGGTGGAACTGGCCTGGGCGACGGCGCCGGGGGATCCGAATGCTGAGGAGGTGGAGCAGGGGAGGCTGGTGGGGTGATGGACTGATGCGGTTTAGGCGAAAGCTGACGTCGCTCAACATCAGCAAAGCGCCAGAGCGCTCATTGCCGAACCACTACTCAGACGTCGCGTTTTGAGCTGAGCACCCGACGCCTCCACCCCTACCTCTGAAAATGCCCCAACCCGTTCTCATTCAGATAGTCCACCGTCATCACCCGCGCGTGAATGCTGCCGGGCGAACCGACGAACGTCACCGATGACAGCGAGCCGATCGGCGCGTTCTCGCCGCGGGGGGTGAGGGCATAGGTGTCGCCGTCCCAGTGTTCGAGCGTGAATCGCATGGGCTTGGGGCCGAGTTCGAGCACCAGCTTTTCGCCATCAGCCAGCACGTTGGCAGTGTCGAAATAGTTGCTCGTATATTCGCCGGCGTAGAAGGATGGACTGCGCGCCTTGGCGGGGTTCGTCGGCTTGTCCTTGCCGGCGAGGTCGCCCACCGGCTTGTAGTAGCCCATGAACCGCGGCTTGATGTAGGGATACCAGTCGCGGGTCACCTGGCCATATTGCACGATGTCCATAAAGCTGGCGGCGACCGCCTCGGCGGCGCCGACGGGGGAGCCGTTGGTGAGCACGACGATACCGACATCGGCCGAGGGCAAGACCTGGAAGGTGGTGCCGGCGCCGAGCAGGAAGGCGCCGGAATGGCCCATGGTGGTGCGGCCATTGGCGTTCACCCCCACATTGAAGCCATAGCCATAGGAGCTGGCCCGCGTATCGGGCGTCTCGCCGCGGTAGGTCACGATCTGCGGTGTGATGGCCGGCTGCAGGATCTTCGGGTCGATCATGGGCTGGCCGTTATACGCGCCGTCGGCAAGCAGCAGGATCATCCACTTGGCAAGATCCTGGGCACTGGAGGAGACGCCGCCCGCCGGCGCCTGCTGGTCGGGATCGCGGTCGTAGAGCGGCTTGAAGACATTGTCCGCCACGCGCGCATGCAACAGGGCGCGGTCGTTGCCGGCGGCAATGAAGTCCTTGTGCAGGTAGCTGCTCGAACGCATGCCTAGCGGATCGAACAGCAGGCTCTTGGCCAGCGGCTCCCAAGGCTGTTTCTCGGCATGGGCCACCGCCTCGGCGCCGATCGTCGTGCCGAAGTTGGCGTAGTGATAGGAGATGCGGAAGAGATCGAGCGGCACCATCCATAGGCTGCCGACGATCTGCTTGCGTTGGAAGCCGAGATCCTCGAGCTCGTCGCCCGCCGCCATCGGCAAGCCCGAGCGATGGGCGAAGAAATCGCCGATGGTGGCGTTGCCCGAGACATAGTCGAGATTGAGGCGGAAGCCATCCCAGATCTTGCCGACCGGGGTATCCCAGTCGAAGCTGTGGTCCTTCGTCATGGCGATGGCGGCCACCGTGGCCGAGATCGACTTCGACACCGAGGCGACCTGGAAGATGGTGGTGCTGCTGACCTTAGAGGTGTCGTCCCGGTTGTCGCGAAGGCCATAGCCTTCGTCAAAGATCATCTTGCCGCCATGCACCACCGCCACGGCGAAGCCGGGAACGTTGGATGCGTCCGCGACTTTCTTGACGATGTCCGGCAGGGCGGCAACCGCCTTCTCGACGCCGTCGGGATACAGCTGCATAGCATCCTGCGGCGGCGATGGCCCAAGCTCCGGCACGTAGGACTGCGCGGCTGCCATGGCGGGCAGCATGGTAACGAGAGAAAGTACCAGGAGAGCAGCGACATTCTTCATTGCATGTCCTCAAACTTGCACCGATGATCGGACCATACGCGGCAAGATGAAAGATGGTTACGGCTATTTTCTACCGATATGTTTAAGTTCCAAAGATCAGACAGAGACGGCGGCTGCGCGTCATGTGATTTCGGGACCTGGTGAAGTATCCGCGTTACCTACGCGGGCGGCAATTGGACGGCGGGAGAACGTCAACATTCCAAGCCCGGGCGGCATCCAATCAGGAGTTGTTCGCCAACGGGCTGGCGGCCAACCAGAAAGTCATCGAAGCCAATGGCCCATCGCGAGGTCTACGGCCTGCTGCATGGGGTGCTGATGGTCAAGGGGCAGGGGCGCTTCAGGATTGTCCTTTTTTCAGCCTGCAGTGTCGGAGACGTCATCGGGGAGCCGAGCTTTGTCGAGCTCGAGCGCGAATTGCGGCTGCTCGAATCCAGCACCG
>NZ_SUEG01000068.1 GCF_005063415.1 Mesorhizobium sp.
CGAGCATGTTAACGGCCGGCGCGAGCTCATGGAGCTTTACGAGCTGAAAGGCCAGGCGCAGGCAGAGCAGGGAACCGCGACCGAGCGAGCCGAAAGCCCGGAGCGTCGAGACGATGCGAATGACCAGTGGGATGCGGCAGTCGCCAAACACGGTGAGGCGGTTGTCGAGGCGGCAAATGACGTTCTTATGGACATCGAAACCAGTCGCGAGGGTTTGGATAGAATTGAGGCCGGTGAGCTTTCCAACGATCAAATGGTATTCCGAGCCGATATTGAGCGCGGACTCGCTCGCGCGGCGGAGCTTGCCGTCCAGGGCAACACCTATATGCGCGAGGTAGCCGAGAAGGATCCGGACCTCAAGCGGGCTATCGAGGCGGCAGAGCAGTCCGAAGAGCGGCCGGCAGAAGAGCAGGGCAAAACCCCTGCAAATGTCGATGCCGTGACCGAACAGCAGCGAGATCCTCGCCCCGAGGAGGCCGAGCGCCGGCCGGAGGAACCGGCCGAGCAGGCTCACGAACTGGCGTCGACCGTAGATGCTACAAATCGGCTGCACGATAAGTTAAACAGGGACAAGGATGCCACACAACGCGGTGGCGAAACGACGCGGTCCGATCCGGCGCAACAGCATGTTCCTCGCCTCGAGGAGTTGGAGCGCGAGGAATTGGAAAGAAGGGAACGCGACCGCGACGACCGGGATCGTTAGAGGACCATGCTTAATCGACAGGATTACGTTTATCAGAGCAGCGACCCGAAAGGTGACGAGGGTTTTGGCAAGCTATTTGCTGTCATCATCTGTTTCGTTTTCTTCCTAGGTGCACTGCAGGTTGCGTATGAAACGGTGTCTGGCTGGTACCAAAACTTCATGCAGTGGAGCAGCGAAATGCTGGCTTTTTGGGCCGGCTTCTGGCCGTTCTGATAGTTCCGGGCCCCTGGCGCTCAAGTCTTATGCAAGGATAAGAAAATGGCAGACGAACCGAACCGGAATCCGACGTGACGAAATGGCCGGTATGCAGTGGTGGAATTCGCTTACCGAGGCTGAGCGCGCGGACTGGCTGACCCTGCTCTCGCCTCTCTGAGGTGAGGCCGGACATGGTTGTGGGAGGCCGAAGGTAGGCCGCCAGTGGCGATATTCTTCGGGAGCACACCAGGTCGAGTTCACGATGCGATTTTTCTGCACCAAACGGCATATGAGGTGAAGCAGGACATATCAGTTGTCGCACTCTTGGAGAAGGATAACTCTGTGCCCGCAGATCTCCGTCGCCGCGCTAGTAATCGGCTGGCTACCCGTCCCTGTTTTTAGGCAGGATGAGGACGCTGCAGTGGCGAGAATTGTGCGCGAAGGGTTGGGACAACGACGATGAACGGAACAAACACCAATAGCGACGAAAAGCGTTTCAACGAGACGCTTAGGCGGATGCTCAAAACGCCGCCGAAGCCGCACGAGAATGGGCAATCGGACAAGCCTCACTCAAGCAAAGTGCCCCATAAAAAGAAACTGCATGGCCCTTCCGCCAAGAAAGACCATACAGAGAAGGAGTGATTTACGTCACAGTCTAGCCAGCGGCGTCGTTGGTGACCCAAACCGGCTTGCCGCTACTGCCCTTCACAAGGTCGATGCCATGCTGGCAATCAGCCTTTCGCTTATAGCCCTCGCCACTGTCGGCAATAACGAGGGTGTTGGACGCTTGATAGCGCCACCTATATTCGCCGATTTTGTCTTTGTAGATCAAAAAAGAAGGATAAGGGCGATCAGCCATGGTTTCCCCCAAAACAAGTTTATGGTCTTTCACCTACTGCTACGAAGGTGGACGTTACTCATTCGAGATTCCAGCGCCTTCGCAGCAAGATGCGGAAGCTAGAGTAAAAGCACTAGAGAACGCAATATGCGAGGGCTCGATTATCCCCTTCGTTTACGCCAGCGCAGAAATGCGGCCGCTATGGCAAGCAGCTGGTCGTGGCGCTCGGAGTCGTGATCTTGAGCGCCGTGCGGCGATT
Organism: Mesorhizobium sp.; assembly: GCF_005063415.1. Lineage (GTDB taxonomy): Bacteria > Pseudomonadota > Alphaproteobacteria > Rhizobiales > Rhizobiaceae > Mesorhizobium. The sequence continues at coordinate 1,996 of NZ_SUEG01000068.1, forward strand.
GTAACGGAAGTCGAACTCGGCAAGGTAGCGGTGCAAGTGAGCCTCGCCGCAATGCTGATAGACGCCGACCATGCCGCGCTTAAACACTGAAAACGTGTTTTCAATCGTGTTGGTGTGGACCACGCGGTCGGCTTCATAGCGAACGTATTCGCCGCCAGTGTGCTCACAGACGCCTTTGTAGCGCGCTCAACATGGAAAGAGCGGACTTTGCCGCCACGCTCGACAAGAGCCACAATGGAACGCTTGGACGAGTTGGCGGGCTTGCCGCGAATGGTGCGCTGCTTGATCGTTTCCTTCGGGCCGAAATAGGTTTCGTCGGCTTCCACGATCTTGCCTTCGCCGCCAATTGGACCAGATGAGGCTACGTTTTCCTTCATGGCTTCACGGATGCGATGAGCCATGAACCAGGCCGTCTTGTATGTGACGCCAAGCATGCGGTGCAGCTGGTGGGCGCTCATGCCTTTCTTCGAGAAAGCAAGCGCTTCAAGCAGCGGTTTTTACATACCTTTGGCGACGCGCGGACACTGCGACGTTATCTGGCCTGCAGAGATGATCGCAGGCAGATCTCTACTGTGTATGCGAAACAGATGAGTCTTCTAGGCGTGCCCCATTGAGCGAGCGGCTGCATCGCTCATTTTCCAGCGTTAGATAGCAAATGCCACCAAAATGAATTGCTGATTTGTCAAAGAGCAAACTCGTTTTCCCTGTCTAAATCGACCTTACGTATGAGCGCTCTTCAGGAGCGGATGCCTGGTCAGGTCATCCAGACGTAGAAGGTGTATCGACCCGTGGGTCTTTGCCAGTTCTTCGACTTCAGTACGGAAGCCGTTCCGACTGAAGAAAAGATAGTGCTTGCCTTTCTTCACTCTGCCATAGGTTGTCTGTTCCGACCGATTTCGCAGTGGTTTCGACCATCGCAAGGTCCATCGCCACCGAGCGTCACTTGCATTCGCCGTAAAAGAAGGAGCCGTTCAACGTCCGTCCCGCGACGTCGATGTCAAGATCCGCATGGCCCCAGACGCTCCCGACCTCCATCGCGGGAACCGAGAGACTCCTGAGCGTTCACGCGGGCATCTTTCTTGTCGGGCCACCATTGTCACGCTTTCCAAAGCCTCTGAATTGCTTAGTGTTCATTTCAACCGACCTCCAGCCATCTTCACTATCCTCCGATGATCCCAACACTCGTTGATTGACTGCGGGCAGAAATTGGGACGCCCAGGGCCGGACGTCAGAAAGTCAAAAGCCAGATTTCACTAAGAGCTTCGGACGATGCGAGGCTTGTCCTGCGTACCGCCTGTGAACTTGGGTCAGGTCTAAAATCGCGCTTTGACCCGTAGGCCGACCAGCGGACGCGACCAATTCGCGCTGCTTGACAAGGCTACGCTAATATTGCAGATTGCCGGCAATCGACACTTTGTGAGCGCGAGAGGAGCCCTGATGCGGGACAGTGAGCGGGAACAGCGAAGTCTAAACAGCGCTCTGAAGCTGCTCCGGAATGTCTCCATTTCGGAATTGGTCTATCAGCAGGTGCACGAAAAAATTCTCTTAGGCGAGCTTCTGCCCGGGGAACATATGAACGAGAACCGACTGGCCACCGCGCTCGGAGTGAGCAGGCCCTCGGTCCGCGAGGCGCTCCGGCAGCTCGAGAAGGACGGGTTGATTGAAATCACCAAGAACAAGGGGCCGTTCGTCCGCGACATGCCTCCCGAAGAGGCATGGGAGCTCTACGATATTCGTGCTTCCTTGGAAGCGCTCGCTGCAGAGCTCGCTGCGAAAAACCGCACTGACAACGATCTGAGCCTGCTCGCTCAGTGCCTCAAGAATATGGACGGCGCAATCGCACGCGGGGAAGAGCCTGCGATATTTGACCACGCGGTCAACTTTCATCGGCTGGTAGCGGCTATGTCCGGCAGTCAGAACCTGGTCGACATGCTGAAGAGCGTCTGGGGGCGGCTTGTCCTGTTCCGCAGCAAGTTCTCGCGCCTCCATCTTGGCGAGCCGGGGAACACCGAGGAAAAGCGCATCTTGGCAGCCATCCAAGAACGAGATGCCGACGCAGCATCAGCTCTTATGAAAGCTCACATCATTGGAGGAAAAGAGGGCTTGATGAGGCATGCGCAGGAGCATGAAGCGTCAGTCGGGAGGAAGACTGCTGCAGGTGGAAGGAAACAATCATGAAGTCGTCAGGACTCCTTTTCGCGGCTGCTTTGCAAAGCGCGTACGTCACCGAAGGCGCGGCGATGCCCAATGTCCCTGCGGCCATTGGCAATCGACCAACCCTCGTTGCAGAGGACGTACATAAGAGTTTCGGCAGTTTTGAGGTGCTGAAGGGAATGTCGCTCGAAGCCAACAGAGGGGACGTTATCTCGATCATTGGCAGTTCGGGTTCCGGCAAGAGCACCTTCCTGCGCTGCATGAATTTCCTCGAGATGCCGAGCAAAGGTCGGATCGCGGTCGGTCAAGACGAAATCAAAGTGGAGACCAACCATAAGGGCCGTCTGGTTGGGCTCGATCGCAAGAAAATCGACCGGATGCGGATGCAGCTTGGCATGGTGTTCCAGAGCTTCAATCTGTGGTCGCACATGTCGGTACTACAGAACGTCATGGAGGGACCTGTCCACGTGCTCAAGCAGCCGAAGAATGAAGTGCGAGACAGAGCCATGGACCTCCTGAGCAAGGTTGGTATTGCCGAAAAGCATGGGAGCTATCCCTCTGAACTGTCCGGCGGCCAGCAACAGCGTGTGAGCATTGCCCGCGCACTTGCGATGCAGCCGGCCGCTCTTCTGTTCGACGAGCCCACATCTGCGCTTGATCCAGAGCTAGTGGGCGAGGTCTTGAAGGTTGTCCGGCAGCTTGCGGAAGAAGGCCGCACCATGATCGTGGTCACTCATGAAATAGGTTTCGCTCGGGAAGTTTCAAGTAAGGTGGTCTTTCTGGATAAAGGGAGGATCGAAGAACAAGGGACGCCAGAAGAAGTATTCAGGAACCCCTCCTCGCAGAGGTGTCGAGAATTCCTCGCAAGCGTTCTGTGAATTGATCGTAATGCCTGCATTGAATGAAGCATCAAATAACAAGAGAGGTGAGAACATGAAAATCTTCAAAATAAATGCAATGGTCGCGATTCTTTCTGGTGCTGCATGTGTGGGAGGGCAAGCAGTGGCTAAGGATTATAAGAATATCTCCATAGCAACGGAAGCATCTTACGCTCCCTTCGATTACAAGGACGCCGGCGGCAATCTGATGGGTTTCGACATCGATCTCGGCAAGGATCTTTGCAGCCGCATGAAAGTCGAGTGCACCGTCGTGGAGCAGGCTTGGGACGGGATCATACCGTCGCTTGTCGCTGGTCGTTATGACGTGATCCTCGCCGCAATGGACATCCAACCTGCTCGCGAAAAGATCATCTCTTTCACGCAACCCTATATCAGGACGCCGATCCGTTTCATCGCCCCGGCCGGCAGCCCCTTACTCGAATTCAAGAGTGACTTGGACAGCCTTGCGCTTGATGACGTGAGTCCCGAGGAACGGGCGGCACTTGATAAACTGGGTGAGGCCCTCAAGGGAAAGAAAGTCGGAGTGCAGGTCAGCACAACCACCGAGAGCTTCATGAAAGAGCTGCTGCCGAATGTTGAATTGGCAAGCTACGACACTGCCGACAACATGATTCTTGACCTGAACTCTGGTCGGATTGATGCGAGCTTATCCTCGTTGGCTCGTCTCAAGCCGTTGACCGAAAAACCCGAAGGTAAGAATCTCAAAATCTTCGGGCCAAACATGACCGGCGGACCTTTTGGCAAGGGTACTGGCATCGGCGTCCGCAAGGAAGACGAGCAGCTGCGCGAAATGTTTAACAAGGCGATCGCCGAAGCGATTGCCGACGGCACGATGAAGAATCTGTCGATGAAATGGTTCGGCTACGACGCGACACCGCTGAATTGATGCTCCTGTGGAATTGGGGCGCTTAGCCAATGCTCGGCGCTCCGATCTCACCTCCATGCCAATTTGAGTGGTAACCATGGATCTTACACAACTTGCATGGGGTGACGCTGGCTGGGGCGACGAGTTGGCCCGTGGTGCAGTCATGACATTTGTGGTCGCAACTTTCGCCTTCGCCTTGGGCATTCTTATTGGTTCAGCTTTTGCTGCTGCAAAGCTGTCAAGGTTCTGGGGGCTTAGACTCCTCGGCGATTTTTACACAACCGTTGTGCGAGGCGTTCCGGAGCTGCTGATCATCTTTCTCGTTTTCTTTGGGGGCGGATCAATGCTCCGCTACCTCGGAAATTCGCTTTTCGGGTTCGAGGGCTATGTGGAGCCGCCTGTCTTCGTCATTGGCATATTGTGCATCGGTGTGAGCGCCGGGGCCTACGCGACCGAGGTTATTCGTGCTGCCGTTCTCGCGATCCCGAAGGGTCAAATCGAGGCCGCAAGGGCGATCGGAATGGGGCCAACCCTTCGTCTGCGTCGAATTCTGATTCCGCAGGCTGCGCGGTTTGCGCTGCCGAGCATGGGCAACGTCTGGCAATATACCCTGAAGGATACCTCTCTGATCTCTGTGGTCGGCCTCGTGGAGATTATGCGCGCCGCCGCGGTTGGGGCTGGTTCAACGAAAGAGCCGTTTACCTTCTATCTCGCGGCATTTGTTCTCTTCCTCTTGCTGACCTCCCTGTCCAACCGTGGATTTATCCGGGCTGAAAAATGGGCAAATCGCGGAGTAAGGAGCCAGTAATGGATTTCGATGCCATGCGGGATGCATTCCCGAAACTTATTGCCGCCGTACCCACGACCCTAACATTGGCTGCAGTTTCGCTTTGTCTGGGCTTCGGGCTTGCCGTGCCATTGGCCTTGATGCGTGTGTCAAAAAGTCGGCTTCTTTCTGGCCTGGCGTACGCCTACGTGTATGTAATCCGTTCAACACCGCTCCTAGTTCAAATGTTCCTGATCTACTATGGATCCGGGCAGTTCAGAGCCTTCTTTGAAGCGGCCGGTTTATGGGTTCTCTTCCGGGATGCCTGGTTCTGCGCGATCCTTGCTCTCACACTTAGTACGGCCGCCTACAGCACCGAAATCATCCGAGGCGCTATACAGGCTGTTCCGCTGGGTCAAGTTGAGGCGGCTCGCGCAGTCGGAATGTCAGGTGTCCTGCAATTCCGTCGCGTTGTCTTTCCCATCGCGATGCGCCTTGCACTGCCTGCTTACGGCAACGAAATTATCCTTATGGTTAAGTCGACTTCGCTCGCTTCGACGATCACGATTGTGGAAGTCACCGGGGTGGCGAAGCAGATCATCTCCAACACATTCCAGCCGGTCGAAGTCTTCGTGATCGCAGGCGCTATCTACCTGTCAATTAATTTCATAGTCAGCCGCGCCGTCACGGTAACCGAGATATGGCTCAATCCTCATTTGCGCACCGAGCGTGCCATCCGGTCCACGACCGCCGCGGCAATCCATTAATGGATTGGCGCATGGGCTCGGCCCAACACGCCCGGTCCTCGCCTCCATTGTTCCAGGAATTTAGAATGAACGAGAAAACAACCACAGAGACCATTGCTCCGATTGTGAGCGCAGATGTGTTCGAAATCGAAGCAAAGCTTTGCGTACCTTACAAGCTGACCGAAGGAGTATTGATCGCAACCCAGGCAGTCCTCGTGAAGCTCACAGACGCTGACGGTATTGTGGGGTGGGGCGAAGCCAATCCCGCCGAGACGGTGGATGGCGAGACGCCGGCCGGCGTGATGCGTGTCCTGAAGGAGACGCTGTTGCCCACAGTTCTCCGCGCAGCGGAGCCAATGCCAGGCACGATCGACGCGTTGGTCGACTCGCTTCTCCCGAGCCACCTCTGCGCTAAAGGCGCCGTGTCGATGGCATTGCTGGACATTCTTGGCAAACGGTTGAACGTTTCGGCGGCGATGCTTCTCGGGGGGGCGATCCGCCGCTCTCTGCCGGTCCTGTGGCCTTTGAGCAATGGCACAGCTGAAGACGATATTCCCATCATCGAAGAGCGCGCTGCCCAAGGTTTCTCGAGCTTCATGCTGAAAATGGGTACTTCGCCCATCGCTAGCGAGATCAAACGTGTGGCGGCTTTGGAGGCCCGATACGGCGAGAGCATCAAGCTCATTGCAGATGCAAATCAAGGTTGGAGCCTCGATCAAGCGCGGGAGTTCCTGGCTGGGATAACCAGCTCGAAACTTGCCTTTGTCGAAGAGCCTTTGTCAAATGACATTACTAAAGGCATGGCGGAACTGTCGGGCGCAAGCCAGTTTCCGCTGTCGGCGGATGAATCGATTATTGAACACACTGATGCTGCTCACCTCGCTGCCGCCGGTGCGGCAAAGGTTTTCAGCATCAAGAGCAGCAAGAATGGCGGGCCTCTGCGCGCGCAGCGCATCGCCGCAACCGCGGAAGCATTCGGCATCCAATGCTACATGAATTCGATGATCGAGTTCGGCATTACACAGGCCGCCTCGCTCCAACATGCAGTCACGGTTAGAAACCTCATCGACATTGGTCACGCTTTCATGTCGACCATGCGTCTGGTTGAGGACCCGACGGATTTTTCGTCTTTCGTGCGCAAGGGCATGGTGCATCTGCCGGAGCGTCCAGGATTGGGCGTTGCGATCGATGAGGACCATGTGCGCCGGCTGACGACGTCCAGTTTCGTGCTCGGGGCAGAGAAATGACCAGTTCCTCCAGCAACGATGTGCGTGCGAACGATGCAAAACGTTGACTTGCTCGTCATAGGCGGCGGCCTTGTCGGCGCGGCCATCGCTTGGGGACTTGCCCGCTCAGGCGTGAAGCCGCTTGTCCTCGATGGCTCGGACTTAGACCTGCGGGCGTCGAGAGCGAATTTCGCGTTGGTGTGGGTACAAGGTAAAGGTTTGCATGCCCCCCATTATGCGCTGTGGTCCTACAGCTCGGCGAAGATATGGCCGACGATGGCTGCTGCGCTCTATGAGGATAGCGGCATCGACGTAGGCCTCATTCAAAACGGTGGCTTCACGTTTGCACTTGCGGATGAGGAACTCGAAGCCATTCAGGCGGACATGGAATGCATCGCCTCCGAAACGGCCGCCCATGCTCCAATCTTCGAAGTACTGGACAGATGTCAGACACGCGAACGTTTGACGCATGTTGGACCTGATGTCGTGGGATCGGTCTATTCCCCAGCGGACGGCCATGTAAACGCGCTTCGATTATTTCATGCGTTGCATGCGGCAATGATCGGAAGAGGGGCGAGCTATCGAGCCAATCACAAGGTGGACGCGATCCGGCCCGTGGCCGATGGCTTCATCGTCACGGGCGATGGCTTTTCGATTATGTCCCGCAAGATTGTGCTCGCGGCCGGACTTGAAAATGAAAGGCTCGCCCCGATGGTGGGCCTTTCATGTCCGCTCAAGCGAAGCAAGGGGCAGGTTCTTGTCACCGAAAAGTGCAAGCCTTTTCTACCCTGTCTGTCACCAACGATCCGTCAAACTGATGAAGGCGGCGTCATGATCGGTGACAGCGAAGAGACGGACAGCTCCAGCATAGCGACGTCTTCGGACATCACTGCCGTCCTTGCAAGCCGTGCAATTCGGGTTTTCCCGTCTCTTGCAAACTTGAGCGTGGTGCGCAGCTGGACCGGATTCAGGGTCAAAACCGCCGATGGTGTACCGATCTATGATCGCTCCCCCAGGCATCCAAGCGCATTCCTGGTGGCTTGCCATTCAGGGGTGACGCTTGCGGCGAACCATGCCCTGGTCGTGGCCCCGCAGATCTCCGCCTCACAGCTGAGCGAAGAGCTCAGCTCATTTTCAGCAAGGAGGTTTCATGCTGAGCAGATTGCGTGAAATCGAACAGTCCGTTCACTTCACCTTCGACGGCGCGTCGATGCGAGCAGAGCGCGGGGACATGCTCGCCACCGCTCTGCTTGCCGCCGGCGTGCATCAGGTGCGTCATTCGGTGGTCAGCGGAGCTCCTCGCGCTCCGTATTGCCTGATGGGTGTCTGCTTCGAATGCCTCGTCACCGTCGATGGTGTTCAAAATCGCCAGGCCTGTCTCATTGAAGTTGAGGGCGGGATGACCGTGCTGAGCCAAAATGGTGCATCGAGCTTGCCTCCACGTTCCGGACCTGACGAAGGGCGTGAGGTATTATGACAGCGCGTGTTGTGTCCAAGGCAGAAGACTTGCTCCCCGTCTATGACATCCTGATCGTTGGGGCAGGGCCGGCGGGAATGGCGGCTGCGATAGAAGCGTCTAAAGCGGGTGCACGGGTTGTCGTGCTGGACGAAAACCCTCGTCCCGGTGGTCAGATATACCGCGAAATCACGCGCAACCGGCCCGGCGAGCGAAGCTATCTCGGCTCCGACTACTGGAAGGGAAAACCGCTTGCAGATTTGTTCGCCGAGTGCAGCGGAGACTATGCTGCGAAAGCGACCGTGTGGAGCATCGAGCACACCGAAGATGGGGAGGGCAAGGATCATCATCGCGTGGGGCTGACGGTAGCTGGTGTTGCGCGCATGATTGAGGCGGCTGCCGTGGTCCTTGCGACCGGTGCTCAAGAAAGGCCCATGTCCGTCCCCGGGTGGACTCTGCCGGGTGTCATGACGGCCGGTGCAGCCCAGATCGCACTCAAATCCTCCGGTGTCGTGCCGAGCGCACCGGTCGTCCTCGCAGGCTGCGGGCCGCTTTTATACCTCCTTGCGAGCCAGCTTGCCGATGCAGGCGGGCACAACATCACTCTTCTTGATACGTCGCAATCGCTCCTCCGGTGGGAAGCATTGCGCCACCTGCCAGGATTTCTGGGCTCGCCGTATCTGGTAAAGGGGCTTGGCCTTCTCCTCAAAACGAAACGCCATATTCGTGTGGTGACCCGAGTTCAATCGCTCGCGATCCTTGGGCAAAATACCGTCGAGGGCGTTCGTTTCGCGACTCGCCTGAAAACTGAAGCACTTCAAGCCGAGACCGTTCTGCTGCATCAGGGCGTTGTACCGGCCATCAATCTTGCAACTGCCGCCGGTTGCCCCTTGATGTGGAACGAGCGCCAACGCGCTTTCCAGCCAGTGACGGACGCCGAGGGGCGCACACCAAGGCGAGGCATTCTCATCGCGGGAGACAGCGCCGGCATCGTGGGCGCTCAAGCAGCCGAAATGGGCGGACGGATTGCCGCCCTGGCTGCTCTTTCGGACCTCGGCCTCGCAAAGTCGGCCTCATTGATCAGGGACCTTCAGGGACGACGCCAGCGCTTCTTTCAGGGCAGAGACTTCCTGGACGCGCTGTACTCGCCTGCGCGTGCTTTTCTCGTCCCCTCCGATCCAGAAACGATCGTGTGTCGCTGTGAAGAGATTTCGGCGGGCAAGCTTCGCGAGGTGATTACGCTCGGACCACCCGGTCCGAACCAATTGAAGACTTTCATTCGCTGCGGAATGGGACCGTGCCAGGGGCGCCTCTGCGCCGCCACGGTCACGGAAATCATGGCCGCTGCGAAAGGGATGAATCCTGGCGAGATAGGCACCTATCGTCTGCGCTCTCCGGTAAAGCCGGTTCGCCTTGCTGAGCTGGCGGCCCTTCCGCATGCGCCGCGCGCCTTGAAGGCCGTGACCGGCAGAGATCCGGTTGATCACCAATTCAAGGAAGAAGGACACTCGTTATGACCGAACGGCTGCTTTGTGCGCCTACCCTCCATCGCGTCGTTAAGCACAACGGCATAGCCTACATCGGCGGCATCGTCGCCGACGGCGACAGCCAGGACATGGCCGGCCAGACCCGGGAAGTATTGGCCAAGCTCGACACGTACCTGAAAGAGGCGAGATCGGACCGATCGAAGCTGCTCGCAAGACATGAATGTCAAACCGGAGATGGACGCGGTGTGGAAAGAGTGGTTCGCGCCGGAAGACCTGCCAGCCCGCGCAACGATCGGTATTGCTGACCTCGGCGAGAGGGCCCTGATCGAACTCATTGCCACTTCGCATTACTGAGTCCTTCGAGCGATCGAGCCGTCTCAGGCTGCGATGGAAATTTCTCGCTGACGGGGAGGGCTCAATGAACACGAGACCTGCGAATTGGAAAAGCCGGCGGCCAACCAGCCGAAAATTCGGCAATCATCTCAGCGTCGCTGTTTTTGGTGCGCATCAAGGGTAAACGCACATCCGCTAGATTAAGGAGCTAGCAAACGCATGCAAGAAAAACTGAACGTCATCCCCTTCGTCAGCGTCGACCACATGATGAAGCTGGTGAACACAACCGGCGTGGGGCGATTTCTTATTGAGCTTGCCGCGTACATCGAGGAAGACTTCCTACGCTGGGAAAGCTTTGACAAGACACCGCGCGTCGCCTCTCATAGCGTTGACGGTGTCATCGAACTGATGCCCGCTAGTGACGGCGAAACGTACAGTTTCAAATACGTCAACGGCCATTTGAAGAACACGCACTTCGGGCGCCAGACGGTCACTGCCTTCGGGGTGCTCGCTGATGTTGGCAGCGGCTACCCTATGTTGCTGACGGAGATGACGATACTGACGGCGCTCAGGACCGCGGCGATGTCGGCCATCGCCGCCAAGTATCTTTCCCCAACGGGCGCGCGGACCATGGCCATAATTGGCAACGGCGCCCAGTCGGAGTTCCAAGCGATCGCTTTCAAAGAGATCGTCGGCGTCGACAAACTCCGACTTTACGATCTCGATTCCACCGCCACCGCCCGATGTCGGAAGAACCTGGCCGGCATGGGCTTCGAGATCAAGGCCTGCGCCTCCTCGCAGGAAGCTGTCGAAGGAGCCGAAATCGTCACCACCGTGACGGCCGACAAGCAGTATGCGACGATCCTGACCGACAACATGGTTGGCCCTGGCATCCACATCAACGCGGTCGGTGGTGACTGCCCCGGCAAGACAGAGCTCCACCGCGACATCCTTCTGCGGTCGGACATCTTCGTCGAATACCTGCCACAGACGCGGATCGAGGGCGAAATCCAGCAACTCGATCCCGATCATACGGTGATAGAGCTCTGGCAGGTGATTGCGGGGATAGTGCCAGGCCGCTCGGGCGACCGCCAGATCACGCTGTTCGATTCGGTCGGCTTTGCCATCGAGGATTTCTCCGCGCTGCGCTATGTGCGCGACCGAGTTAAGGACACCGGCCTCTATGAGGAGCTCGATCTCCTTGCCGATCCCGACGACCCGCGCGATCTCTTTGGCATGATCCTGCGCGCTGCGAAGGCAGCTCCCGTGCCTCAGAAGATCGGAGCGATCCGATGAGCAGGCAGTCCGTACAGGCCCCCAAGGGTGTCGTGATGATCCGGCCGCGTCACTTCACACCGAACCCGATGACCGCCGCCGACAACTCGTTTCAGTCAAATGACGAGAAGGGTGCCGCCGCGGCGGTTTCGAGCGCGGCATACGACGAGGTGACGCGTATGGCGGAAGGTCTCGCCGCTGCTGGTGTCACCGTCCATGTCTTCGAAGATAGGGCAATGACAACGCCCGATTCCGTATTTCCCAACAACTGGTTTTCGACCCACTCGGGCGGACATGTCGCCGTCTATCCGATGTACTCGGCCAATCGGCAAAAAGAGCGTCGCGGTGACGTGATCGAGATGTTGAAGAACGAATATCGGGTCCAGGACATCATCGACTATTCAGGCCTCGAGAAAGACAATGTCTTTCTTGAGGGCACCGGCGCCATGGTCCTCGATCACATTGGTCGGGTTGCCTATGCCATACGCTCAAACCGCACCAATGAATTGGCGCTTGAACGGTTTTGCACGCACTTCAACTTCGAGCCGATGGTCTTCAATGCCACCGATCGCAGCGGCAGGCCGATCTATCACACGAATGTGCTGATGTGCATCGCGACCGATTTTGCGCTGCTGGGGGCGCAGATGATTCCCGATCTCCGACGCCGGCAGGAGATCATTGCCCGGCTGGAGGAAACCGGTCGTCAAGTTATCGAGCTTTCAATCGGAGAGATCGAGAACTTCGCCGGCAATGCAATAGAGCTGGAAGGCCGGGAAGGCCGTATGCTAGCTCTTTCAGCTCGTGCCCAGGGGGCGTTGAATCGGAAGCAGATATCAACGATCGAGCGTTCCGCAAAGCTCTTGTCGTTTGACGTTTCGACGATCGAGCTCGCCGGAGGCTCGGTGCGGTGCATGCTTGCTGGAATTCACTTGTCGCGGCGCGCGGCACCGACGGAACACCTGTTGTTCGCGGCTGAATAAGAGCCGCCTATTCAAAACATCTATGGGGATAGCCAACAATGTCGCAGACCAGATCAGTCTATGAGTTCAACTCGGCAATCGTCCGAGAGCCCTCCTCCTCCGTCGTCAACGGCCTGCGCGCCAACGATCGTGGCGGTCCGACTTACGAAGGTGTCAAGGCCGAGCACGAAGCCTATATCTCGGCCCTACGCAATGCCGGCGTCGCGGTCAAAGTCCTTCCGCCGCTTGAGATCTTCCCCGACTCCCTCTTCGTCGAGGACCCGGCTCTCGTGTTTACCAGTGGCGCGATTCTACTTCGTCCTGGCACGCCAAGCCGTGTCGACGAAACAGTGGAACTCATCCCGGTCCTGCGCGACATGTTTGAGACTGTGCTGGAACTGCCGGCTCCTGGCCAGGCGGACGGGGGCGACATCATGTATACGCCGATGGGGGTGCTGATTGGCCTCTCGGCGCGCACCGATAGAATAGGCGCAGAGGCGCTAATTGCCTGCATCGGAAAGCTCGGTGGAAAGGCCCAGGTGGCCGAGACACCAAAAGGTGTTTTGCACTTCAAAACAGCATCGTCGCTGCTCGACGACGAATCCGTGATTTCGACGGCTGCACTTGCCGACGCTGCCGCATTCAATGGTTTCCGCAGAATCGTCGTCCCGGAAGGCGAAGAACCAGCTGCGAATGTGCTTCGGGTCAATGACGTCGTCTTCGCCAGTGCCCACTACCCTCGCACTCTCGAGATGCTTGACAAGGAGGGCTATAGGGTCGTTCCACTGAAGACTGTCGAAATCGAGAAAATTGACGCCGGGCTTTCCTGCATGTCACTCCGCTGGTATCGGGAAACCAAATAGGCTGCTCTCGGAGAGCCGCGATCACATTGGCTTAGCAGGAGCACCCACAGCGTGAGGCCTGCAGGCACCCTCGTTCAATCATAACGAAACCAAATCGATCAACCCCGTTTTATCTCCCTTCAACACATAATGCCGCCCCGATTCAACCTGGATAGGTTCTTGCAGAGGGTGGAAGGCGGCCAACCAATGCCCGCTCCGACCCTTGGAAGTGACGAGGAATTTCCCAAAATGGGCATCAAAATATGACGTCATTCCGTGGCAGAGACCCGTATTGTGGGTTATGATATGGTGCTCTACCCGATCCAGAGTGTTTGGATTTAGATAATCATAGTTCCTTAAAACAAAGGTTGGCGAGAGAGGTACCGGATCGTGCTGCATCTGACTTACCGGGAAGTAAGAGTGTTCCGAAAACAAATTAAAACCAGAAAGATCGAATCCGCATTGGTTGAACACGGAATTTCTCTGAAAAGCCTTGGCGTCAGTGCAGAGAAAGCCGAATTGCTGGACCCAATTCGGCATAATGACTGTAGTGGAACTCGCGATCTGCCGGATGTCCTCGGCAATCATTTCATATCCCTCACCAACGACTCCAGCGTCCAATGTCTCCGTGAAAATGATGTCGGGTGCTGAAGGAAGATCGCCGTCAAGAATAGCTTGCCTCGACGATTTTGCAATCACCGCGATGCGGTCCTGCAACTCGTTGGCCCTGATAATCTGCCGCGCCGCGCCAGCAATTCGCTCGTCCATCTCGCATGAGAATACCTTTCGAGCCCCGTACCTAGCGAAGAGCATCGCCGGAAGACCAGCCCCAGTTCCTATTTCAACAATAGTTTTCCCTCTGACATTAGAAGATGCAATCGCCGCTTCAATTGCCGCATTTCGTGCGGAGTCGTGCATCATTGTGAAATGCCACCGGGGAACTTTAGCATCCGCGTGAGCGACTGTATTTGTTTCATTCATTTGATACCTCCAGTTCGGCGTCCACTCTAAAAAACTTCAAAGCACCTCTTCCGAAGGCCAAAAGCTGCTCTTCCTCAAATCTCAAGCTTCCGTACGGCATGGGGCTGCAAAAATCGTGCCGTGTCCGCCACGCGGTGCAGCGGGGCTGCAAATGCCTCTGATCGTTCTGATCGAGGCTTTACCTGGAGCGAAGGCGACAGGGGTTTTGTCGAATTCTCGACATGGAGCTCGCCGCCCTGCTGAAGTGGATCTCCTTGATTATAACGGGAAACTCATCATGAGCCCTCCTTTACGGAGTTGGCACAATGTTTGCGATTGCTCTACCGGGGCATCATGCGCCCACCGTACGGGGCTCGCGCTACCTGGCGGACAATCACCAACAGAGAGCGCCAGTGGGTTCCAAAATGCGAGTTTCGATCATTGGTGCCGGAAATTGTGGATGCGCTTTTGCGGCTGATTTGATCAACCGTGGATTCGGCGTCCTTCTTTACGGTCATCCACATCACCGCCGTAACATTGATGCGATCCGGCGAGATGGTCACCTGACGGCTCGTATGAAGATCGAGGGGCAGTTTAAGCCGACTGTCACCACTGAGATGGCTACTGCCGTAGAATTTTCTCGTGTTCTTGTAGTCGCGGTTCCATCGTATGGGCATGACGACATCATTAGCGAACTAAAGGATTTCGACCTGAGCCGTCACGTCATCGTGGCGATCAACGCCAATTTCTTCGCGTTAGCCTGCTCAAGAGAGTTGAACGCCCTGACCATTTTGGAAACCAACGCGTCACCATATGCATCTTGGATCCAGAAGGGCGAAGTTTTGGTCGCGGGTATCAAGGCCAGTCTGCCGATCGCCGCTTTCCCTAATACGCTGGATGAAAAGCAATGGTCACAGGTCGCGGATATATTTCCCCAGCCGCTCCAATTGCACAATAATGTGTTCGAGATTGGGATGCAGTCCAACAACGGAGTGATACATCCGGTTGCAGCGATCCTCAACACAGGTCGGATCGAAAGCACAAAAGGAGACTTTTTCTTCTATCGGGACGGGATCTCATCCTCGGTCGGGAAGGTCATCGAAGCTGTGGACGTAGAGCGTCTGGCGATCGCCGATGCTTTGGGTTTCCGACTCCAGACATTCCTGCAGGAAATGGTGGGCTTCTATGGCGGATCTTTCGACAAATTCGCAGATTTTGCTTTTCATACGCGCATTCACAATACAACCAAGGCAACCCCGGTCCATATGCAAGACAGATATGTGGTGGAGGACATACCATATATTTTAGTGCCTTGGTATGAGCTCGGGGCCAAAGTAGGCGTAGACGCTCGAACCATAAAGGCTTTCGTGGACATCGCGTCAGCCATGAATGGGATTAACTATTTTGAGAGCGGCCGTAACCTCAGGCGACTGGGTATGGCTCATATGTCGAGGAGGGAACTTTTGCAATTTGTCGAGAACGCGACATGCCATTCACCGTCGTCTTCGCCCTCGGGCCATGTAACCCCCTCAATGGAGAGCACCACATTTGCTTTAGCCAGCTTCGGAGACGTTGGGACTTGAGACTGTAAGGGAAGAGGTCCTATGGAGCACAGCGTGGAGAGGCAGGAAAATGTTAGCAGTAGCCTCAAGCTTCTTCGAAGAGTTTCCATCTCGGAACTTGTCTACGAGCAAGTTCATGAAAAGCTTCTGTCGGGCGAATTGCAGCCCGGCGAACACATGAACGAGAACCGGCTGGCTGGCTCATTGGGCGTGAGTAGGGCCTCGGTTAGGGAAGCTCTTCGACAACTCGAAAAAGATGGCTTGATTGAAATCACCAAAAACAAAGGGCCCTTTGTCCGCGATATGCCGCCTGAAGAGGCGTGGGCTCTCTATGACGTACGCGCCTCTTTGGAGGCGCTCGCCGCCGAACTAGCCGCGAAAAACCGGACCGATACTGATCTAAGACTCTTGGCGCAATGCCTCCATAGCTCAGAGCGCTCTATCATACTCGCGGACGCGGCAACGGCGTTTAATTCTGCAGTCAATTTTAATCGGCTTGTTGCGGTAATGTCTGATAGCCAGATCGTTCTTAAGATGCTGAAGATGATATGGGGGCAGATTGCCTTATTTCGCAGAAAATTCCCGCAACTTAGTCCGGGGCGGTCGAACGACAGCGTAGAAAAACGCATTTTCTCAGCAATTCATGATCGAAACCCAAAAGAAGCGTCAGACCTGATGAGAGCCTACATATTAGACGCCAAAGATCAAATGATAAAGCTGTCACGTCTATGAGCGAACCGCAATTTGTGGTGGCAAAAAGAATGCGTCTTCGAATGGTAACCCGTGTAGTCGGCGACGATCTTAAGATCGTCGTAGGTGTGGTCTCCGGGATCGCGCCGTGTCTTCTAGCCGACAAGCGTCGCACGAGAGCACTCCTTGCCGCCCCTACGGCCTTCAGCCGAAGCGGTGAAGAAATGGCGCAGCCGGACCACGACGGCCGATGCGCCGATGGAGCGAAAGGCTGCGAAGAGAACGGTGCTGACGCCGCCCGAGGAAACCATCGTCGTGGCCTTCCGGCAGAAACGTCCGACAGCCATGGGATCTCCGGACTGCGGGCCGAGGCTTTCAAACAGCGCAAGAGGTTCAAGACCTACAAGATCGGCTTTGTCCAGATCGACAGCTGCGAACTATGGGATGTTGACGGCGAGTTTTTCGTTTCTCCTGCTTGACATTCCCGCCGGGACGGGGGGAATGCACCGGGACGGAGAGGACAGCCAAATGCCAATTGTTTCCGGAGAACGTTAGCGATGCTGGATATAGTGAGGCAGCTGTTGGCAGAACGTGCCGGACGTGCGCAAGCCGCGCGCAAGATTGAACATCTTGCGAGCGGATACTTCAACTCGGCAAGCCTATCGGAGCAGCCCATCGCGCGGCTACAGGAGGCCGGTGGCGGCACTCCGAATGCTCGCGCCTATGCTGGACGGTGGTTCGACGAGGGGTATCGTGATGCAACGGCCGGCCGCACCCGGTCCCTAGGGCGCCAAATGCCCCTAACGGCCCCGTCGCTTGTTGCCAGTATAGTTGCAAATCTGGAGCGTTTTGATAGGAAATGGTGGTGCGAAAAGAGGCCTGTTGAAATGAAGCGCATGCAAGAAAAGGACATTCCCGCGTTCGTTCGGGACGTGGTCGCAACCGGCTGCGACATCTGCGCTGTCGGTCCGAGTTTTTACTCCTTGGGCGATACTGATGTTCCGCGCGACAAGCGTAAGGGATTGCACAAGAAGCTCGGCGAAATCGACGCGCGCTACGGGAGCCGCGATCACCTGCGTTACCAGATTGCGGCGCACCTGCGCTCGATTGGCCGCTACATCGACGCGCCTCCAATGGAAGACGAAGACTGGATAGACAATGAGGCACCCGAGTTGGCTGGCGTCACGCCTTACGACGTGGCGCACTTCCCGACTTACGTCGTCCTGCTGATGGCGCAGGACAAGGGGATCGACTGGCGCAAGGTGGCACGAGCCACCTTGAACATTGACCCAGAGCGCCAGCCGGAACGGGCACGTCGCGTCTGGGCATCGCACCTGGCGCGGGCGCGATGGCTGGCGACCAGCGGCTGCGACCGGCTTCGGAGTGATTTGTTGCAATAGAACATCCCGACGCCCCTACCACCGCCAGACCGTCCGAAGGCGGGTGCTGGCGCTTAGCGCAATGGCAAGCAATAGCTTGGGCCGACCTGCAGCTCGCTAGCCGAACCCTTTTTGCCTTTTTGCGGTCGGCGACCGTCTGCGAGTTCGGGAATGGACGCAGAAGATCGGGCGCACGAACGATGCCTCCGCACTTGTTCTGAACGCCACACTTCACTTGTGAATTTGACAGCAGCGCATAAAGAGCCGCAATTCGCGGCTCTTTATGCTTGAGCTTCGGCGGCCTCCAGGCCGAGTTCGACGGGATCGGGGACCGTCGTCGCGAAAATGTCGAGATAGTTTCGCCGTTTCGTGGGCGATGCTTGCCCGAGCTTTTCGACTTTCTGAGAAACCGTCTCCTTGAGGCGTTCAGCGCTAGGTTTCAGGCTTTCTTCGGCAGCCTTAATCCGCGCGCCGATAGTCGCTACGTCCGCTGTCGCCTCCGCTTCGTTTCCAGGTCCGCCACTCGACGCCGCTTTAGCGCGTTTCGGTTGCGGCAGGCTAGCTTTGTGATTCACGGTGCGAGTTGCGGGCTCCTTTGTTGCTGGTGCCGCTTTCATGATCGCAGCGACAGTCGGCGTCGCCTCAGCGCCGTTGAATTGTGATGACATTCCCTTTTCGGAATCTGCCATACCGGTAGTCGGGGCACCGGCATATTCTTCTGGGTGGCCGGCTCGGGCGTAATCGTCGGTCAAAGCCGGCACGGGTTGAATCGGAAGATATTCGATCGGCGGCACGTCCGGGGTGTGTGCCTGAGAAAATGCTTCCGCGGACTTGAATGGCTGCGTCTCGAAAAAGCGCAGCTTGTCACCGAAGATCGGGCGCTGGCCTTCAACAAGCAGTACCATCTTTGTTTCCGGCATCTGCCGGATTTCCTGCGGCATCATCAGGTCACGTTCGCGAATCTGTTCGACCTTCGTGCGCCTCGGCAGCCCAAGCAGTTCGATCGTGCGCGATTCCGACTGGTAGCGGATGGTCCGCTTGCCGAGCGCACGGGATGCATAGTCGGCGGTCGCCTGATCATTCGCGCCTAGAATGAGCTGAAAACCACAATTGCCGAGCAGCGAATGCCGGGAGGTTTCACCGTAAATCTCGTCGAGATTCTTCAAGTCCTGAATAATGATGGCGAGCTTGATGTTGTAGCCTGCCACATAGGGCAGCTTGGTCATGATCTCGTCCATCTTCTTCAACTGCCGAAATTCGTCGAGCAGGAAGTAAACCGGCAGCGACTTCGGATCGTGCTCAAGGGTGAGGATGTCCATTGTCTGTTGCACGAACAATGTCAGGAGCGGCTTGAGCAGCGTGATATCCGTGACGTTGGGCGCGAGGTAGACGGAGATCGGCCGTCGCTTCATCGCGCGGAGATCCATATCGGTGACGTTCGTAGCAGCGACGATACGTTCGTTCTTGAACGGGCGCATCGCCTTTTGAATATCGAGCAAGGCCGAAGCGGCGGCGCGCTCGGAAAGGGCCAAATATGCGTTGAAGCTTTCCAACGTGAATTTGGACAGATACGGCTCTTTTGCCTTGATGAATTTCATCAACGCCTGCAGGTCGACGCCGCTGTTGAAGAACGAGTTGACCTCCCCGAGATTGCGCCGGCCGTTATAAAACGGGCTTTCCAGCACATAGCTGACAGCGCCTGCCATGACCTGTTGAGCGGTCGCCTGCCACACCGAGTTTTCGGATTCGGTGTTTTCGGGAACGAGAATGCTCGCCGTGTTCTGGATATCGGTCGTACGATTTCCACGTTCCTGGCGAATGAAGTCGAGAGGGTTGTAGCGGTTCGTCCGCTCCGCGCCTGGCGCGAAAAGGAAGACCTGGCTGCCGTTGCGCCGGCGATAGCCGGCCGTCGCCTTGAAAACCTCTCCCTTGAGGTCGGTTATGATCATCGACCCTTCATGCATGAGAGCATTGGGAATGACATAGCCAGCGCCTTTGCCGGAACGTGTCGGCCCGATGATCAGATGGTGACGATCATCCTTGGTGCGCAGGATTTTGCGGCCGATGCGGCCAAAGATATGACCGGACTTGCGAAACCACTTGCCGCGGCAGAGAGCGGCGATGTCCTGAAAGGCCGCGTCGCCGAGCGGGCTGCCTTGCGGCCGAAGGCCGACGTAAGCGACGAGGCCGCCGGCGACGAGCGCGGGTACAAGCGAGCCGATCGCGACCTTCTGTAGAGCAGGATTACCCGCAAAGTGCCAAAATTGCTGGATCGGAACGAATGGATTCGTAGTGATCGTCGTCTCGAGGATCCGGCTGTCTTTGTAGAAGAGCTGCAGGCCAAGGCCATAGCCGAGCATCCATACGGCGAATGCAACGCCGAGGCAGAAGATCAGAAAGACGGTGTGGTACCCCTTGCTCATGATTCGTGCCGCGCGAAAAAAATCTCTGAAACGCCGCGCTTGCCGCCCTCACGGCGCAACTGGATGACGATCGGGATTACCATCTGGATATACGACATGAGATCCTGCTTGGTGAAACCGGCCGACATACCGGCCTGCTGCATCATCATTGCCAATTGCTCATAGGCCCCCAGAGGCGTGTCGGCATGGACCGTCGACATCGAGCCCGGATGGCCGGTGTTGATGGCGCGCAGGAAGGAAAATGCTTCCGCGCCGCGAATCTCACCAACGAACAGCCGATCCGGCCGCATGCGTAGCGACGCCTCGAGCAAGTGCTGAATCGTCACGTCGGCAGTACCCTGGTCGCCTTTCGACGCGATGAGATGCAGCTTGTTCGTCTGCGGAGGAAAGAGTTCTCTGGTATCTTCGAGCGTCAGAATGCGTTCGTTCAGGTCGACGCTCTTCAAACACGCATTGAGAAACGTAGTTTTGCCCGACGACGTGCCGCCGCTGATGAGGATCGAAACACGCTTGGTGATCGCGGTATGGATGAACTCGTAGATGGCATTCGAGCGGAGATAGTCGATCAACTCACGATCGGTGTCGCTTAGTCCTCCGACGGCCACCGAGACCTTTTGAAGGGAGCCGTTGTCGCGATATTCTTCCAGCGTAAAATTGTTCACGACCTGCTTGCGGATGGAGATGGCCCCGCCTTCCGGCGCGGCAGGCGGAAGAACGACCTGGATGCGCTCGCCGGTTGGCAAGGCTGCGCTCAGGATCGGCCTATTCCGGCTGATGAACTGCTCAGTTGCGCCGGCAACGCGCTCGCCGATGTTCTGGATTTCTTCAGCAGTCAGAGCATCGATCTTGTGAAACTCCATGTGATCGGCCCCAAGCCGTTCGACATAGACGTGACACGGCTTGTTGATCGAGATTTCGACGACAGCCGGGTCATCCAGGAAATCCTTTATCGGTGCGAGCGCACGATTGAGAAAATAGTAGGGGTCTCGCGGCCCGAAATTATTCGGAGCCACGTTCACGCTTGATTTCCTTTATGGCTTCAGCCACCGGATCGTCGTACATGGCCGAGAAATCGAAATCCTGGCGAACGTAAACAAAGATTCTCTCACCCTGGCTGACACTGATCGTCGGAGGAATGCGAAGGTTTTCGGAGAGGGCCTGATTTGCCATGTCCGAAAAGGTTTGCGCGATGGTGTCGCGCGCGAGCTCTTCGCCGCGCTTGGCATCATCCTTTTCGTCGCCGAAGGCTTCGTCGCTGCCGTAGCCGGTCAGATAGCTTGCCCCGGCGCCGACGATCGAAAGCAAAATGGCGGACCCAAATCTTTCGCGCCACTTGTTATCGACAATGCCGGTGACGCCGGAGCGGCCGAGGCTATCCGTGCCGATCGAATTCAGGCGCACTGACACCCCATCGTCACGGATGAGGCGCGTCCAGATGACGAAGATGCGCTTTTGGCCCCTGACGACATCGGACTGATATTCGCCGATCAGCCGGGTTCCCGTCGGGATCAACACCCGCCTTCCGTCGAAAGAATAAACGTCCTGCGAGGTGATGGCGCGTATCTGTCCTGGCAAGTCGCTGACGATTGCCGTTTCGAGGATGCCTGGAATCAATGTTCCTTCCGGGATCATTGCGTCGATACGCTCGATCTGGCGCGCTGTCGCTGATCTGTCGGCCAAGCTCGCTGCAGCCGCCAGATATTTGCTGTTGCGGTCCTCACCGGCAACACTCAAGCCATCGCCTTCGTCACCGGCCAGCGTGCCGCCATCGGCCGCCGAGCCCTTGTTGTCGAATACGACCATGGCCGACTTGTAGCGCTCCGGAAATTCTTCCGGCGGCGGTTCGGCGGCTTCGGGTGGCGGGGGAGCGGCAACTACAGGTGCCGGAGGTGGCGACACGTTGAACGCCGTCGTGTCCGGCTTTTCTTCAGCGGGAGGCGGCGGTGGTGGCGGCAACGATATGATCTCACTGTCAGGAGCGGCCGCAGGCTCTTCGACATCACGAACAAAGGACGGGGGCCGGAACGTAGTGGTCCTGAATTCCTCGTCACCATCCAGCACGTCACGAGGCCTTTCCTGTGCACCGGCGAGAACGAAATAGGCCGCGACGGCACCGCCGAGCAGGAGTGCCGCGCCGCCCAGGACCTGGTTGCGTTTGGCGTTCTTGTTGCTGACGTCCGTTTCGTCGGCCGAGAGCATCGCTTCAAGCTCGGGAGTCCGTTTCATCAGTTGCCGCTCCTTCTGCGCTTGGGCGCTAGGCGATCGGGAGCTGGACCGAGGATATTGGGGTCGGGTGCGCCAAAATCTGGCTTTCTCAGATTGAAAATGCACGTCCACTGGTTTCCATCACGCAGCGTGTATTGGGTCGCCACGCCATCGACGACCAGATATTCCCCTTCCTTGCGGAAGTTGCGGAGCGTTTCCGAGAAATCGGAATTCACAGCGAATATTGCGGGCATGCGCCCGCTGAATTTGAAGAACGTCTTCTTCCCGTCGTCGAAAATCATAGACGGCTTGAGCGACGGATCGCCGGAAAAAGAATAGTGGATATTGACGTTTGCCTTGTCGATGTTCGAGACATTGGGATGAGAAGCGCGATGCTCGGCCTCTTTCCGTAGTGCGGCGTTCAGGTCATTTTCCGGGTAGACGAACCTAACCCCAAAGACCTTTTTGCCGGCATCGGGCGCAAAATCGTACAGTTCGATGAAATAGATCCTCTTGGTGGTGACGATGTTCATGTTTGTTGCCACGTTTTTCGCGATGGGCTTCACAAACAGAATGTTGCCTTTTTCGGAGGGCGCGACCTGCCAGCTTTCGGTGTCGCCGAGCGAAATGGTCTCGAACTTCTCATCTTCATCGAAGATGATCATTGTTGAGATTCCATAGGTCGCAGCCACCTTCACCACGTTGTTTTGCTGATAGACAACGCTCGTCACCCTCGCATCGAGGCTGCCTGGCCGTGGCGTTTGCGCCGCATGGGCGTGAGTCAGGATCGCGGCGAAGATCGCCGCCGACGTCAGGAAACGTTTTATCATCCCTGACCTCCCGGCGTCACGGTCTCTTGATCGCGACGATAGTTATAGACCTGGAAGCCTAGCGGGTTTTCGAAGCGCCACTCGTTTGTCATCGGCGTATCAGTGTAGCGGTAGCGAACGACGGAAATGTAGTGCCGGACGATCGAGTCTGTGTCGGTCTTTTCCGTCGTCGAGAAACGGACCAGCGCTGTGCTGGCGTTCGAAAACGTCACCGATTTGATCTCGACGAGGACGCGCTTGTTCTTTCCATAAACCTTCGCCGGATTGTTCGTGTTAGCGGCGCTATAGAGCTCTTGCAGCTCGCGGGCCGCGTCGCCTGTCGACAACAGTGCGGCGATGCCGAAGTTTTCTTCAATGGCGAACGGATCATAGCCTTCGTGCGCGCGAATATATCGTACGACGTTGGCCTGGGTGATTGCCTGCTGTTCGGTCAGGTTCGACGGCCTGGTCAGGCCCGTTTTGACCTCCACATAGCCGGTGTTCTTGTCGACCTCGACGATGTATGGCTCAAAGCTCTTTAACGGTACGAGCAGCACCAAAGCAGCAAGCGCCAAAAGCGTTGTCGCCCCGAAAAGCGTTGTCACAAACCACGCGAGTGCGCGCGACCGCTTCGCCTTTTTGACGATCTCGTTTTCCCAACGATCGCCATCCTGAAAGTAACTCCTGAGAGCAACGTCCTTAGAATCTGCCATCTGGTCTAGCCCTTACTTCTTACGAACCAACAGCCTCAACGAGGCATGCTGTGGCTGCGTATTCGGTTCTGCATTGCCGCCTTTGCGCCGTCTCCCCCGGATGTCGTTGTGGGGCCGCCATTGCCACGGAAGCGGGTGTAGAGGCTCTTGCCGCCCTGGAAGCCGATGCTTGCGCCCTTGATGCCGGCCCGCGACACGTCCATAGGCGCCGTCAAGCCGGTGTATCGACCGACCGTTCTCGCAACGCTGCCGATACCGGCCGCCACTCCGCCGACTATCCCTTGTGCGAGGATCTGGATGTTGATCAGTACAAACGTGCCGGCACCGCACAGCAGCAGAAATGCCGAAATATCGCTGAGCTGGAGCCGCCTTTGGTTGGCCGCGTTCGATACCTTCGTCAACTCAGGGTCCATGGCCGCGATCAAGAAAGCGGCAACGACATAAACGAAGAGCGGAATCAGTGCGTAGAGCAGAACCTGTTGAAACCATGAGACGCCCAGGTTCCGCGTTTGTTCAAAGAGCATGCAAGCGATGAAAATCGGCGCGGTTCCAATGAGCACCCACATCATCACCTTGGCGAGCAGCAAAATTGCGAGAGCAACGGCAATGAAGACGGCGACGCACAACATGATCAGGAAGCCGACCATTGACGGGAGAACCGAGAAATACCCTGACTGTTCGGCAAATGCCGAAGCCGCTTCATTCGCTGTTTTCCAGATCATCGACAGGCCGTTCGTCGGCTCGGTGATACTTGTCCCGGTCGCCGTGAGGATGGCCCGCCCGACGTCTTCAGGGGTATTGTTGAGCCAGGAGTAAAAGAACGTGTTGAAATGGCTCCACTCGCTCACCAGGGTCAGGATCAGCAGCATGCGAACGACGCGACCGATGATTTCGCTGACACTGACGCGAGCAGTTCCCATAAAGAGCTGCAGGCCGTAATAGCCGACATACGCCAGGAACATGACATTGAGCAGTGGAACGATCTCGCCGCCGACAATTTCGTAGGCTCGTTCAGAAAAATTCGCCCCTGTTTGCTCTATCCTGTCCAGCAGTTCGCCCAAGAAATCCTGCATTGCCGCCTACCGTCCCTATTCCACTTCCATCGCCTCGAGGGCCGCAGATGCATCGCCATTGACATGCATCATCGGTCCGCATTCGAGACGGGGATCCGGCGCATAAGACGTCAGGTTCGCCGGCCGCTTGCAGGGCGCAGTCTTCTCCTTGACCGTGCCGCAGCCGGAAAGAGCGGCCACGACCACGAAAAGCGACGTCACTGTCGCTGTTTTTGTCGGCTTAGTTCCCACTGTAGCTGAGCGCCTTTTTCGAGTTGGAGATATCGGTCAGACGCCGCTGATTGTCCGCCTGGAGGGACGAAACCGCGCCGTTCATCACACCGATCAATTCGTTGATCGTCAGGCCCGCTTGCACCTGAAGCTGCGTGTTTTGGTCGATCGAGCCCTTGATGTCCTGCGCCTGGCCGATCTGCTGGCCTGCCTGCTCAAAAGCACTTTTCCGCGTCTGGGCCGCCTGTTGCGACCCATTCACCAGTGCCGCGACACCAAGTACGGTGTTCACCAACTCCTCGTAGGACTTATCGCCAGAGAACGTGCTGTTCGCCTGGCCCGACAGACTTTTGACCAGTTGCAGACCATTGATGAACGTCGTGGCAACTTTGGCGATGTGTCCGCCCATGCCGCCGAAATTCGGCACACCGCCTTGGAGCAGGCTATCGAATGACGGCATCGACGAGACTGAAAAGCCATTGCCGACAGCCAGGTCCTGCATCTGGTTGGCATCACTGCCGCGATCGCCTGTCACAGACTTCAAGGTCTGCTCGACGGTCGTGAGGATTTGCTTGTTCGTGCCGAGGATCTTGTCTGTGGTCGCGGCTGTCTGTTTCGCTACATCAAAGTTTGCTCCGTCAATCACAGGAACTTGTGCGGATGCGGCCGATGCAAGGACTATCGCCGACGCAGAAATGATAAAGCGCTTCATGGTATTCTCCCTCATTGTGGCTTCAACATCAGATTTACGTTGGCCGCGCGTTCGCGTTTCTGAACGCATGCTTTCTCCGTCGGGCTCCATTCGAGTCCTTGGCGCGGATCGCATAGGTCGGTTGTCTCGCGCGGTTTTTTGTCCTCGTCCTTAGAATCTGAGGACTGCGAAGCGCCCGAGAGATTGCTCGCCGTGTTGGCGTTGCGGGAGTTGATCAGATCGCCCATTGCCGTTCCCATGCGGATGACCTGATTCATCATTTCGAGATTGGCATTGCGGGCGCCGGAATTGTGATCCCAACTGTCCTGGATCGTGCCACTCTGCATCCCACCCAACTGCTGCAGCCACGAGGCTACATTTCCGACGCTATCGGTCGCCGCTTGCGACGTCGCCATGGCGTTGATCGTTGAATCCCGCATGCCGGCATAGGCAGTGTTACCGCCACCGTAGTTGAGCGGAATGTTTGCCTGATCCGAGCCGCCAAAGGCCGGAAGCCATCTTTGCGTGATGTTTTTTACGTAGCCCTGAGTCTCCTTGAACGGCGGAATGCCGCCGTATTTTTGGACGTTGCCGTGACCGGAATTGTAGGCCGCAAGAGCAAGGTTCACGTTGCCGTTGAAGCGCCTCAATTGCTGCCGGTAATATTTGGCGCCTCCGCGCAGGTTTTCCTCGATGTTGTGAGGGTTAACGCCGAGATCGGCAGCTGTGCCGGGCATGAGCTGTGCCAGGCCGATCGCGCCCACGCCTGACTTTGCACAAGGGTTGAAACGGCTTTCCTGGTACACAAGAGCGAGAAATTCGTTCTCGTTAATGCCTTCCTCTCGGGCGATACGCTTCACCAGACCGGCAATTTCCGGATTGGCGTTGGCAGCTGCTACCGGATCGTCTCGCCGGCCAGGCCGGTACACCGAGCAAGTGACGCTCTTGTTTATGGAAAAACGATCCTTGTCGACTTTTTCGATTTCGGTCGTCTTTTCGTCCCTCGTCGTACGCTCAGTCAGGTTCGCACCGTCGATGACGGGCACTCCTCCCGCCAATGCCGGCGCCGGTACGGCAAGCGCCGTCAACATCAGCCAAAGAGCAGGATTATTCTCCATTGACCCTCTCCCATCCGCAGAATTCGGCCAGCCAGCGTTCAGGCTCATCGCCATATTTTTCCCGCAGCGCAGCACACTCTTCGATCGTCTTCTTGTTGCCGGAGAGCACCTTTACGAGTTCCGGCATTGTCGACAGATCGAGGCGGGCAATAACCGAGTCATTGCCGTGCTTGATCAAAAACGTGCGCTTTTCAGGCGGGGTATTCTTGATGAAGTTGAATTCTTTGACCGTCAGCCCAAATCGCTTGATGTAGCTGTCTTCGTCCGCCCGGGGATTCGGGAAATGGATGTTCGTCGCTGCCTGTTCGATGATCGTATGGGCTGCTTTGGCCCTGGTGATATCGGCCGCTGATTGCGTACCAAAGCCGACGATGCCATTCAGTTTTCGGATCGTTTTCATCTTGTCGACGATGAAGTTGCTGAACGTCTCGTCCGAGAGAAGCTGCCAGCCTTCGTCCATGAAGAACATGACAGGATCGCCGGTCAGCAGTTCGTCGAGGCGATGGTAGATGTACATCAGCGCCGGCGTGCGAAGATCCTCAGTCAAGAGGATGCTCGTCATGTCGAAACCGAAGACGCTTCTTCCGGAGAACGACAAGACATCGTGCGGAGCGTTGAACATCCAGGCCTTTTCACCGTCGATCCACGGCCGCAGTCGTGAATGAAGGTCATTCGCGTCGGCCCGAGAACGGCCGACGAGCAGGCCCGAAAGATTTGGCAGATTGCGTTCGGCCGCAGGCTCCTGCATCAGG
>NZ_SUEG01000069.1:0-14859 GCF_005063415.1 Mesorhizobium sp.
GGCGCGCAGCATGATTATCTCGGCCTCGCGCCCGGCGTCGGGATAGGTGATCCAGTGGTAGACGCAGCGCCGCCGCAGCGCTTCGGCAAGCTCACGGGTCCGGTTCGAGGTCAGGATGACGATCGGCTGCGCTTTGGCGCGGATGGTGCCGCGCTCGGGAATGCTGATCTGGAAATCGGACAGGAATTCCAAGAGCAACGCTTCGAATTCATGGTCGGAACGGTCGATCTCGTCGACCAGCAGCACGCGTTTTTCCGGTGCCTTAAGCACCTGCAGCAGCGGCCGCGCGATGAGAAAGCGGTCGTCATAGATGTCGACCTCGTGCTCGCCGGCATGGCGGATGGCGAGCAGCTGGCGCTGATAGTTCCATTCGTAGAGCGCATGTGCTGCGTCGATGCCCTCGTAGCATTGCAGCCGCACCAGGTCGCGCCGGAGCAGTTCGGCAATCGCCTTCGCCGCTTCCGTCTTGCCGACGCCGGGCGCGCCTTCGAGCAGCAGCGGCTTACCCAGCCTGATCGCCAGGAAGATTGCGGTGGCCAGGCTTTCATCGGCGAGATAGCGGGATGCGGCGAGGCGTGACGCCACCGCCTCCGGCGAGGTCGCGACTGTCTCGGCACGTCTCTTGGGCATTTCCAGCACTCAGTTCGGGGCTTGCGCTTTCAGCGCCCGCAGGATGCGCTCCGGCGTGATCGGCAGCGTGTCGATGCGCACACCAACGGCGTCGAAGACGGCATTGGCGATCGCCGGGATCTGCGGGTTGGCGCACATTTCGCCCGGCCCCTTGGCGCCGTACGGCCCGTCCGCCGAGGGCCGTTCCAGCACGATGATCTCGGTTCGCGCGAGATCACCCGGACCCGGCATCAGATACTGGTTGAAGTCGGTGCCGCCATGGTCGCGGTTGGGATAGTAGGGCTCGGTCGTTTCGTAGAGCGCATGGCTGATGCCCATCCACGAGCCGCCGACCAACTGCTGCTCGACCATTTTCGGGTTCAGCGCGCGGCCGATCTCAAACACGTTCGTCACCGCCAGCACGGTAACTTCGCCGGTCTCGTCATCGACCTCGACCTCGGCCACCGTGCAGGCGTGCGCGTAGCAGGTCGAGGGCTTCATCGCGCCGGTTTCTTTCTCCGGATAGGAGCGGGGGATCAAGAACATGCCGCGGCCGGAAATCGAACGCCCGCGCTTGAAATGCGCTGACAGCGCGACATCGAAGATCGAGATCGACCTTTGCGGCGCGCCCTTGACCAGGATGTTGCCCTGGCCATCGGTCTCGAGGTCCGAGGCGTTTACCTCCAGCTCCTCGGCCGCCACTTCCAGCATCACCTGGCGGGCTTCCCTGGCCGCCTGGATGACCGCATTGCCGGCGCGGTGCGTGCCACGCGAGGCGAAGGTGCCCATGCAGTGCGGACCGGTGTCGGTGTCGGCGGTGTCGACGACGACACGGTCGGTCGGCACGCCGATCGTCTCGGCGCAGATCTGCGCCATGATCTGCTTCATGCCCTGGCCCAGATCGACACTCGACAGCGTGACCATGAAATTGCCGGTCGGCGTCGAATGCACCAAAGCCTGGGTCGGGTCGCCGCCGAGATTCATGCCGGTCGGATAGTTGATCGCGGCGACGCCGCGTCCGCGCCTGATCGCCATTTCAAGCTCCCTTCGCGTAAGACGAAATCGCCATGAATTGTTCCGCCACCGGCCAGTTGGCGGCGCGTGAGGCTTCCTGCATGCATTCGATCAGCGCTGCTCCCTCGGTCGGCTGGCGATGTGCCTTCATGTCCCCGTCGCGGTAGGCGTTGAGGAAGCGGAATTCGAGCGGGTCCATGCCGATCAGCCGGGCGAGCTTGTCCATCTGCACCTCCAGCGCGAAATCGCCGATGGTGACGCCGAAGCCGCGCATTGCCGAGGACGGGGTGCGATTGGTGTAGACGCAGTAGGTGTCGATCCAGACATTCGGGATCGTGTAAGGACCGGGATAATGCCCGGCGCCCTTCTGCGCGCCGTAGGGCGAATGGCGCGAATAGGCGCCGGCATCGGTGTGGCCGGTCACTTTCCGCGCCACGATGCGGCCGTCGTTCATGACGCCGTCCTTGATGACGACCGTCTCGGCGGCACGCGGCGAGGAAATCTGCATCTCTTCCTCGCGGCTGTAGATAAAACAAACCGGTCGTCCGGTTAGTTTGGCGCCGAGGATGGCGATCGGCTCGACGATCACGTCGACCTTTCCGCCAAAGCCGCCGCCGACAGTGCCGCCGACAAAATGCAGCTTGTTGCCGGGCATCTGCAGAATGATCGAGGCGTTGTCGAGGGTGAAGAACATCGCCTGCGTGTTGGTGTAGCAGGTGAAGCGGTCGTTACCCTCCGGCGCGACGATGCAGCCTGTCGTCTCCGTCGGCGCATGCTCGATCGGTGAAGACTGGTAGGCCTGTTCGAGCACGTGGTCGGCCTCGGCAAAGCCTGCCTCGACATCGCCGAAGCGCACCTTGCGGCATTCGCCGCTATCGTAGAGATAATAGTTCCGGCCGTGATATTCGTTGACGATCGGCGCGCCGGGCTTCAGCGCTTCGTCCATGTCGAAGACGGCTGGCAGCACCTCGTAATCGACCTTGACCTTGGCGGCGGCCTCCTGCGCGGCGCGCTCGGTCTCGGCCAGCACCGCCACCACGGCCTCGCCCTTCCAGCGCACCTTGCCGTCGGCCAGCACCGTCTCGTCCTCCGGCCCGATCTGGATCAGGATCAGGATGGTGTAGACATTGTGCGGCACATCCTTGGCGGTCAGCACCTTGACGACGCCTGGGTGCTTTTCCGCCTCGGACGTATCGATGCTGCGGATGCGGGCGTGATGGTGCGGGCTGCGCACCATCTTCAAATGCAGCATGCCGGGAAAATTGCGGTCGGCGAAATAGGTGGTCTTGCCGGTGACATGGCCGGGTGAATCCGAACGCGGCCGTGGTTGGCCGATCTCGTGCAGATCGTCCTTGCGCTGGTCGGCGAAATAGCTCTTGCGGAGTTCCATCTTTTTAACTCCCCTCAAGCCGCATTCTGCGAATTGGAGCGCGCGGCGGTCAGCACCGCCTGGATGATCGGTTCGTAGCCGGTGCAGCGGCAGATATTGCCCGACAGCGCCTCGACCACGTCCTCGCGGCTGGGGTTCGGCGTGTGATCGAGCAGCACCTTGGCGGCCATGATCATGCCCGGCGTGCAGAAACCGCATTGGGTCGCGAAGGCGTCGAGGAAAGCGCGTTGCAGCGGATGCAGCACGCCGCGTTCCGAAAGGCCTGACGTTGTGATGATAGTGGCACCATTGCAGGCCTCTGCCAGCGTCAGGCAGGAGAGCCGGAGTTCGCCATCGATAATGACCGAGCAGGCGCCGCAGGTGCCTTGATGGCAGCCGCCCTTCGGCGAGGTGTCGCCGATCTTGTCGCGCAGCGCATGAAGCAGCGTCGTGCCGCTGTCGATGAACTCGGCTTTCTCCGCACCATTGAGCGTGAACTGAACCGGGACCTTTGCCATCTTTTTTACTCCTTGCGCCGCGGCCAGGGCTTTTCAGGCGAGCAGCAGCCGGCCGAGATGGACCGGCAGGACTTCGTTGCGATACCAGGCGCTGGCGATCGGATCGGTTGGCGGCGAAGTGCCGTCGCGGGCAACAGCCAGTGCCGGTGCGATGCCGTCTGCGGTGAGTTTCCGGCCAATCAAGGCTTTCTCTGCTGCGCTGGCACGGATCGGCCGGTCGGCCATGCAGCCGAGCGCGATCCGCGCTGACGACACGGTGCCGTCCGGCGCCTGTTCCAGCACGGTGGCGATGCTCAGCACCGAGACGCCCTTTGGCTTGACCCTCGACACTTTCAGGAAGCGAAAGCCGCCTTCCTTCGGAAGCGTGAAGCCGACCGCAGTGACGATGGCGTGGTTGCTTTCGCGTTTTGCCAGGAAAGTTTCGATCGGCAGCTCGCCGTCATCGGTGCTGACGGTTGCGTCCAAGGCCAGCAGCGCAACGGTGAAATCGCCGTAAGGCGTGGGCGCGAAGAGATTGCCGCCGACGCTCGCCATGTTGCGGATCGCCGGGCCGCCGACGGCGCGCGCGGCGTGGGCCAGGGGGGCGAGATCCGCATGGCGGGCGATTGCTGCCATGGTCACCGAAGCGCCAATGCGGACCGTGCCGCCGGAAATGCGGATGACCGACAGCGCCGGGTCGGCCGACCTGACGAAGCCGGAGATCGACACGTCGCCTTCATTGACGGCGCGCACGACCAGCGTGCCGCCACCGATATAGCGGGTGCCGCCGGCCTTCAGCGCCGCGCCGGCGTCCTTCACCGTCGGGAAAGTGTGCAGTGCAAGCGCCATGGAACGCTCCTGTTTGTCAGCTCAATTCAGCTCAACCTTGCCGGCGAAATGCGCCTTCAGGGCGTTGAAACCGCCCTGGAAGACGTTGGCGCCCATGCCTTCGGCCAGCTTGTCGGCTTCCTCCGGAGGCGCATCGAAGCTGGCGGTCCATTCGGCATAGGTGCGGTCGCCGTCGGTCACCCGCCGCAACTGCAACGTCGCCTTGTGGTTGCTAAGTGGTTGCGGCGTCTCCAGGATGGAGTAGCTGACGAGGAAATTCTCGTCGGAGAAATCGAGCAGCTTTTCGCGCAGGCGGGCGCCGCTGGCGAGCTGGAAATTGCGCACGCAGCCGATCGTGCCGGCGTCCTTGCCGTCCTCGATATGACTCTCGACCATGCGCGGATGCCAGCTCGGCAGGCCGTTGAAGTCGCGTATGCGCGCCCAGACCTTTTCGACCGGTGCGTCGATGACGCTGGAGATGGTGACTTTCGCCATATGATCGTTCCCTTGCAAATCAGCTGCTTGGGAGGGTAGGGCGGCAGGTTCGGCAGCGCTTATCAATGCGTCTTGAACGCCTATCAAATAGTCTGAAAAACGGGCGCTCAGCTGATTGCCCGCGCCGCCTCACGGTAAAGCGTCGGCGGGACGCCGACATGGTCGCGGAAGAAGCGCGAGAAATTGCCTTGCGTGGTGAAGCCGAGATTGCAGGCGACCGAGATCAGCGGCTCCTGCGACCACTGCAATTGCCGCACCGCTTCCTCCATGCGCAGCGTGTTCCAATAGACGTTGGGCGTCAGATTGGTCTGTTCCTTGAACAGCGCGAAGAAATGCGGCCGCGACAGGCCGACGCTGCGCGCCACGTCGTCGAAGCAGATACGCTCGCAGACATTGGCTTTCATCAGCTGGATCGCCTTGCGGACGCGGAAGTCCTGCATGGTGTTGACGCGGGCGCGCACCGTCTGCGGTGCGGACGCGTCGGCGGCGTCGAGCACGCTGTCGATGAAGCGCTCGATCTCGTAATTGGCGATGTCGTCGATGCTCTCATTGTCGCTGAGATGGTCGAGGAGGTTGGCCGCTGCCTTGTGCAGCCAGGGCTCGAGCGTGATTGCCGGGCTCGAGAACAGCGGCGCGGCGGAAGGCAGTTCGCGGCGTTTTCGAGCCCAGTCCGGATCGATGTAGAAGGCGAGGAACAGGCCGGGCGTGCCGTCGCGGGACAGAGCGTGGCTGTGCGGCTGGAAGGAATTGATGCCGGCGGCGGTGCCCGGTCCAAGCCGCACCGTCTCGCGGCCGATGGTCATCTCGCCGGCCGTGCCTTCCAGCCAGATGATGATATGCGCCTCGACATGGGCATGGGTGACGAAGTCGCTGGCGACGTTCAGGACAGAAACATGTCCGAACCGGCCCCAGTAGAGCCTGATCGCTTCCGTCATGGGTATATCCTCCCGCAGGCGACTGGCCTCCCTTCGCCTGCTGCGAGCGATTGTGCGGCTCAGTCTGGGCTTGCGTCAAGACGGGATGTGAGCGTCCGGGCGCCGGCCATGCGCCGCAGCGGCGGATTTTCAGACTCGGCGATAGGAGCGCGTCCCCTTCTCCCCCCTGTGGGAGAAGGTGGATCGGCGCGCTAGCGCTGAGACGGTTGAGGGGTGTTGGAAGAAATGAGGCGATGCCAAGCTGGAGCACCGCTCATCCGTCGCCTTCGGCGACACCTTCTCCCACAAGGGGAGAAGGTGACGTTGGGGCTTGAACGTCAGTCGTTGCGCCTGAAATTGCGGATGCGGTCGAACAGCACGGCGAGCAGGATGGCGCCGCCGATGAACACGCCTTGCCAGAAGGCATTGATGCCGAGCAGGCCGAGGCTGTTGCGGATCACCTCGATCAGCGCCGCGCCAACGACCGCGCCGAAGGCTGTGCCCATGCCGCCGGCCAGGTTGGCGCCACCG
This sequence comes from Mesorhizobium sp., assembly GCF_005063415.1. Classification (GTDB taxonomy): domain Bacteria; phylum Pseudomonadota; class Alphaproteobacteria; order Rhizobiales; family Rhizobiaceae; genus Mesorhizobium. The sequence continues at coordinate 6,258 of NZ_SUEG01000069.1, forward strand.
ATGACGGTGGCGGCGATCACCTGAAGCTCCATGCCGTTGCCGAGATTGGTGGTGACCGCGCCCAGCCAGCCGGTCTGGATGATGCCGGCAAGGCCCGCCGCCAATGCCGAGATCATGTAGACGACAACCTTGATCTGGCGCACCGGAACGCCGGTCAGCGTCGCCGCATGCTCGTTGCCGCCGATGGCGAAGATGTGCCGGCCGAATTTCGTCCAGCGCAGCACGAAGCCGGTGATCATCGCCAGCACGATCATGTAGAGCACCGGATTGGCGATGCCGAACACCCAGGCGCCGCCGCCGAGCGCCAGCAGCTTGTCGTGGTCGGGCCCGAACTGGAAGACGACGGTGTTGTTGGAGGCGACCATGGCAAGGCTGCGCGCAATCGACAGCATGCCGAGCGTCACCACGAAGGGCGGAAAGCCGAGATAGGCGATCAAGACACCGTTGAAGGCGCCGATGATCAGCGCTGTCGCGATCGCAGCGCCAATGCCGATCTCGATGCCGTAGCCGGCATGCATGGTCACGGCCAGCACCATCGAGCACAGGCAAAGCACGGAGCCGACCGACAGGTCGATACCGCCGGTGATGATGACGAAGGTCATGCCGAGCGCGACGATGGCAACGAAGGTGACGTTGCGGGTGATGTTGTAAAGGTTCTTGGTCGTGGCGAAGGAATCCGTGGCCACCGACAGGAACAGGCAGGCGAGGATGACCGCGATCACCACCCAGAAGGTCTGGCTGGCAAACACCTTGCTCAGCAAGGTGTGCTGCTTGTGCGCGATCGTCTGATCAAGGGTGACTGCCATTATCGACCTTTTTTACTCATGGTTGAGGCGTCAATCATACCTGTTCGATGGCGCCGGTGATGAGCCCGGTGACTTCTTCCGGCGAACTCGATGCGATCGTCTTGTCGGCGACCTTGCGGCCGCGCCGCATGACGATGACGCGGTCGGCAACGTCAAAGACGTCGGGCATGCGGTGGCTGATCAGCACGACGGCGATGCCCTGGTCGCGCAAATGGCGGATCAGGTTCAGCACCTCGGCGACCTGGCGCACCGAGATCGCCGCGGTCGGCTCGTCCATCAGCACGATCTTGGCCTGCGAAAGCATGGTACGGGCGATCGCCACGGCTTGCCGCTGGCCGCCCGACATTTGTTTGACCAGGTCGCGCGGGCGCGTTTCGGATTTCAGCTCGGCGAAGATCTGGCCGGCACGCTTGTACATGGCGGCATAGTCGAGGATGCGAAGCGGCCCGAGGCCGCGGCGCAATTCACGGCCGAGATAGACGTTGGCGGCGGCCGTCAGATTGTTGCATAGCGCCAGGTCCTGATGGACGATTTCGATGCCGTGCTGGCGCGCCTCGACCGGCTTGTGCAGGATCAGCTCCTTGCCGTCCATCTGCATCGTGCCATGGCTCGGTGGGAAATTGCCGGCGATCATCTTGACCAGCGTCGACTTGCCGGCGCCGTTGTCGCCCATCAGGCCGACAACCTGTCCGGCGTCGATCGACAACGAAACGTCGTTGACGGCCTGGATGGCGCCAAAATGCTTCGAGATGTTGGTGAGTTCGAGAACCGCCACCAGCCTTCTTGCCTCCCCTTGCTTTGCGGCCTGCGGTTCTGCCGCGGCCTTTCGCTCTCCCCAGTTCCTCCCGGAGGCAGCGATTTTGCCCATTTACGCATAAGCCACCTTGGCGTCAACCACGGCTTCTTTCGAAAAATCAGTTTTGTAGGACAAATAGCATTGACGTCGGTGACAAGGCGATATTAGCTAAGTGTCGGAGGAGCTTGCGCCGATCCCCCGGGTTGCCGGAAGGAATCGGTGAGGGTTTGTCGGTCAAGGATTTGGCAGCCAGCGATATCTGTCGGTGCCGGTCTGAGACTGAAGATGAAAATGCTTATCGACCTGGCTTGGCGACACGAGTGCGACGTCCTCTGTCATCTTGCTCCGGGTCGGTCTGTGTGTGGCGGGCACGCGGTGTCCGTTTGTTTCAAAAGGGAGGACTGACATGAGGAAATCACTATTGCTCGCTGCCGCCGCCGTCATGGCGTTGGGTGCCGGGCCGGCCATGGCCAAGAAACAGCTCGTCATCGTGGTGAAGGGTCTCGACAATCCATTCTTCGAGGCCATCCACCAGGGTTGCGAGAAATGGAACAAGGAAAACGCCAGCGCGGAATATGAGTGCTTCTACACCGGACCGGCATCGACCTCGGATGAGGCCGGTGAAGCCCAGATCGTCCAGGACATGCTGAGCAAGCCCGATACGGTGGCGATGGCAATTTCGCCATCGAACGCGCCATTGATCGCGCAGACGATCAAAAGCGCCAATCCGTCGATCCCGATCATGACCCTCGACGCCGACCTCAGCAAGGAAGACGCCGCACTGCGCAAGACCTATCTCGGTACCGATAATTACCTGATGGGTCACAAGATCGGCGAATACATCAAGAAGGCCAAGCCGAATGGCGGCAAGATCTGCACCATCGAAGGCAATCCGGCCGCCGACAACATCCTGCGCCGCGCGCAGGGTATGCGTGACGCGCTTTCGGGCAAGGACGGCCTCGCGGCGCTGGCGGGCGAAGGCGGCTGGACGGAAGTTGCCGGCTGCCCGGTGTTCACCAATGACGACGGCGCCAAGGGCGTGCAGGCGATGACCGACATCCTCGCGGCCAATCCCGATCTCGACGCCTTCGGCATCATGGGTGGCTGGCCGCTGTTCGGCGCTCCGCAGCCCTACCGCGACCTGTTCAAGCCGATGGCCGACAAGATCGCCAGCAACGCCTTCGTCATCGGCGCCGCCGACACCATCGGCGACGAGGTGGCGATTGCTCGTGACGGACTGGTGACCGCACTGGTTGGCCAGCGGCCGTTCGAGATGGGCTACAAGGCGCCCTCGGTGATGATCGACCTGGTCGACGGCAAGCCGGTCGCCGATCCGGTGTTCACCGGCCTCGACGAATGCACCAAGGACACCGTCGACACCTGCATCCAGAAGTAGGTCGGCAATTTCGGGGCGCCCGTCGGGCGCCCCGTTACGCATCGTCCATACAAACGCACGAGGCGACGCTGCTTTGGAGCGTAGGCCGCTGCTTTGTCGTGCCCTGAGTTCAGGCTTTCGACAGGCAGCTGCCGGGGAATACGAATGCCGGACGCGACATCAAAAAAGCGACCCGCCAAATTCAAGGCCGAGGCTGAGCGGCCGGCTGGCGTTCGGCGTGCCGACGCCGCACACTTTCCCGGCTCGAGCGTGCATGCGTCGCTGGCGAACGAAATCGGGCTGAGGATCGTGCGCGGCGATTATCCGCCGGGAACCATCCTGCCCAATGAAGCCAAATGGTCGGAGACCTTCGACGTCAGCCGCTCGGCGGTGCGCGAAGCGATCAAGATGCTGATGGCCAAGAGCCTGCTTGCGTCACGCCCGAAGATCGGCAGCTGGGTCGAGCCGAAGGAGCGCTGGAACCTGCTCGATCGCGACGTGCTGGCCTGGTACGCGACCTCGCCGGACCGCGAGGTGTTCCTCAGGACGGTGCAGGAATTCCGCCACATCATCGAGCCGGAGGCCAGCGCCTTCGCCGCCCTGCGGCGCACCGACGAGCAGATGGCCGAGATCAGCCAGGCCTGCCGCGAGATGGGCGAGGCGACCAACCTGCAGGAGCGGACGCGCGCCGACACGCGGTTCCACCTCGCAATCCTGCGCGCCTCGGGCAACGACCTGCTGGTGCCGCTCGGCGTGCTGATCGAATCGGCGCTCGATCACCTGTTTGTCTTCGTCACGCGCGAAACCAGCGACCAGCAGCATGCGCAGAGGCTGCATGAGGCGATCGAGAAGAACATCCGCCTGCAGCGGCCCGCTGCGGCCCGCGCCGCGGTGCACAGGCTTCTCGCCAACACCGACGACGTTATCGGGCGGTCGCGACGGTGATTTAGGCACCGAGGCTGACGCCAGCCTAGGCCCTGCTTTATGTTAGTGATTGGCGAAAGCAGAAGCGTCATCCGATCTCCCCCGCAAGGGGGGAGATCGGCAGCTTCGCCGACGGCGCCCTGCTGCGGCATGTTTGAGCGCAAGCTCGCGGCGGTGACTTTTTGCCGTTGCAGCGTATTTTGTTCTTGCTTTGTGCCGGCAGCTATGCTACTAATTTCGGTATGGTGCTAATTGGCTCCAACGACCCGCCCACCGAGGCGGGTTTTTTATTTCTGGCGTCTTCCGATCGGAAGTTGTGCGTGCTGCGGTGCACAGACTTCTCGCGAATACAGATGACGTTATCGGCCGGTCTCGGCGCTAATTCGATCGTTTCTCGGCCAATTGCGCGTAAGTCGGGTCAACCGGCAACGAAGGTCGATCATTCCTGTCAGTGGCAAATCGCAAATTTAGGAGATTAGCTGAAATCCTCCCTTCGTCATCCCTGGGCGGAGCAAGGAGCGAAGCGACGCGGCGCAGACCCTGGGATCCGTGCCGTTACCTTGCGGCAGTGCTCCAGCGGACCAGAACCAAACGCTGCCACCCCAGTCCTACGAAAAAGCTCGAAGCACTCTGGGACCGGTCGTCTCGATCAATTCGGTCTCCCATGGCGGAGCCAGCGCTTCAGCAGCTTCTGGCTCGCGGTCATGGTGGAAGGGCAACGAGCGCAATGGCGGATGCAAGCGCCGCTCTGAGCCGCTGCATTCTTCGGCGGATGTCACGGCATGGATCCCAGGGTCTCCGCGACGTCGCTTCGCTCCTGCTCCGCCCTGGGATGACGAAGCGCGGATGTTTCAGCCAATCTCCAAGGTTTGCGATTCTCCGCGTTTGCTCAGATATGGATCGGCTTGAAGAACGTCGCCAATGCCGCCTCCTTTACCGCTTCCGACATTGTCGGATGGGCGTGACAGGTGCGGGCCAGGTCTTCCGACGAGCCGCCAAATTCCATCAGCACGGCCGCCTCGTGGATCATCTCGCCGGCCCCGAAGCCGACGATGTGGACGCCGAGCACACGGTCGCTGGCCTTGTCGGCCAGGATTTTCACGAAGCCGTCGGTGTGCAGCATGGCGCGCGCCCGGCCGTTGGCGCTGAACGGGAATTTTCCGGCCTTGTAGTCGATGCCGGCCTTCTTCAATTCTTCTTCGGTCTTGCCGACCGAGGCGATTTCCGGCGTGGTGTAGACGACGCTCGGAATCACTTCATAGTTCACATGACCGGCCTGGCCGGCGATGGTTTCGGCCACCGCCACGCCCTCGTCCTCGGCCTTGTGGGCAAGCATCGGCCCGGCGATGACATCGCCGATGGCGTAGATGCCGGGCACGTTGGTTCTGAGATGGCCGTCGGTCTTGACCCGGCCGCGCTCATCGACGTCGACGCCGGCCTCCTTCAGCCCGAGAGTGTCCGAATAGGCCCGTCGTCCCGTCGCAATCAGCACCGCGTCCGCCTCGATCGTCTCGGCCGCTCCGCCTTTGACCGGCTCGAAGGTGACCGTCGCCCCCTTCTTGGCCTTGGCGACGCCGGTCACCTTGGCGCCCAGCCTGAACTCAAAGCCCTGCTTCGACAGCAGGCGCTGGAACTGCTTGGAGACCTCGCCATCCATGCCGCCCAGGATGGTGTCGAGGAACTCGACCACGGTGACCTTGGCGCCGAGCCGCGCCCATACCGAGCCGAGCTCCAGACCGATGACACCGCCGCCGACCACCACCAGATGGCCCGGCACCTTGTCCAGCGACAGCGCGCCGGTCGACGAGATGATCACCTTCTCGTCGAAATCGACCTTGACGCCGGGAATGCCGGTGACGTCGGAGCCGGTGGCGATGACGATGTTCTTGGTCTCGATCTCCTCGACCTTGCCGTCATCGGAGGTCACCGACACCTTGCCGGCCGCAACTACCTTGCCGGTGCCACGAAAGCTGTCGATCTTGTTCTTCTTGAACAGGAAGGCGACGCCATTGACGTTGGCCGTCACCGTCGCATCCTTGTGTGCCATCATCTTCCCAAGGTTGAGCTTGGGCGCGCCGATCTCGACACCGAGCGCGTCGAAGGAATGGCCGGCCTCGGCAAACATCTCGGACGCGTGCAGCAGCGCCTTTGACGGGATGCAGCCGATGTTGAGGCAGGTACCGCCGAAGGTCGGGTTCTTTTCGACCACCGCCGTCTTCAGACCGAGCTGCGCCGCCTTGATGGCGCAGACATAGCCGCCTGGTCCCGATCCGATGATAACGACATCATAGGCCATGATACTGTCCCTTTTTCTTTAGCGGCCGCCGCCGATTTCCAGATTGGCGCCTGTTGTGTAGGACGCCTCGTCCGACAGCAGCCAGAGAATTGCGGCTGCGACTTCCTCGGCGGTGCCGACGCGCTGCATGGGCACCACCTTGCGCATTCTCTCGGCGCGGTCAGGCTGCCCGCCGGAGGCATGAATTTCGGTGTCGATGATGCCCGGGCTGACAGCGTTGACACGAATGCCTTCGCCGGCCACTTCGCGGGCAAGCCCGATGGTGAAGGAATCGAGCGCGCCCTTCGAGGCGGCGTAATCGACATATTGACCCGGCCCGCCAAGCCTTGCCGCGATCGAAGAAACATTGACGATCGCGCCGCCCTTGCCGCCATGCCTGGTCGACATGCGCTTCACCGCCTCGCGGGCGCAAAGCATCGGCGCTATCACATTGATGCGCATCATGCGCTCCAGCCTTGCAGCGCTCAGCTCGTCGACGCGCGCGCTCTCGTCGACCACGCCGGCATTGTTGACGAGCGCGTCGAGACGACCGAAACGGGCATCGACAGCCTCGAACATGGCCAACACGTCGGTCTCGCTGCCGACATCGGCCTTGACTGCGAAGGCTTCTCCGCCAGCGGCCTCGATGTCGGCGACCACCGTTTCGGCTGCTTTTGCATTCGACGCGTAATTGACCGCAATGCGATAGCCGCCCTTGGCGGCAAGCCTGCATGTAGCGGCGCCGATGCCGCGGCTGCCACCGGTCACCAGCAGGATTTTTCCGCTTGCGCTCATTCCTGACATCCCTTCAGGGCAAAGACGTCCCAGGGCACCTTGGAAAAGCCGTTGGCGCCATAGGCCGCCGACATCTGCAACGACGCTCCCAAGTCGGGAAGGATCAGCTTCTTCGGCGCATCCTTTCCTTCGCCCGGCAGCAGCGCGATATTGCCCTGGTCGTCGGCGCTGTAGATGACGCCCTCCCACACGGTGCAGGCGGCGAGCTCGTCGCCGGTGACGTCGCCGGTCGGGCATTTGTACATCAGCGAGCCATGCGGCCGCGCCACGCCCTCGGTCCACATGACGATGCCGTCGAGCACGACGCCCTTGTCGAGCACCATCTTGAAGGTGTTGGTGACGGCAGCCGATTCCATGGTCGGCCTGAAATCGATCTCGGCGGCGTTCTCAGGATCGCCATAGACGGCGAGCTCGAGCGGGCAGGCGGCGGAGGCGGCGGAGACCGTCTGCACGCCGAGTGCGCAGATCGTGACGAACAAACTGGACCGGAAACGAGGGGAATTCATCCGGCGGCGCAGATCCATGCTCCGGCTCACGTGAGCCGCCCCCTAGAGGTCGAGCACCAGCCGCTCAGGATCCTCCAGGCTTTCCTTGACCCGCACCAGGAACGTCACCGCTTCCTTGCCGTCGACGATGCGGTGGTCGTAGGACAGCGCCAGATACATCATCGGTCGGATGACGATCTGGCCGCCGACCACCATCGGCCGCTCCTGGATCTTGTGCATGCCCAAAATGCCCGACTGCGGCGCATTGAGGATCGGCGTCGACATCAGCGACCCGTAAACGCCACCGTTGGAAATCGTGAACGTGCCGCCTTGCATATCCGCAACCGACAGCTTGCCGTCGCGCGCCGCTAGCCCCAGCCTGCCGATTTCCTTCTCGATTTCGGCGATGGACATCTGGTCGGCATTGCGCACAACCGGCACGACGAGACCTTTCTCTGTACCGACGGCAACGCCGATATGGGCGTAGTTCTTGAAGATGATGTCGGTGCCGTCGATCTCGGCATTGACCGACGGGATCTCCTTCAGCGCATGGGTGACCGCCTTGGTGAAGAAGCCCATGAAGCCTAGCTTCACGCCGTGCTTCTTCTCGAACACGTCCTTGTATTTGCTCCTCAGCGCCATCACCGCGCTCATGTCGACCTCGTTGAAGGTGGTCAGCATGGCGGCGGTCGATTGCGCTTCCTTGAGGCGGCGCGCGATGGTCTGGCGCAGCTTGGTCATGCGCACGCGCTCCTCGCGCGATGCATCGTCGGCCGAGGATGGTGCACGCGCGGCAACGGGTGCCGGTACAGGGGCGGCCTTCGGCATTTCTGCCGGCTGCGACGGCGCGCCCCTGGCGATCAGGTCGAGCACGTCGCCTTTCAGCACCTGGCCGCGCTTGCCCGAGCCCGACACCTGGTCGACCGCGAGATTGTGCTCGGCCAACAGCTTTGCTGCCGACGGCGCCGGCGGCATGGTACGTGTCTCGATCGCGCCGGCGTCGCCGGCGATCTTGGCCGTCTCGGCCGCGGCCTGCTTGACGCTCGAGGCCGCCGTCGGAGCCGAGGCCTGCGACACCGCATCCTGCTTCGTTGCCGGAGCGGCGGCAGCATCGGCTGCTGCGCCGGCGCCTGCCGAAATCGTGCC
>NZ_SUEG01000069.1:14869-25818 GCF_005063415.1 Mesorhizobium sp.
TGAACCATTTGCCGATGGTCGCCTCGGTGACGGATTCACCAAGTGTCGGGACGCGGATTTCGGTTGCCATTGTGCCTGTCCGTTTCTTTCGGTTCTGTTCTATTCACCAAGCGCGTCGTCGAGCAAGGCGGCAAGCTGGGCGAGATGCTTCGACATCAATCCGGTCGCCGGCGAAGCGGCAGCCGGCCGGCCGGTATAGCGCACCCGCTGATGCTTGGCGTCGATATGCGCCAGCACCCATTCGAGATACGGATCGATGAACGACCAAGCGCCCATGTTCTTGGGCTCCTCCTGGCACCACACCATCTCGGCATTGCGGAAGCGCGACAGTTCGGTGATCAGCGCCTTGGCCGGGAACGGATAGAGCTGCTCGACGCGCAGCAAATAGATGTCGTTGATGCCGCGCTTCTCGCGCTCCTCGTAGAGGTCGTAATAGACCTTGCCCGAACAGAGCACGACACGGCGGATCTTCGAATCCTTGGTGAGCTTGATGGCCTGTCCAGACAATAGCTGGGCATCGTCCCACAACAGCCGGTGAAAGGCGCTTTCGCCCGACATCTCCGGCAGCGTCGATACCGCCCGCTTGTGGCGCAGCAGCGACTTCGGCGTCATCAGGATCAGCGGCTTGCGGAAGTCCCGCTTCAATTGCCGGCGCAAGATGTGGAAGTAATTGGCCGGCGTCGTGACGTTGGCGACCTGCATGTTGTCTTCGGCGCAAAGCTGCAGGAAGCGCTCGAGCCGGGCCGACGAATGCTCGGGCCCCTGGCCTTCATAGCCGTGCGGCAGCAGGCAGACGAGGCCCGACATTCTGAGCCATTTGCGCTCGCCCGACGAGATGAACTGGTCGAACACCACCTGGGCGCCGTTGGCGAAGTCGCCGAACTGCGCTTCCCACAGCGTCAGCGCCTTCGGCTCGGCCAGCGAATAGCCATATTCGAAGCCGAGCACGGCCTCTTCCGACAGCATCGAGTTGATGACCTCGAAACCGGCCTGCGCCGCCGACAGATTGTTGAGCGGGATGTAGCGTGTCTCGTCGCGCTGGTCATAGAGCACGGAATGGCGCTGCGAGAAGGTGCCGCGCTCCGAATCCTGTCCGGACAGCCGGATCGGATTGCCGTCGAGCAGGATAGCGCCAAAGGCCAGCGCCTCGGCCGTCGACCAATCGATGCCTTCGCCGGACTCGATCGCCTGGCGGCGGTTGTCGAGGAAGCGGATGATCGTCCTGTGCGCCTCGAAATCCTTCGGCACCTCGGTCAGTTTCTTGCCGATCTCCTTCAGCGTCTTGACCGGCACGGCGGTCTTGCCGCGCCGCTGTTCGTCCTGGTTGTCGGCCGAGCGCAGGCCGGACCACGCACCGTCCAGCCAGTCGGCCTTGTTCGGCTTGTAATGCTGGCCGACCTCGAATTCCTGCTCGAGATGCGCCCGCCAATCGGCCTTCATCTTTTCGAACTCGACCTGGGTGATGTGGCCTTCGGAAATCAGCCGGTCGGCATAGATCTGCACCGTCGTCTTCTGGTTGCGGATCTTGCGATACATGATCGGCTGGGTGAAGGCAGGCTCGTCGCCCTCATTGTGGCCGAAGCGGCGGTAGCAGAACATGTCCACCACGACCGGCTTGTGGAACTTCATGCGGAATTCGATCGCCACCTTGGTCGCATGGACCACGGCTTCCGGATCGTCGCCATTGACGTGAAAGATCGGCGCCTCGATCATCTTGGCCACATCGGACGGATAGGGCGACGAGCGCGAAAAGCGCGGGTTGGTGGTGAAGCCGATCTGGTTGTTGATGATGAAATGCAGCGTGCCGGCGACGCGGTGGCCGCGCAGGCCCGACAGGCCGAGGATTTCGGCAATCACGCCCTGGCCGGCAAAGGCGGCGTCGCCATGCAACAGCAGCGGCAGCACCTTGGCGCGCTCTTCCAGCGGCACGATCTCTTCGCGGCTGCGGCCGAACAGATAGTCCTGCTTGGCACGCGCCTTGCCCATCACCACCGGATCGACGATTTCCAGATGCGAGGGATTGGCGGTAAGCGACAGATGCACCTTGTTGCCGTCGAACTCGCGATCCGACGAGGCACCGAGATGGTACTTCACGTCGCCCGAGCCTTCGACCTCGTCGGGCGCGGCCGAGCCGCCCTTGAACTCATGGAAAATGGCACGGTGCGGCTTGGCCATCACCTGAGACAGCACGTTCAGCCGGCCGCGATGTGCCATGCCGAGCACGATCTCCTTCATGCCGAGCTGGCCGCCGCGCTTGATGATCTGCTCCAGCGCCGGGATCAGCGACTCGCCGCCATCGAGGCCGAAGCGCTTGGTGCCCTTGTACTTGACGTCGATGAACTGCTCGAAGCCTTCCGCCTCGACCAGCTTCTGCAGGATCGCCTTCTTGCCGGCTGCGGTGAAGGAGATCTCCTTGTCGGTGCCCTCGATGCGCGCCTGGATCCAGGCCTTCTCCTCGGGATCGGAAATATGCATGAATTCGACGCCGAGCGTCGAGCAATAGGTCCGGGTCAGGATGTCGAGCATCTGCCGGATGGTGCCGAATTCCAGCCCGAGCACATTGTCGAGGAAGATCGGCCGGTCGTAATCGGCTTCGGTGAATCCGTAATTCTCCGGCGACAGCTCGTTATAATCCTCGAGCGGCTTGGCAATGCCGAGCGGATCGAGATTGGCGTGCAGGTGGCCGCGCATGCGGAAGGCGCGGATCATCATGATGGCGCGGACGGAATCGCGCGTCGCCTGATGCACGTCGGCGTCGGAAAGCGCTGCGCCGTTGCCGGCTGCTCTGTCCTTGACCTTCTTTTCGATGTGCTTTTCGACCAGGCCCCAATTGCCGTCCAGCGCCGAGACCAGCTCGCCATTGGCCTGCATGGGCCAGGAGGGCTTGGCCCATGACGCGCCCTTGGCGTTCTTGCGCACGTCGCCGGCGTCGTCCTTCAGCGCCGCGAAGAAGTCCTGCCATTCGGGATCGACCGACGCGGGATCGTCCTCATAGGCGGCATAGAGCGCGTCGATGTAATCGGCATTGCCGCCATAGAGAAAAGAGGTAAGCGAAAACTGGTCGTTGGCCTGATCTTGTCTTGCCATGTCACTGTCGAAGCCTTTGCTTCGTCTCCTTTGTTGGAGGGGAGTACCGGAATAGGGGAGTAAGGGAGTAGGGCAAATGCCCTCGTCTTGTTCCCTACTCCCCTATTCCCGTACTCCCTTACTCCCCTAACCTTTGATCGCCTCGACCAGGGTCGTACCCAGCCGGGCCGGCGATGGCGAAACCTTGATGCCGGCCGATTCCATCGCCGCGATCTTGTCTTCCGCGCCGCCCTTGCCGCCGGAGATGACCGCGCCCGCATGGCCCATGGTGCGGCCCGCCGGCGCGGTGCGCCCGGCGATGAAGCCGGCCATCGGCTTGCTGCGGCCGCGCTTTGCCTCGTCTTTGAGGAACTGCGCGGCATCTTCCTCGGCCGAACCGCCGATCTCACCGATCATGATGATCGACTTGGTCTCGTCGTCGGCGAGGAACATCTCCAGCACGTCGATGAACTCCGTGCCTTTGACCGGATCGCCGCCGATGCCGACGGCGGTGGTCTGGCCGAGGCCGACATTGGTGGTCTGGAACACCGCCTCATAGGTAAGCGTTCCCGAGCGCGAAACAACGCCGACCGAGCCCTTGCGGAAGATGTTGCCGGGCATGATGCCGATCTTGCATTGGTCGGGGGTCAGCACGCCGGGACAGTTCGGCCCGATCAGCCGCGATGTCGAGCGGTCGAGCCGTGCCTTGACCTTGATCATGTCCATCACCGGTATGCCCTCGGTGATGCAGACGATCAGCGGGATCTCGGCCTCGATCGCTTCCAGGATCGCGTCGGCGGCACCCGCCGGCGGAACGTAGACGACCGAAGCGTTGGCCCCGGTCTTGGCCTTGCCTTCGGCTACGGTTGCGAAGATCGGCAGTGCCTCGCCCTTGGCGCCGGTCCAGGTCTCGCCGCCTTTCTTGGGGTGGATGCCGCCGACCATCTTGGTGCCGTGGTAGGCCAGCGCTTGCTCGGTGTGGAACGTGCCGGTCTTGCCGGTCAGGCCCTGCACCAGCACCTTGGTGTTCTTGTCGACGAGAATGGACATCGGAGCCCTTTTCTAAAAACCGTTGATCGAGGAAGGCGAGACGCGCCGGTAGACGCCGCTCACCATGTCTTGCCAGCTATCGCTGCCGGCAGGTTTGAAATGCAGTCGCATGCGGTAAGTGTCGGCATCGTCAAAAATATACGTCACGCGCGCCGCGCCACGCGGCGACGACCGATCCAGAACCAACTCGCTGCCGTTCCAAGTGCCGGTGGCGGGCGATGCCGGCACGAACCCCATCGAGTCGAACTGATGCATGGTGACGAGGCTGTTCTGCTGATCGAAGCCGAACACATTGTGCGAGCCGAACGAGACCGTGCCGTCGCGGCGCTGGCGATAGCGCTGCACCACGAACAGGCCGCCGAATTGCGCCTCGGCCAGCACTTCCGAAGTCGCCGTGCCGGCATCGGCCCACTGAGTGCCCGAAATCTCCTCCTCGCCACGCCAGGCACCGACCAGCGCCTGCAGGCGCTGGTGGTCGGCCGAGAGGGAGGAGAACGGTGCCGCGTTCATGGTCAGAGCCGCTTCAGCTCGGTGACGGTGAGGTCGCTCTTGGCGTTGCCCTGTGTGAGCGTCGTCGCCGGTTCGAACATCAGTACGACAGGTTCTTCGCTCAGCGAACGCGGCCGGTGTTCCACGGCGCGCGGCACGACGATGAAATCGCCGCTGCCAAGCTCCACCGTGCCGTCGCGGAAATCGATGGCAATGCGGCCGCGCAGCACCAGGAAGGCCTCGTCTTCATTGCCATGCGCGTGCCAGTCGAAGGCGTCGCCGAACTTGGCGATCTTGACCTGGCTGTCATTCACGTCGCCGGCAATATGGGGATCGAAAACCTTCTTGATCTTCGCATCCGCCGCCTCGACCAGATTTATCTTGTGCGGAGGCATCGCCTAGCGACCCCGACCATGAAGTTCAGTTTTCAAGCTGGGCATTTTTGGTTTCCGTGAACGACAGCACCGATCCATTGGCCACCGGCGCGCCGCGTCGTTACGACCTGCACCGATAGATTGCCGCCAGACGTTCTCAATTTGCCAAGGGACTTGGGATCATCATCGGCCTGGAACTTGCTGCCGTATTTGGTCAGAAGCCTTCTCAGGATCATGTTGGCAGCCCGCTTTGGATCGTTGGTGCCGAAGGAGACAAGGCAGTCGCAGCGACCGCTCCAATTTTTGATCGAGGCAACGATCTCTGTAGCCTTGTAGATTTGGAGTCCGTCGGATCCGGCCTTGAACCCGCTCTCACGGGCAACGGCGTCGAACCTGCCGAAGCTGGGTGCTGTCGCCGGACATAAATTCATGAAGAGATTGACCCTCTTGCCGATCCAGGCGGGCGACGTCGAACCATCCGCGGCCTCAGCCGCGCTGGCCCAAAAAGCCATGCCGCAGAGCGCTATGGCCAGCAACCGCTGCATCAGCCGCCCTTCACCGCCGCGACAATCTTCTTGGCTGCGTCATCGAGGTCATCGGCCGACACCACGTTCAGTCCGCTGTCGTTGATGATCTTCTTGCCGAGCTCGGCATTGGTGCCTTCCAGCCGCACCACCAGCGGCACTTGCAGGCCGACCTCCTTGACCGCGGCGATGACGCCCTCGGCGATGATGTCGCATTTCATGATGCCGCCGAAGATGTTGATGAGAATGCCTTTGACCGCCGGATCCTTGGTGATGATCTTGAACGCCGCCGTCACCTTCTCCTTTGACGCGCCGCCGCCGACATCGAGGAAGTTGGCCGGCTCGGCGCCATAGAGCTTGATGATGTCCATCGTTGCCATGGCAAGGCCGGCGCCGTTGACCATGCAGCCGATATTGCCGTCGAGCGCGACATAGGCGAGGTCGTATTTCGACGCCTCGATCTCCTTCTCGTCCTCTTCGGTGGTGTCGCGCAATTCGAGCACGTCCGGGTGACGGAACAGCGCATTGTTGTCGAACGACACTTTTGCGTCGAGCACGCGCAGCCGGCCGTTCTTCATGACGATCAACGGGTTGACCTCGAGCAGACTCATGTCCTTCTCGACAAACGCCTTGTAGAGGATCGGAAACAGCGTGCCACCATCCTTGGCGGCGTCGCCGTCGAGCTTCAGCGCGGCGTTGAGCTTCTTCACATCGTCGGCCGTCACGCCCTTTTCCGGGTCGATGGCGACGGTAATAATCTTTTCCGGCGTATCGTGGGCGACCGCCTCGATGTCCATGCCGCCCTCGGTCGAGACGACGAAGGCGACGCGCCCGACCGAGCGGTCGACCAGGATCGACAGATAGAGCTCGCGCTCGATGTCGGCGCCGTCCTCGATATAGAGCCGGTTGACCTGCTTGCCGGCCGGGCCGGTCTGCTTGGTGACCAGCGTGTGGCCGAGCATCTCCTTGGCGTTGGCGACGACCTCGGCCACCGACTTCGCCAGCCTGACGCCGCCCTTGGCATCGGGGCCGAGCTCCCTGAACTTGCCCTTGCCGCGGCCGCCGGCATGGATCTGGCTCTTGACCACATAGAGCGGGCCGGGCAGCGCCTTGGCGGCGGCTTCCGCCTCGCTCGCCTTGAACACCGGCACGCCCTCGGCCACCGGTGCGCCAAAGCCTTTCAGCAGCGCCTTGCCCTGATATTCATGGATGTTCATGCGCTATGTCTCCAGCTTGCTTGGCGGGCTTGGTTACCGGCTTACTTGGCCGCGAGATGCGGAGCGATCTTGACGCAGGCGTCGCACAGGCCCTGCACTGCCGCGACCGAACTGTCGAACATCTTCTGCTCGCTTTTCGCGAGCTCGATCTCGATGATCCGTTCGACGCCGCCGGCGCCGATCACCACGGGAACGCCGACATAGGTGTTCTTGACGCCATATTGGCCCGAAAGATACGCCGCACAGGGCAGCACCCGCTTCTTGTCCTTGAGATAGGCTTCGGCCATGGCGATGGCCGAAGCGGCCGGCGCGTAAAAGGCCGAGCCGGTCTTGAGCAGGCCGACGATCTCGGCGCCTCCGTCGCGGGTGCGCTGCACGATCTGGTCGAGCCGCTCCTTCGAGGTCCAGCCCATCTTGATGAGGTCGGGAAGCGGGATGCCGGCAACCGTCGAATAGCGGATCATCGGCACCATGGAATCGCCGTGGCCGCCGAGCACGAAGGCGGTGACGTCCTCGACCGAAACCTTGAATTCCTCGGCCAGGAAATAACGGAAGCGCGAACTGTCGAGCACGCCGGCCATGCCGACGACATGGCTCTTCGGCAGGCCGGAAAACTTCTGCAGCGCCCAGACCATGGCGTCGAGCGGATTGGTGATGCAGATGACGAAGGCTTTCGGCGCGTATTTCTTGAGGCCGGCGCCGACCTGCTCCATCACCTTCAGGTTGATGCCCAGAAGATCGTCTCGGCTCATGCCGGGCTTGCGCGGCACGCCGGCGGTGACGATGCAGACGTCGGCGCCCTCGATGCCGGCATAGTCGTTGACGCCGGTCAGCCTGGAGTCGAACCCATCGACCGGCGACGACTGCGCGATGTCCAGCCCCTTGCCTTGCGGGATGCCTTCGGCGATATCGAACAGCACGACGTCGCCGAGATCCTTGAGGCCGACCATGTGGGCGAGGGTGCCGCCGATCATGCCCGAGCCGATGAGCGCTATCTTGTTGCGTGCCATGTCAGGATGTTTTCCCTTTGACTAGACGGCGCCCAAATCCTTGACGATTTGATGACGGCGTCGGAGGAAGAGGCCGGAATGCTGCGGAACCGCGAAATTCGCCGCACGCAATAGCCCCGGCCGTACAAAAATTCAAACGATTATTTTGGAGTGAGCAATTTCAATCGGTTAGAAACAATGGGACTTACGTAAACGTAAAAGTTCTGAAGCCGGCTAGAGGAATTCTACACAATGGCATCTGAAATCAGAAGGCTATTTCCCGGCGATGACGCCCTTGTGATGCGGGTTGCCGACGAGGTGTTCGATGAGCCGGTCAGGCCGGATCGGCTCTCTGCCTATCTCGCGGAGCCCGGTCATTTCATGGTCGTGGCCCTCGCCGACGGCATCGTCGTTGGCCAATGCGCAGCCGTCATCCATCGCCACCCGGACAAGGTGAGCGAACTCTACATAGACGAGGTCGGCCTGGCGCCGGCCTTTCAACGCCAGGGCATTGCGACAAGGATGCTCGGCGCCATGTTCGCACTCGGTCGCGAGCATGGCTGTGAGGAGGCGTGGGTCGGCACCGAGCCGGACAATGTTGCCGCTCACGCACTTTACGAGTCGCGAAAAGAGCCGCATGGGCCGGCGGAGGGGTTCGTCATGTATGTTTATCGATTATAGGCGCCGGCGGCAGCGGCCCCTTCTGTACTATCCCTCACGCCTGAGCCTGCCGTGCCTCGGTCGATGATCCCTGCGCCCTCTGCCTCTCCGCCCAGTTCTCCAGCCAGTCGTGGCTCTGCATCTCGATCAGCCGCGATGCGGTGCGCTCGAACTCGAAGACTTCGTTGCCGCGCTTGGCCGTATAGAGCTGCGCCGGCGGTGCCGCGGCGCTCATCACCAGCCGTACATGATGATCGTAGAGCGTATCGACCAGCAGGATGAAGCGCTTGGCTTCGTTGCGCTTGCCTTCGCCAAGCACCGGCACATGGTCGATGAAGATGGTCGAGAAACGGCCGGCGATGGCAAGATAGTCACGGGCGCCGAGCGGCCTCTCGCAGAGATCGGCGAAGGAAAACCGCGCCGCCTCGCCGGCAGCACGCGGCACTACGACGTGCCGGCCCTTCACCGTCAGCATCGTCTCGGCCGTCGGCCTGCCATGCGTCATCACCGCCCACGCCTCGTCGAGCGCATGGTCGGCGGCGGCATCGGCCGGGGTGACGTAGACCGGCATGCGGCTGAGCTTGTCGAGGCGGTAATCCTTGTCGGCGTCAAGCGCCAGGACCTGCGCGTGGCGCTCCAGGATAGCGACAAACGGCAAGAACAGCTGGCGGTTCAGGCCGTCGCGGTAGAGATCCTGCGGCGCGACATTGGAGGTGGCGACCAGCACCACGCCATTGGCAAACAACGCCGAAAACAACCTGGACAGGATCATCGCATCGGCGATGTCGGTGACGGAGAACTCGTCGAAGCATAGCACCCAGGCTTGCTCGGCCAGCGCGCGTGCCACCGGCGGGATCGGGTCGTCCTCCTTGGCCGTGCCGTTCTTGCGAGCCTGCCGGTGCTTCTGGATGCGGTCCTGCACGTCGGCCATGAAGTCGTTGAAATGCACCCGGCGCTTGCGCCGCGCCGGCAGCAGCTCGAAGAACATGTCCATCAGCATGGTTTTGCCGCGGCCGACGCCGCCATGGATGTAGAGGCCCTTGACCGCCTCGTGCACTTCGCGCTTGCGGGCGAACAGCCACCCAAGCGCGCTTGATTTATGCGCCAGCCGCTTTGCCGATATTTCGTCGATCAGCCGGTCGAGCGCAGCCGCGATCCGCTCCTGCGCCGGGTCGCGCCCGATGGCACCCGTCTCGACCAGATGGTCGTAGCGCTGCTTGACGGTCGCATGGGTCTGGAGGCCGTCACGCAGATGCATCGGTCACGTCGTTCCGGAGCAATTCTAAGAAAAGTGTGTAGCGGTTTTCTGTCCGGAATTGCGTAAAAAACAAAAGAGAGCAATTCCAGGAAAAGTGTGTAACGGTTTTCCGTCCGGATTTGCGTAACAATGGGGGGGCGTTCTCTTACCTTGTAAGCGAGATCGGCAGGCCGTTGGAAGTCTGGCCGTCGAATTTCTCGCCGCCCGAGGAATAGAGCCGTGCCAGCGTGCCGCCGTTCTCGTCAAAGAGCGTCAGTTGTTTGCCGGCGACGTTCCAGGATTTGATGCCGTCGAGCGGCGCCGGGCAATGCAGCGGTCCGGCGCGGTAGCCCGAACCGAATTTCGTCTGCGGCGTCGCCACCTGACAGCTCTGGCCGGACACGCTTGCCTTCCACACGCCGGCGACGCTGGACGCGGTAAGGTCGGCCGCACCGGCCGGAGCCGTCCCGTCCGGCGGCAGCGAGGCGACCTGGGTGTTCTGCGGTGCGGTTGGAAATTTCGACGGATCGGCCGGGCCGGGTGTTGCCGGCGGCGGCAGCTGGTTTGCGGTCACCTTGCCGGCGGGCGCAGGTTCCAGGGGCGCCGGCTGCTGGTCGTCCATTGATGTGAACCGTGAGGTTGAACAGCCGCTCGCAACGAGCGCGGCCAGCGATACGGCCAGCAGGCCGGTTTTCGAAAATTTCATTCTTCAACCTCCGTCGGATCGGGCTGGGGGTGCCGTCCGCGCAATGTCCCCCTCACCAAGATGGAGAAGGTGGCGAAATTTCAACCCGATATGGTTAAAATACGGTTTGCGCCGCTAATGTTGCAAATTTGTCGCAAAATGCACATTGCCTAAATTGTGTTACGCCTTGGCCGTTTGGCCGGCACCTCCGGTTGATGCGATACGGCGCACCGGCGCCAAAACCTTGGCGTTCACCTCAAATGCTTGCGCGGGCCGGCTCCGGCATTATCTCTTGGCGATCAGCAAATTGCAGGGAGCCGATTTCTTGGCCGCGAGAAAGAGAGCCGCCAACCGCTATTACAGCGGGCCGCCCAGCGATCATTTCGACGGCACCTTGTTCTTCAATCCCGACGGCCGGCCGCCGGGTCGCTTTGCCGATCTGTTAAAATGGCAATTGAGCCGCGAGCGCTCGAAATGGCCTGCGGCGGATCCGAGCCCGTTTCCACCGGCAAGACCGGTCGAGCGCATCGATGGTTCTGCGCTGCGCCTCACCATGGTCGGTCATTCCTCGCTGCTCGTCCAGACAGCCGGCCTGAACATCCTGACCGACCCGGTCTGGTCGCGACGCGTCTCGCCGCTCTCCTTCGCCGGTCCGAAA
>NZ_SUEG01000069.1:25828-26174 GCF_005063415.1 Mesorhizobium sp.
CAACCATTACGACCATCTCGACCTCGCCACGCTGAAGCGCCTGAAGACAAGACACGACCCGCTGCTGCTGACTCCGCTCGGCAACGACACGATCATCGGCGCTGCCGTGCCCCATATGCGGCTTTCCGCGCATGACTGGGGCGACCGGGTCGATATCGGCGATGGCGTCGCCGTCTATGTCGAGCCGGTGCACCACTGGTCGGCCCGCGGTACTCGCGACCGGCGCATGGCGCTGTGGGCGGGTTTCGTCGTCGAGACATCCGACGCAAAGATCTATTTCGCCGGCGATACCGGCTTCCACGGCGGCATCAATTACCGGCTGATGGCGCAAAAGCACGGCGGGTTC
>NZ_SUEG01000069.1:26184-27453 GCF_005063415.1 Mesorhizobium sp.
GTTCCGCCTCGCCATCCTGCCGATCGGCGCCTACGAGCCGCGCTGGTTCATGGCGCCGCATCACCAGGATCCGGAGGAGGCGGTGCAAGGCATGCTTTTGTGCAACGCCGCCTATGCCGCCGGCTGTCACTGGGGCACGTTCCGGCTGACCAACGAGCCTATCGACGAGCCGCCCAGAAAGCTCGGCGAAGCGCTAGATGCTGCCGGCCTGCCGCGGCAACGTTTTCGCGCCTTGCAGCCGGGCGAAGTCTGGGACGTGCCGGCGGTCTGACGCGGCGGAACCTAAGGCATCACATAGACGTTTGTAGGTGTTCAAACCTGTCGGCTGCGAGGTGTCTCTCATGATCAGGTGGATCATCATTCTTTTGATTATCGCGGCCGCGGCGAGCCTGCTCGGCATGCCGGCACTGGCCGGAGCCGCCGCCACCGGCGCGCGCATCCTCATCGGGATCGTGCTGATCATCTTCCTGCTGATCGTGCTTGGCGTCTTCGCGGTGACTTGAAAATCACGCCGCGCTGGTAATTTCTGCCGCTATCCGCCATATAGGCGCCAAACCGGCAAGAGACCTTTCGATCGATGGCAAGCGCGGCCCCTTTCGCCAAGATGAACGGCATCGGCAACGAGATTATCGTTGCAGATATGCGCGGTCGCGCCGATCGGGTGACGCCTGCGGCAGCCGTCGCGCTTAATGCCGATGCCGCGACCAGCTTCGACCAGGTCATGGCGATCCATGACGCCAGGACGCCGGGCACCGCCTTTTTCATCGACATCTTGAATTCGGACGGAACCAGCGCGCAAGCCTGCGGCAACGGTATGCGCTGTGTCGTCCAGGCGCTCGCCGCCGAGACCGGCCAGAAGACATTTGCGTTTGAAACAGTCGCCGGCATCCTCAATGCCGAGGAACATGCCGACGGAATGATCTCGGTCGACATGGGCAGGCCGCGCTTTGGCTGGCAGGACATCCCGCTGGCCGAGGAATTTCGCGACACCCGCATGATCGAGCTGCAGATCGGCCCGATCGATGCCCCGGTGCTGCATTCGCCGTCGGTCGTCTCGATGGGAAATCCGCACGCCATCTTCTGGGTCGACCGCGACGTCTGGTCGTACGACCTCGAGCGCTTCGGCCCGCTGCTCGAAAACCACCCGATCTTCCCCGAGCGCGCCAACATCACCATCGCACAGGTGACTTCGCCTGAGACCATGGTCATCCGTACCTGGGAGCGCGGCGCCGGCCTGACCAAGGCCTGCGGCTCGGCCGCTTGCGCCGC
>NZ_SUEG01000069.1:27463-29437 GCF_005063415.1 Mesorhizobium sp.
CGGCCCGCACCCGGCGCACCGGCCGCAGCGTCCCGCTGACGACGCCCGGCGGCGGCTCGCTGCATGTTTTGTGGCGCGACGACGACCACGTCATCCTGACCGGTGCCGCCGAATGGGAATTTTCCGGCAACTTCGATCCGTCGACCGGGGCGTGGGCGCGCGACACCGAAAGCGCCGCCTGATGGCTCCTCGTGGCAACAAGGGCATCGATGTCGTCACCTTCGGCTGCCGGCTCAACACCTATGAATCGGAGGTGATGCGGCGCGAAGCCGAAAGTGCGGGTCTCGGCGGGCTCGAAGGCGGCGCCATCATCTTCAACACCTGCGCCGTCACCGGCGAGGCGGTGCGCCAGGCCAAGCAGTCGATCAGAAAAGCCCGCCGTGAGAACCCGGCCGCCCGCATCATCGTTACCGGCTGCGCTGCGCAGACCGGCCCGCAGGATTTCGTCGCCATGGACGAGGTCGATCTGGTCCTCGGCAATGAGGAGAAGCTCAGGGCGCATTCCTATCGCGCGCTGCCGGATTTCGGCGTCAACGACACTGAGAAGGCGCGCGTCAACGATATCTTTTCAGTGCGCGAGACGGCCGCCCACATGGTCGACGCCATCGAGGGCCGGGCGCGCGCTTTCGTCCAGGTGCAGAACGGCTGCGACCACCGCTGCACCTTCTGCATCATTCCTTACGGTCGCGGCAATTCGCGCTCTGTACCGATGGGCGCCGTGGTCGAGCAGGTCAAGCGACTCGTCGGCAATGGTTATGCCGAGATCGTGCTGACCGGCGTCGACATGACCAGTTTTGGCGCCGATCTGCCGGGCGCGCCGAAGCTCGGCAAATTGGTCAAGACCATCCTGAAGCAGGTGCCGGACGTGAAACGCCTGCGGCTTTCCTCCATCGATTCGATCGAGGCCGACGACGATCTGCTGGACGCCATCGCCACCGAGCCGAGGCTGATGCCGCATCTACATCTGTCGCTGCAATCGGGTGACGACATGATACTGAAGCGGATGAAACGCCGGCACAGCCGCGACCAGTCGATCCGCTTTTGCGAGGATGTGCGCAAACTGCGCCCCGGCATCGTTTTCGGCGCCGACATCATCGCCGGCTTCCCGACCGAGACGGACGCCATGTTCGAAAACTCGCTGGAAATCGTCGAGGAATGCGGCCTGACGCATCTCCATGTCTTCCCGTTTTCGCCGCGCCAGGGCACGCCCGCCGCGCGCATGCCTCAGCTCCGCCGCGACGTCGTCAAGCAACGCGCGGCACGCCTGCGCGCCGCCGGCGAGGCCGCCTATCGCCGCCATCTTGCCTCGCTCGCCGGCACACGCCAGTCGATCCTGGTCGAGCGCGACGGGCTCGGCCGCACCGAAGGGTTTACGCTGGCCGCGGTCTCTGCCGGCACGCCGGGCGACATCGTCGAGGCTGATATCGCCGGTCATGACGGTATCAGACTGATCGCCGCGCCGCTTGCCGCCCGCGCCGCCTGAGAGCGCAAGACATGGCTGGGTTCTTCAAGAAGATATTTTCGTTCGGCAAGAAGGAAGTCGTCGAGGAGCGGCCCGATGAGGCCGCACCGCTGCCGCCGATCAAATGGGATGAACTGGAAGCGCTGAAGCCGGCCGCCGAACAGGCCGTCCCGGAGTTTTTGAAACGCGAAGAGCCGCGGCCCGAGGCAGATACTGCGCCTCCGTCGTCTGTCGACACCGAAGCACCACCTGCGCCGCAGCCACAGCTCCAACCTGCACCAACCATTCCGCCCGAGCCAGAGATCCAGCCGGAACCCGCTCTGATCGAGGAGCCGGAGGCGCCTGCCGAGGAATCGGCGTCAGAGGAGATTCCGTCTGCTCCCGTCATTCCCGAGCCAGAGCCGACGCAACCAGAGATCGTCCAGTCATCCGAACGTGGCGCCGCCCCTCATCCGCCTGCCGGCACCTTCTCCCCGTATATTGACGGGGGGAAGGGGGCTGATCGGCAGGCC
>NZ_SUEG01000006.1:0-7775 GCF_005063415.1 Mesorhizobium sp.
CTGGCTTGGCAACGACCTCTGGCCCGAAGCCAGCGCCAAAGGCATCTCCAGGAAAACCTTCGATGCCGCCTTCGACGGCGTCAAGCCGAACCTCAAGCTGCCCGATTTGGTGAAGCCGGGCGAGAAGGCGACGACGCCGCAGAAACAGCACCAGGCCGAATTCGGTTCGCCCGGCGCCTATTTCGCCGAAAAGATAGTCCGTACGGTGACCGCCGGCGGCCGCACCCGCGAGGCGGCCAACGCCAGCACGCTTGCCGCAATTGAGAAACGCTATGGCGTGCCCGGCGAAGTGCTGCTGGCGATCTGGGGCCGCGAGAGCGGCTTCGGCGCGGCGAAGATGCCTTATGACGCCTTCGAGGTGCTGGGCACCAAGGCGTTCATGTCGACCAAGAAGGAATTCTTCCGCACCGAGCTCTTGGCTGCGCTCGAGATCGTCGAGCGCGGCCTTGCTCCGGTCCACGCGATGAAATCGTCCTGGGCCGGCGCGCTTGGCCAGCCGCAGTTCATGCCGACATCGTTTCTGAAGCATGCCGTCGATTTCGACGGCGACGGCCGCACCGACATCTGGAATTCGACGCCGGACATACTGGCATCGATCGCCAATTATCTCGTCCATTATGGCTGGGTCAGGGGCCGCGGCTGGGGCTTCGAGGTGACGGTGCCGGACAGCGTCTCCTGCTCGCTCGAAGGTCCCGACCAGGGCAAGAAGATTTCGCAATGGGCTGATATGGGCATCAGGCGCGTGTCGGGCAAACCGTTTCCGGCGAGCGAACTGAAAGCCGAAGGTTTTCTTTTGATGCCGGCGGGACGCAGCGGCCCGGCCTTCATCGTCACCCCCAATTTCTATGTGCTGAAGCAGTATAACACCAGCGATCTCTATGCTCTGTTCATCGGCCATGGCGCCGATCGCATCGCCCATGGCGACAGCAATTTCTCAGGCAATTGGGGCGCGGTCGGCGGGCTCTACCGCTCCGACATCGCCGCCCTGCAGCGGGCGCTGGAAGCGAAGGGCTACGATGTCGGCAGCGCCGACGGCCTGCCCGGCTTCAAGACGCGCCGCTCGATCGGCAAATGGCAGGCCAGCAACGGCCGATCCGCTACCTGCTTTCCCGACGCCGACCTGGTTACCGCGCTGAAATAGCCGGGTTTTCGCACCGCCGGCCTGGACCAATCAACCGTTCTGCAAATGCTCGTTGCCGCGCTCGAAACCGCCGGATATGGTGAACCGGAACCGCACAAAAAATTGCCAAGACAACGGTCCGGGGATCACCGTTCGACGCGGCAAGAAATGCCACAACCCTGAGCCGGGAACTCAGGTCAACAAAAACAGGGAACAGTTAAAATGATGATGGAAAAGTTTGCTCTACGCTCCCGCTTCTTGCTCGCGGGCGCGGCAATGTCCGCGCTGCTTCTGGCCGGTGCGCCTGCCTTCGCGGTCACGCCCGCCGACACGCTGGTCGAGGGTTTCGCCATCGACGACATCATCTCCATGGATCCGGGCGAGGCATTCGAATTGTCGACCGCCGAAATCACCGGCAACACCTACGATCTTCTGGTGCGCCTCGACCTCAGCGACACCTCCAAAGTCAAGGGCGATCTCGCGGAAAGCTGGAGCGTCTCCGACGATGGCCTGACCTACACATTCAAGCTCAAGCCCGGCCTCAAATTCGCTTCCGGCAATCCGATCACGGCAGCGGACGTCGCCTATTCGTTCGAGCGCGCCATCAAGCTCGACAAGAGCCCGGCCTTCATCATCGGCCAGTTCGGCATCGATGGCGGCAACGTCACCGAGAAGGCCAAGGCTGTTGATGATACGACGTTCCAGTTCACCGTCGACAAGGCCTATGCGCCGAGCTTCGTGCTGAACTGCCTGTCGGCGACCGTCGCCTCGGTCGTCGACGCCAAGCTGGTCAAGGAGCATGTCGCCGCGGTCACGCCGAGCGCCGATTACAAATGGGACAATGATTTCGGCAATGCCTGGCTGAAGACCGGCTATGCCGGCTCCGGTGCCTTCAAGCTGCGCGAATGGCGCGCCAACGAGGCCGTCGTCCTCGAGCGCAACGACAATTACAACGGTGAAAAGGCAAAGCTTGCGCGGGTCATCTATCGCAACATGAAGGAAAGCTCCGGCCAGCGTCTGGCGCTGGAAGCCGGCGACATCGACGTTGCCCGCAATCTCGAGCCGAACGATCTCGACGCCATCGCCAAGAATGCCGACCTCACCACCACCAGCGCGCCGAAGGGCACGGTCTATTACATCAGCCTCAATCAGAAGAACGCGAACCTCGCCAAGCCCGAGGTTCGCCAGGCGTTCAAATATCTGGTCGACTACGATGCCTTGAGCACGACCATCCTCAAGGGCATCGGCGAGATCCACCAGACCTTCCTGCCCAAGGGCGTGCTCGGCGAACTGGACGAGAACCCGTTCAAGTTGGACGTCGCCAAGGCCAAGGAACTGCTAGCCAAGGCGGGTCTCGCCGACGGCTTCAGCGTCACCATGGACGTGCGCACCGGGCAGCCGACGACGGGCATGGCGGAATCCATCCAGCAGACGCTGGGACAGGCCGGCATCAAGCTGGAGATCATCCCCGGCGACGGCAAGCAGACGCTGACCAAATACCGCGCCCGCAACCACGACATCTATATCGGCCAGTGGGGCCAGGACTATTTCGACCCGAACTCCAATGCGCAGACCTTTGCCAGCAACCCGGACAATTCGGATGAAGGCAAGACCAAGACGCTGGCCTGGCGCAACGCCTGGGACATTCCGGACCTGACCAAGCAGACCGAAGCCGCCCTGCTCGAGAAGGACGCGGCCAAGCGCGCCGCAATGTACCAGGATCTCGAGAAGAAGATCCTCGATACCAGCCCGTTCGTCATCATCCACCAGCAGCTGGAAGTGGCCGGCCTGCGCAAGAACCTCAAGGGCTTTGCGCTCGGCCCGAGCTTCGACACCAACTTCGTCGGGCCCGTCTCGAAGGAGTGACGCCGGCGGACGCGCCGTATGAGTGTGGCTGAAAGCGAAGTGACGGCAGGGCGCGGCGGCGCCCGTGCTGTTGCCGTGGCCTCATCGATCGCCAGGTTCCTGGTCATCGCGATAACGACCTATCTCGGTCTGCTCGCGGTGACCTTCTTCATCGGCCGCGTGATCCCGATCGACCCGGTGCTGGCGGTGCTCGGCGACCGGGCGCCGGCCAATGTCGTCGAACGCACGCGCCGCGAGATGGGCCTCGACCTGCCGCTGGTCGAGCAGTTCTACATCTATGTCAAACATGCCCTGAACGGTGATTTCGGCACCTCGGTGCTGACCACCAATCCGGTGATGACCGATATTCGCCGCGCCTTTCCCGCGACGCTCGAACTGGCGACGCTGGGGACACTGATCGGTTCGGTGATCGGCGTGCCGCTCGGCGTGCTGGCCGCGGTGCGGCGCGGCAGCATCATCGACCAGGTCGTGCGCATCATCGGTCTTGTCGGCTATTCCGTGCCGATCTTCTGGCTCGGACTGCTGGCGCTGGTGCTGTTCTACGCCAAGCTGCAATGGGTCGCCTTTCCCGGCCGCCTCGATGTCGTCTACGAATACACGTTCACACCGATTACCGGCTTTTACCTGCTGGATGCACTCTGGCAGCGGCAGTGGGACGTATTTGCCGATGCCTTCCGCCACATCATCCTGCCGGCCTCGCTGCTCGGCTATTTCTCGCTCGCCTATATCAGCCGCATGACCCGCTCCTTCATGCTGAACGAACTCACCCAGGAATACATCGTCGCGGCGCGCGCCAAGGGCCTGTCGGAAACGCGCATCATCTGGGGTCACGCGCTGCGCAACGCTGCGGTGCCGATGGTTACGGTGATCGCTCTGTCCTATGCCGGGCTGCTCGAAGGCTCGGTGCTGACCGAGACCGTGTTTTCGTGGCCGGGCATCGGCCTCTACATCACCAACTCGCTGCAGAACGCCGACATGAATGCCGTGCTTGGCGGCACCATCATCATTGGCTCGGTCTTCATCGCCATCAACCTATTCTCCGACCTGCTCTACCGGGTGCTTGACCCAAGGACCAAGGCGGGATGAGCACCGAAGCGATTCAAACCCGCCGCGACTGGCTGCTCAGCGAGCGGCCGGCGTCGCGCGTGCAGGCAAGGCTCGGCCGCGCCTATGTGGCCTGGCGGCGCTTCTCCGCCAACCGGCTGGCGTTTGCCGGCCTGCTCATCATCATCGCCCTGCTGGTGGTCGCGGCATTCGCCGATGTGCTGGCGCCCTATTCGCCGACATTCGGCGATCTCAAGGGCTCGCGGCTGCTGGCGCCGAGTGCCGCCCACTGGTTCGGCACCGACGATCTCGGCCGCGACATCTATTCGCGCATCATCTTCGGCTCGCGCTGGACACTGTACGTCGTCATTCTGGTTGCCATCATCGCCGCGCCCATCGGCTTGCTGGTCGGTACCGTCGCCGGCTATGCCGGCGGCTGGACCGATGCGATCCTGATGCGCATCACCGACATCTTTCTCGCCTTTCCGAAGCTGATCCTGGCGCTGGCCTTTGTCGCCGCGCTCGGCCCCGGCATCGAAAATGCCGTGCTTGCCATCGCCATCACCTCGTGGCCGCCCTATGCCCGCATCGCGCGCGCCGAAACGCTCACGGTGCGCAATTCGGACTACATCAAGGCGGTGCAGCTGATGGGCGCCTCGCCGTTCCGCATCGTGCTTCGCCACATCATGCCGCTCTGCATCTCCTCGCTGATCATCAGGGTGACGCTCGACATGGCCGGCATCATCCTGACCGCCGCCGGTCTCGGCTTCCTCGGCCTCGGCGCGCAGCCGCCGCTGCCGGAATGGGGGGCGATGATCGCATCGGGCCGCCGCTTCGTGCTCGACCAGTGGTGGGTTGCGGGAGCGCCGGGCTTTGCCATCCTCATCGTCAGCCTCGGCTTCAACCTGCTCGGCGACGGCCTGCGCGACGCGCTCGACCCCCGAAGCGGTGACCAATGAGCGCGCTTCTCGAAGTCGATGACCTGCGCGTCACCTTCCCGACGCGCACCGGCCTGATCGAGGCGGTGCGCGGCGTTTCCTTCTCGCTCGGCCGCGAGCGGCTCGGCATCGTCGGCGAGAGCGGTTCGGGCAAGTCGCAGACCGGCCGCGCCATCATGGGCGTCACCCCGCCGCAGGCCGAGGTGACCGCGAAGACGCTCGCTTTTGACGGCATCGACCTGCTGGCCGCCTCGCCGCGCGAGCGTCGGGCGCTGCGTGGCAAGCGTATCGCCATGATCCTGCAGGATCCGAAATATTCGCTCGACCCGGTGATGAGCATCGGCCGCCAGATCGTCGAGACGCTGCGCACGCATGAGAAGGTCTCCAAGGCCGAGGCTCGAGACCGCGCGCTGGCCATGCTGGAGGCCGTGCAGATCCGCGATCCGGCCCGTGTCTTCGACCTGCATCCGCACGAGGTCTCCGGCGGCATGGGCCAGCGCGCCATGATCGCCATGATGCTGATCGCCGGGCCGGAAATGATGATCGCCGACGAGCCGACCTCGGCACTCGACGTCACCGTGCAGCTCGACGTGCTCGGCATCCTCGACCGGCTGGTCAGCGAGCGCGGCATGGGGCTGATCTTCATCTCGCACGATCTGCGCCTGGTCTCGTCCTTCTGCGATCGTGTCATCGTCATGTATGCCGGCAAGGTGGTCGAACAGCTCAAGGCCTCGGAACTCGGCCGCGCCCAGCATCCCTATACGCGCGGCCTGCTCAACTGCATGCCCAAGATCGGCGCCGACCGCCACCCGCTGCCGGTACTCGACCGCAAGCCGGAGTGGGCGGCATGACGGCAGCCCTTTCCGTCGACCGGCTGGAGGTGGTCTTCGACCGTTTTCGCGCGCTGAAGGGTGTCAGCATCGAGGTCAAATCTGGCGAATCCTTCGGCTTGGTCGGCGAATCCGGCTCAGGCAAGTCGACGCTGCTCAGGGCAATCGCCGGCCTGGCGCCAGCCGCATCAGGCACCATTACCGTCAACGGCAAGACGCTCGGCGCGCGCCGCGACAAGGCGTTCTACCGCGAGGTGCAGATGGTGTTCCAGGACCCGTACGGCTCGCTGCACCCACGCCAGACCGTCGACCGCCTACTGCAGGAGCCACTCGCCATTCACGGCTTCGCCGACGGCGAAAAGCGCATCCAGCGGGCGCTGGACGAGGTCGGCCTGGGCACCGGATTCCGCTTCCGCTATTCGCATCAATTATCGGGCGGCCAGCGTCAGCGCGTCGCGATCGCGCGCGCCCTGATTCTGGAACCGTCGATCCTGCTGCTCGACGAGCCGACCTCGGCGCTCGACGCTTCGGTGCAGGCGGAGGTGCTGAACCTGCTGGAAGAGATCAGGCGGCGGCGCAAGCTGACCTTCCTGATGGTCAGCCACGACCTCGCCATCATCACTCACATATGCGAGCGGCTGATGGTGATGCAGAACGGCGAGGCCGTCGAGAATCTGGCGGCGGACGATCTTGTCGAACGCCGTGTCACCAAGGATTATACGCGCAATTTGCTGAGGGCAAGCGAGGGGTTCGTGAGGGCTTAGCGGTATCTTTCTATTCCACGTGCTGCGACTCAATTCGCAACCGTGCGGTCAGGCCACGCTGCGTATAGGAACCTCGTCGCCACCGTTTGCGCTCTCCTCGTTTTCAGGCGTTCCTTTCGGCTCCTTGATCCGAAACCACGTCACATAGAGCGCTGGCAGGAACAGCAGTGTGATCGCCGTGCCGGCGATGATGCCGCCCATCATGGCATAGGCCATCGGCCCCCAGAACACTTCGCGTGCGATCGGGATCAGCGCCAGGCTCGCGGCCGCCGCTGTCAGCGCGATCGGCCGCATGCGATGCTCGGTCGCCTCGATGACGGCGGCCCAGCGGTCCTTGCCCTCGTTCACAAGATCCTCGATCTGGACGATCAGGATGACAGAATTGCGGATCAGGATGCCGATCAGCGCCAGCACGCCGAGGATGGCAACGAAGCCGAGCGGTGCCCCGCTCGGCACCAGCGCGGCCACCACGCCGATCAGGCCGAGCGGCGCCACCGCCACGACCAGGAACAGGCGCTGGAAGCTCTGCAACTGCACCATCAGGATGGTCGCCATGATGAACAGCATCAGCGGCACCACGGCGGCTATCGGCCCCTGGCTGTTGGCGCTTTCCTCGACCGAGCCGGCGGTGGCGATCGAATAGCCCGGTGGCAATTTGGCGATGAAGGCGTCGACCGACGGTTTCACCTCGTTGACCACGGTGGCGGGCAGCACGTCGCCGACCAGCCCGGCGCGCACGGTGATGGTCGGGATGCGGTCGCGGCGCCACACCGTCGGCTGCTCGAGCTCGTAGCGGAAGTTCGCCACCGCGGCCAGCGGGATCGCCTCGCCGGTTCCGGTTGGCAATTGCATGTTCTGCAGTGTGCCGATCGAACCCCGTTCGGCCTCGCGCGAACGGGCCACCACATTGATCAGATAGGTCGCGTCTCGCACCTGGGTGATGGTGGAGCCGCCGACCGTGCTGTTCAGCGCGCTGGCGATGTCCGAAGAGGTGATGCCGAGTTGCCGTGCCTTGTCCTGCAGCACGTCGACCCTCAGCACGCGCTCGGGCTCGTTCCAGTCGAAAGTGGGTGCGGCCAGCTGCGGATTGGCGGAAATGATGCCGGCGAATTCCTGCGCCAGTGTCCGTACCGTCTGGACGTCAGGACCACCGACGCGGTACTGCACCGGCCGCCCGACCGGCGGCCCGAGTTCGAGCGGCTTGACAAAGGCG
>NZ_SUEG01000006.1:7785-10108 GCF_005063415.1 Mesorhizobium sp.
GGCGTCGGTGCCGACGAACTCGTCGTGCAGCAGCTTTTCGAGCGCCGGCTTGACCCGATTGCGCGCCTCGATGCTCTTGGTGACGATGACGGTCTGGCCGAAATAGGGATTGCCCGGTTGCACGTCATAGGCCAGCACGAAGCGAACCGCGCCTTGGCCGATATAGGAGCTGAAGTGGTCGATATCGGGATTGCCGACCAGCGCCCGCTGTTCGAACCGCTCCATCTGGTCCCGGGTCTCGGCAATTGAGGAGTTCTGCGGCAGATTCCAGTCGACGATCAGTTCGGGACGGTCGGATGCTGGAAAGAACTGCTGCTGGACGAGGCCAAAGCCGGCCAGCGACGCCGCAAACAACAGCACCGTGGCGATGATGGTCAGCCAGTGATGGCGCACCGAGCCGACGAGGACGCGCCGGAACAGCGCGGTGAAGCGGCCGGGCTTTTCATGGTGCTGCTTCATCGTCGCCGGCAGGATGGTGACGCCGAGCAGCGGCGCAAACAGCACCGCGACGATCCATGACACCAGGAGCGAAACGGCGATGACGACGAACAGCGTGAAAGTGTATTCGCCCGCGGCGCTGTTGTTGAGGCCGATCGGGATGAAGCCCGCGACCGTCACCAGCGTACCGGTCAGCATCGGAAAGGCGGTCGAGGTGTAGACATAGGTCGCCGCCTTGCGCAGATTGTCACCGACCTCCAGCCGCGCCACCATCATCTCCACCGCGATCATGGCGTCATCGACAAGAAGGCCGAGCGAGATGATGAGCGCGCCGAGCGAAATGCGCTGCAGCGATATGCCGAGATAGGCCATGACCGTGAAGGTGATGGCCAGCACCAGCGGGATCGACAGCGCCACGACGAAGCCGGCGCGCATGCCGAGGCTGATGAAGGACACGGCAAGCACGATGCCGACCGCCTCGAACAGGGCGCGCGTGAAACCGGAAACCGCCTCCTCGACGATGACAGGCTGGTCGGCGACCAGATGCACGCCGACGCCGACCGGCAGGTCGGCCAGCACCTTGTTCATCTCCTCGTGCAGGGCCTCGCCGAACTCCAGCAGATTGGCATTAGGCTTCATGCCGATGGCAAGGCCGATCGCGTCCTGCCCGTTGAAGCGGAACAACGCCGTCGGCGGGTCGACATAGCCGCGCGAAATCGTCGCCACGTCGCTCAGCCGGAAGAAGCGATCGTTGACGCGCAAATTGATGGCGCGAAGGCTCTCTTCCGAGGTGAACTGGCCGCCGACGCGCACGCTGATGCGCTCCGGCCCGGACTGGATGACGCCGGAAGGCGTGATTGCGTTCTGCGCCTGCAGGCTGGCCACGATCGCTTGCTGGTTGAGGCCGAGGGCCGCGATCTGGCGGGTCGAGAATTCGAGGTAGATCGCTTCGTCCTGGGCACCGACCAGATCGACCTTGCCGGCATTCGGCACGGTCAGGATCTTCGTCCTGACATCCTCGACATAGTCGCGCAACTGGCGCGGCGTCAGCCCGTCGGCGGTGAAGGCATAGATGTTGCCGTAGACATCGCCGAAGCGGTCGTTGAAGAATGGTCCCTGCACGCCTTGCGGAAACTGCGCCCAGATGTCGTTGACCATGTTGCGCACCTGCAGCCAGGTCGGCACGACATTGCGCGCCTTGGTCGTCGGCTTCAGGTTGACGAAGATGACGGTCTTGCCGGCAGAGGTGACGGATTTGGTATAGTCGAGGCTGTCGAGCTCTTCGAGCTTCTTCTCGATGCGATCGGTAACTTGCCGCACCGTCTCGTTGACCGATGCGCCCGGCCAGTTGGCCTGGATGACCATGGTCTTGATGGTGAAGGCGGGGTCTTCCTCGCGGCCGAGATTGAGATAGGCAAAGACGCCGGCCACGACGAAGACCAGCATGAAATACCACACCAACGAGCGATGGCTCAGCGCCCAGTCGGAGAGGTTGAAGCCCTTCATATGGCCTCTCCCTCAGGGATCTTGACCTTCTGTCCCTCGGTCAGGCTGTGGACGCCGGCGGTGACGACGCGCATGCCTGCATTGAGGCCCTCGGCGACGGTGAAAGTGGCGGCACCCTTGGCAGCAATTTTGATGTCGCGGGCACTCACGCTCGACGTCTGCTGGTCGACGATCCAGACCTTTTCTCTGCCGTTCTTCTCCAGCAGCGCCGACAGCGGCAACTCGATCGTCGGCGTGATCTTGGCAATGCGGGTCGCCGTCACCGTCGAACCAAGCCTGAATGCCGGCGGCGGATCGATGAGCGTCAGCCGGACGCGGCGCGTGCGGGTCGAACCTTCGGCCTGCGGGGCGATCTCGCCTTCGGCACCCCCTTCCAGAT
>NZ_SUEG01000006.1:10118-52334 GCF_005063415.1 Mesorhizobium sp.
GCGCAGCTTGGCGTCGCTGCGTATCGTCGGCAGCGATTGCAGGATGATCTGGAAGGGGGTGCCGAAGGCGAGATCGCCGGTCAACTGGTCGGGAATGTCGACGACTGCTTCACGCGGGTCAGAGCGCGCCACCGTGACGACGGTCTGGCCGGGCGAGACCGTCTGGCCGACCTCGGCGCCGACGGCGGTGACCACGCCATCGAAGTCCGAGAACAACCTGGTATAGCCAAGCTGTTCCTGCGATTTGGCCAGCGCCGCATTGGCCCGCTCGACACCGGCCGCGGCGGCCTGCCTGGCTTGCCGCGCGGCGTCGAAGACGGCTTGCGAGGTATTGGCGGCAACAAGCAACTGGCGCTGGCGCTCCTCGCTGGCGGCGGCATTGGCAAATTGCGCCTGCGCGTTGGAGAGTTCTGCCTTCGCTGCCTGCACGGCAAGCTCCAGCGCCGTCGGATCGAGCGCCGAGATCGTCGTGCCCTTGGTGACGATATCGCCGACCTTGAGATCGCGGACGACGACCCGGCCAAGCAGGCGGAAGGCAAGGTCGGCGCTGAACTGCGGTTCGACAGATCCGGCGAAGCCGAAGGTCTCTACGGTGCGGGGCTCGACCACCACCGACAGCACCGGCCGGATGATCTCGGGCGGCTTCTCTTCCGATTGCGAGCAGGCGCCGAGCACGAGCCCAAACAGGGCAGGAACAAGCGGGGCAGGGCTGCGCAGGAGCCGGTTCATTGCTCCGCTCCCGCTATCTCGACGGTCTGGCCGGGGCTGAGCAACTGGCCGCCGGCGGTGACGACCGTTTGGCCTGCCTCGAGCCCCTTGTCGATGATGACCGAGCCGGATCCGAAGGCCAGCACCTCCACCTGTCTCGCTGCCACCGCCTTGGTCGCTTGATCGACGACCCAGACGGCCGGCTTGCCCGCGCTCGAGGTCAATGCCTGCCACGGCACGATGACGGCCTTCGACGGCTGGGCGCTGACCGAGCCGATGACGGCCGCGCCGAGCGGCATGCCCGCGGGCGTGTCGGGAATGGCGACCTTGACCCGGATCGAGCCTGAAGCCGGATCGACCGCCGGCGAGATTTCACGCACCTTGCCCATCGCCTTGATCTGCGGATCCGACAACAGCGTGATTGTCACCGCGGGTGCTGCCGGCGTCTTTGCTACCATCGTTTCCTCTACGTTGAAGACCGCATCGCGGTCGCCGTCCTCGGCAAGGGTGAAGACGGTCTGCGCCGCCTGCACCACCTGCCCGGCTTCGACCTGGCGCACTGTGATCACGCCTGCCGCACCCGCCTTGAGTTCGGTGAAGGAAAGGTCCTCTTTTGCATTGGCGAGCGCGCTTTGAGCGGCATCGACGCTGCCTCGCGCCACCTTCGACGCCTGTTCGGCCGCATCATAGTCGCGCCTCGTCGTGTAGCCCTGGGCAAGCAGTGTCTTTTGCCGTTCGAAGGCGGCGGCGGCCTGGGTCAATTGCGCCTGCGCGGCGTCGAGATCGGCCTGCGCCGAGCGCAGGTCGAATTCCTGTTCCTGCGGATCGATGCGGGCGAGCACGGTACCTTGATCGACATGCTGCCCGACGTCGACAAGCCGTTCGGCGACGCGGCCGCCGACCCGGAACGAAAGATTGTTTAGCGTGCGCGCCGCGATCACACCGGTGAGCGAAGTCCTTGGCGCATAGTTGGCGATCGCCACGGTCTCGGTGAGGACCATGACTGGCAGTTTCTTCGCGGCGGCCTCCTGCTTCTGGCAACCGGCCAGAAGCAAAGGCAGCATTGCCATTGCGCAGGCTAGAATTGTGGAGGCAGGAAAAGACAAATGGGCTTTAACCAATTGCGGCGAGACGGACGATGTCGCGTTCCTGCTCATAGCTCCCTCAACCGCGCGGGGCCGTTCCCTGTAGCAAGACAGGGCGGACAATGGCGAGGATAATTGATCCCCGCAAAAAGGAAACCTCTTCTCGTACGCGTATAGGCGGTTGGGTTAGGCTCGCCAGTTAACGCATCGGCGGCAGGCCCAATCGCCCGCCGCCAGTGCCAACTTGAGGAAAGCGTGAAATAAGGTCAGAAGAGTCTCAACAGCCATCAAACGAGAGCGGGCGCCGGCCCGGTGAGGGGTACGATGACAAATTCAGCCATTTCCGAACGCAAGAGCCAGTCGATTTCGCGCGGCGTCGGCATGACCACGCAGATCTATGCCGATCGCGCCGAAAACTCGGAAATCTGGGATGTGGAAGGCCGCCGCTACATCGATTTCTCGTCCGGCATCGCCGTCGTCAACACCGGCCACCGTCACCCCAGGGTGATCGAAGCGGTCAAGGCGCAGCTCGACCGTTTCACCCACACCTGCTACCAGGTCGTGCCCTATGAGAGCTATATCAGGCTGGCCGAACGGCTAAACGGCATGCTGCCCGGCAAATTCGACAAGAAGACGATCTTCGTCACCACCGGCGCCGAGGCGGTGGAGAATGCCATCAAGATTGCCCGCAACGCCACCGGCCGGCCGGCGGTCATCGCTTTTTCCGGCGGCTTTCACGGCCGCACCTTCATGGGCATGGCGCTGACCGGCAAGGTCGTGCCCTACAAGGTCGGCTTCGGCGCCATGCCGGCTGACGTCTTCCATGCGCCGTTCCCGGTGGCGCTGCACGGCGTCGCGGTCGCCGATTCGCTGGCCGCGCTCGACCGGCTGTTCAAGGCCGATGTCGATCCGGCCCGCGTCGCCGCCATCATCGTCGAGCCGGTGCAGGGCGAGGGCGGCTTCTACGAGGCGCCGCGCGACTTCATGACCGCATTGCGCAAGATCTGCGACCAGCACGGCATGCTGTTGATCGCCGACGAAGTGCAGACCGGCTTTGCCCGCACCGGCAAGATGTTCGCCATGGACCACCATGAGGTGGCAGCCGATATCACCACCATGGCCAAGAGCCTGGCCGGCGGTTTCCCGTTGGCGGCGGTCACCGGGCGTGCCGAGATCCTGGATGCACCGAACCCCGGCGGGCTCGGCGGCACCTATGGCGGCAGCCCGATCGGCGTCGCCGCGGCGCATGCCGTGC
The DNA here is from genome assembly GCF_005063415.1 of Mesorhizobium sp. GTDB lineage: Bacteria > Pseudomonadota > Alphaproteobacteria > Rhizobiales > Rhizobiaceae > Mesorhizobium. The sequence goes on from NZ_SUEG01000006.1 coordinate 13,167, forward strand.
TCGACGTCATCGATGAGGAGAAGCTCTGCGACCGCGCCAACACGCTGGGCAACCGGCTGAAGCAGCGCCTGCAATCGATTCGCGACGAAGCGCCGGAGATCGTCGATATCAGAGGGCCCGGCTTCATGAACGCGGTCGAATTCAACGATGTGACGAAGGGCCTGCCGTCGCCGGAACTCGCCAATGCGGTCCGGCTGAAGGCGCTCGACAAGGGCCTGATCCTGCTCACCTGCGGCGTCTACGGCAACGTCATCCGTTTTCTCGCGCCGATCACCATCCAGGACGCCGTTATGAACGAGGCGCTCGACATCCTGGAAAGTTCGATCCGCGAGGTCCGCGCCGCCTAGAGCTATCCCGCCGCTCTTGCAGGCTCTGCCTGCTGGAAGGCGGCGAGCGCCGCCTTCAGCCCGTCGGGCCCGGTCGCGACAATCTGCGGCGACGGCGAAAAACCGGCACCGAGCATCTTGCGGCCAAGCATATGGTCGCCCGGCCGGTTGACCGATTCGATGCCGAGCAGCCGGCTTCCGGCATAGTGGTAGATGGAGAATTTGTTCTCGGCCACGTCGCCCAGCACGACATGGCTGTCGCCGCCCGCAATCAGACCGACCATCTGCAGCTTCATGTCGCCGATATCGGACCAGAACCACGGCACCGCCGAGTAATTGTCGGCGTGGCCGACGATGGTGCGCGCGGCGAGCCGCGCCTGGTCTGTGGCGTTCTGCACCGATTCCAGCCGCACATCGCCGCCGGTGAACCAGTGCCGGTAGGAGGCGGCGTCGCCGATGGCGAGGATTTCCGGCACGGACGTGCGCATCTGCTGGTCGACGCGGATGCCGTTGGCGATGGCAATACCGGTGGCTTCGGCCAGTTCGACATTCGGCACGACGCCAATGCCGATGACGACCATCTGCGCCGGCAATCTTTCGCCGGATGAGGTGATTGCAGCCGAAACACGGCCGTTCTCGCCCTCCAGCCGTTCGATGGTGGTGCCGGTGAGGACGCGCACACCGGTGGCTTCCAGCCGCTGGCGCACATGGCCGGCGATGACCGGCGCCACGGCGCGGCCGAGCAGCCGGTCGACCGCCTCGACCACCGCAACCTTGCGGCTGGCCGCGGTGAGCGTCGCGGCAATCTCCAGGCCGATGAAGCCGCCGCCGAGGATGACGACCTCCTCGCTTTGCGCGCTCAATTCGCGGATCAGGCGGGCATCGCCGAGCGAGCGCAGCGACACAACGCCAGAAAGCTCCGAACCCGGCAGCGGCAGCAGGCGCGGCCGCGCGCCGGTGGCGAGGACAAGCCGGTCGAACGGCAACACGCCGCCGCCCGATATCTCCAGCCTGCGGCCGCCTACATCGATGCGCTCGATCCGGAGGCCTGGCCGGTAGTCTATGGCGCTGCCGGTATAAAAAGCCTCGCCGCGCAACGGCTGCGGCTTTGCTTGCTGATCCTTGATGAAGGTCTTCGACAGCGGCGGCTTGTGGTAGGGCAATTCGTTTTCGTCGCCGACCAGGATCACCGGGGCGTCACAGCCCTCTTCGCGCAGGCTGGCGGCCGCTTGCACGCCCGCATGACCCGCACCGACAATGACGACCCCGTTCTTCATAACAGCCCGATTCCTCATTCAAATCTAGGACGTCTCGCCAGGTGGCGATTGTCCGGCGCCGCCGCAAGAGCGCCGATCCGGGTCGCACCCGGAACGGCCGCCTGTCAACCGCGTCATGCGCCGGCATTCCCTATACATCGATGTTAAAGTTGACAGTTCTAGTTTAGAATAATTCTAAACTGTTGTTTCAATTGAATTTTTTCTACGCCACCAGTTGACATCCGGTGTCTTCGCCGTTTTATGGAAGCTCGCGCGTCAGCGCATCCCTTTGATGTCTGGGCCTTGAACCCTTTCGATTGGAGGCATTTCGGTGTCTTTTCTTCCGCGAACCGCGCGATCGCGCGACCCTTCTTTGCCCGCTGGCAGTTGCCCGCCGCGGCGCCGGCATTTCATTGATTCCCGAGGAGAGACAGTCATGAGAACGATGATCACGGCACGGTATGGCGGCAGGCTTGCGGCGATCGGCGCCACCGCGATGCTGACGGCGGCGGTGTTCGTGCTGCCGGCCAAGGCGCAAACCGATGCCAAGGCGGTCATCAAGACTTATTCCGACATCGCGCTCGCCAAATACGAGGATTCGCTGATCACGGCCGAGGCGCTCGACAAGGCTGTCGATGCGCTGCTCGCCAAGCCATCGGCCGAGACGCTGAACGCCGCCCGCGATGCCTGGAAGTCATCGCGCGTTCCCTATCAGCAGACCGAGGTCTATCGCTTCGGCAATGCCATCGTCGACGACTGGGAAGGCAAGGTGAACTCCTGGCCGCTCGACGAAGGCTTGATCGACTATGTTGCCAAGAGCTACGGCACTGAGTCGGACGCCAACGCGCTCTACACCGCCAATGTGATCGCCAACAAGTCGATCGAGATCAACGGCAAGAAGGTCGACGCCACCAATCTGACGCCGGAGTTCCTCTCCGGCACCCTGCAGGAGGCCGGCGGTATCGAGTCCAATGTGGCGACCGGCTATCACGCCATCGAATTCCTGCTTTGGGGGCAAGACCTGCACGGCACCGGTCCGGGCGCCGGCGAGCGGCCCTACACCGATTACGACCTCACCAATTGCACCGGCGGCAATTGCGACCGTCGCGGGCAGTATCTGAAATCGGCGAGCGACCTTCTGGTTTCCGATCTCAAGGACATGGTCAACGACTGGAAGGAAGGCGGCGCCGCCCGCAAGAACCTTGTCGATGGCGAGCCGAACGCCGCCATCTCGACCATCTTCACCGGCATGGGCTCGCTGTCCTATGGCGAGCTCGCCGGCGAGCGGATGAAGCTCGGCCTCTTGTTGCACGATCCGGAAGAGGAACACGATTGCTTCTCCGACAATACCTACAACTCCCATCTTTATGATGCGATCGGCATCCGTACCGCCTATCACGGCAGCTACACGCGGCTCGACGGCACTGTCGTCGAGGGGCCGTCGGTGGCCGACATGGTCAAGGCGGCCGACCCGGCGGTTGACAAGGAATTGTCGGACAAACTGGACGTCACCGTCGCCAAGATGGAGGCCATCAAGGCGCGGGCGCTTGCCGGCGAGGCCTATGACCAGCAGATCGGAGAAGGCAACACGGAAGGCAACGCCACCGTGCAGGCGGCGATCGACGCGCTGGTCGATCAGACCAAGTCGATCGAACGCGCCGTCGGGACACTGAAGCTCAATGCGATAGCCTTCGAGGGCTCGGACAGCCTCGATTCACCGGACAAGGTGTTCCAGTAAACTATCGAAACCACCAGCCACGCGACGCAACGAAGCGCCGTTAGCCAGAGCGACAAATGCTGATCTGCCATTGCAACATCATCACCGAAAAGGAGATAGAGCAGACGATCGTCGGATTGCTGGATGACGACCCCTGGCAGCTTATCGTGCCGGCGAAAGTCTATCATGCCATGCACAAGCGTGGTCGCTGTTGCGGCTGCTTCCCAAATGTGGTCGAAACGATCATTCGGGTCACCGAAAATTACCACGCCCGCTCGGCGGCGAGCGGCGTGGACATCGTTTCACACCTTGATCGCGTCAGAGGCCTGCGCGTCCAATACGGGAGCAGAACCCATGAAAGGCGAACAGCAGATCATAGAGCGGCTTAACGAGGCTCTGTTTCTGGAACTTGGAGCGGTCAATCAGTACTGGGTGCATTTCCGGCTGCTGGAAGATTGGGGATACGCCAAGCTGGCGAAGAAGGAACGCGCCGAATCGATCGAGGAAATGCACCATGCCGACCGGCTCGTAGCGCGCATCATCTTCCTCGAGGGCCATCCGAATCTGCAGTCCGTGGCGCCGCTGCGCATCGGGCAGAATGTCAAGGAAGTGCTCGAATCCGATCTTGCCGGCGAATATGACGCGCGCACCGCCTACAAGCGTTCGCGCGAGGTTTGCAACGAAGCAGGCGACTACGTGACGATGAAGCTGTTCGAGGAATTGCTGGCCGACGAGGAAGGTCACATCGACTTCCTCGAGACGCAACTCGACCTGCTCGCCTCAATCGGCGAGGAAAAGTACGGCCAGCTCAACGCGGCATCGGCCGACGAGGCGGAATAAGGATATGCCGGAATGCGGCGCCCCCTAGATTTCATGCGCCGCTTGCGGCCGGCCGAGCATTGCGGCCTGCCGCCTCAGAAGAAGCCGCGATACGGTATCCTTCGCGGCGCCTTACTTGCCGTGGTGGCGACGCTTACAGCCTCGGCGCTGGCCGGGGCGCCGCAACCGGCGGGGCTTGCCACCAGCCGCACCGATCTGACGCCGAAGGATCTGGCGCGCGTCACCGCCATTACCAGGCCGACCAGCGATTTTTCCAGGCCCGAGCAATTTGAGCTGATGCAGGGCGGCGCCGGCACCTCGAAGAAGGACGTCAACAAGGATGCCTTCTCGCAATCCTCTGCCAACATCAGCTTCGAGGAAGAGGGCACCTTCAAGCTCGGCAACGCCATTTTCCGCAAGAACTGGGTGTCGTCGCCATCCTCGACACAGGCCTCGGATGGTCTCGGTCCACTGTTCAACGAGCGCGCCTGCCAGAACTGTCATCTGAAAGACGGTCGCGGCCATCCGCCCGAAGGCGACAGCGGCACCACCTCGATGTTCCTGCGCCTGGCAAGGGAAGCCAGTACCGAGGAGGAGAAAGCCGCGCTCGCCGATCACAAGGTGCTCAACTTCCCCGACCCGGTCTACGGCACGCAATTGCAGGAGCTAGCCGTTCCCGGCTTGCAGGGCGAAGGCAGGATGCATGTCGACTATCAGGAAGAGAAGGTGAAATTGGCGGACGGCAGCGCAGTGTCGCTGCGCAAGCCGAGCTATTCGGTCGAGGGTCTCGCCTACGGGCCGCTCGATCCACACACCACGCTGTCGCCGCGCATGACGCCGCCGATGATCGGCCTTGGCCTGGTCGAGCAGATCGCTCCTGCCGACATCCTTGCCCGCGCCGATCCGGCCGACCGCGATGGTGACGGCATTTCCGGCAGGCCCAACATGATACGCGACGGCAGCAGCGGTGAACTGACGCTCGGCCGTTTCGGCTGGAAGGCGCAGGCGGCCTCGATCCGCCAGCAATCGGCGGACGCTTTTGCCGGCGATATCGGCATTTCGACGCCCGAGGTGCCGAAGCACTGGGGCGATTGCGGCGCCGCGGAAAAGACCTGCCTTGCCCTGCCCAACGGTGTGCAGGAGCGCCTCGGTCCGGTCGAAGCGCCGCCGCCGGTCATGGACCTCGTGACCTTCTATTCGCAAAACCTTGCCGTGCCGGCCCGGCGCGACCTCGACAGACCGGACGTGCTCGCCGGCAAAAAACTGTTCTACGATATGGGCTGCATCTCCTGCCATACGCCGAAATTCGTCACCCGTCGCGGCACCCCGAACAAGGCGCAGGCCTTCCAGCTGATCTGGCCGTATTCCGATTTCCTGCTGCATGACATGGGACCCGCCCTTGCCGACGGACAGGCGGTGGGCGAGGCCACCGGAAGCGAATGGCGCACGCCGCCGCTGTGGGGCATCGGGCTCACCCAGACCGTCAGCGGCAACACCTTCTTCCTGCATGACGGGCGCGCGCGCAGCCTGGCCGAGGCGATCCTGTGGCATGGCGGCGAGGGGCAGAAAGCGCGCGACCGCTTTGCCGCGGCCGATGCTGCCGATCGCGCAGCGCTGATCAAGTTTCTGGAGTCGCTCTGATGCCGAGGCGTCTTGCATTCGCTCTGATGCTGGTCCTCGCCGGTGCGCTGCCGGCATCCGCGGCGGTGAAGGCTTCGGATGTGATCCAGCGGGCGATCGACGGCTTCGTTCGCCCGGCCTATGCCAGGCTGCATGACCATGCGGACAGCTTGGCCAAGACCATGCACGCGCTTTGCCAAGCGCCCTCGCAAGACAATCTCGATGCGGCACGCGCCGAATTCTCTGGTGTCGTGGATGCGTGGTCAGTGGTGGAAATCATCCGTTTCGGCCCGATCTCCGAAAACAACCGGCTTGAGCGCATGCTGTTTTGGCCGGACCGCAAGAGCATCGGCCTGAAGCAGGTGCAAGCAGCACTTGCCGGCAAGGATCCGACAGCAGCCGATCCGGCCCAGCTGGCGACAAAGAGCGTCGCCATGCAAGGGCTCGGCGCACTGGAATTCGTGCTCTACGGCGACGGCGCCGGTCAATTGGCCGGTAGGGACGACGCTTATCGCTGCGCCTATGGCGCGGCCATTGCCGGCAATATCGAGGCAATCGCCGGCGAGGTCGCCAATGCCTGGACCAAGCCCGACGGCTTTGCCGCTCTCTGGGCCAATGCGGGTCCGCAGAACGCGCTCTACCACAATGGCACCGAAGCGGTGACCGAACTGGTCGGCGTCTTCATCAACGAGTTGGAAATGGTCCGCGACGTACGTCTGAAGGGCTTCCTGGGCGCCAAGCCGGAGGCCGACAAACCGAAACAGGCGATCTATTGGCGCTCGCAAAACACCGCCCGCTCACTGACCGGGAATCTTGCGGGCATGGACGCGCTGTTCCAGGCCTCGCAGCTTGGCGACGCGCTGGCGCCCGATGCGCGCTGGATGGCGGAATCGGTCCACATCCAGCTCACCAACGGGATCGAGGCGGCCAAGGCGATCAGGGGACCGATCGACAAGGCACTTGCCGATCCGGCGCTGCGCCGCAAGCTCGACTATTTCTCCCTGGTGACATCCAGCCTGACGACCCTGATCGGCACCAGGCTGACCGCCGAATTCGGCCTGACCGCCGGGTTCTCGTCACTGGACGGCGACTGATCATGAGGACGCCGCTGATCGATCGGCGCGATTTCCTGAGGGCCGCAGGCGCTGGTTTGGTAGCGGCGATGGCGCCGTCGGCCTGGGCAAAGACGCTCGATGCCGAGGCGGTCTTCGCCACCGCTTTCGTCAAGCGCGACGGCAGCTATGGCGCGGCCGTCCTGTCCGAGGCCGGCAAGTTGTTGCACACGATCGATCTGCCCGATCGGGGCCATGACGTTACCTTCGACCCGGTGTCTAAGCGTTCGGTGGTGTTTGCCAGGCAGCCGGGCACCTTTGCTGTCGTCTTCGACCATACCGGCCGCGATGAACCGTACACCATTGCCAGCGTTGCCGGCCGGCATTTCTTCGGCCATGGCGTGTTCTCGGCCGACGGCGCGCTGCTCTACGCAACCGAGAACGATTTCGATAATGCCGCCGGCGTCGTCGGCGTCTATGACGCGCATGCGAAATTCAAGCGCATTGGCGAGTTCCCGACCTACGGCATGGGCCCACACGAGCTTTTGCTGCTTTCCGACGGCAGGACGATTGCTGTGGCCAATGGCGGCATCGAGACGCATCCGGATTATGGCCGCGCCGAGCTCAATATCGCAACGATGAGGCCGTCCTATGTGCTGGTCGACCGGCTCACCGGCGATCTCACCGAAAAGCACGAATTGCCGCCGGCCCTGCACCAGCTATCGATTCGCCATATGGATGCCGACCGGTCCGGCACCGTCTGGTTCGGCTGTCAGTATAGGGGGCCGGGTACCGATCGTCCCCCGCTGGTCGGCCGCGCGGCGCGCGGCAACGAACTGGAACTGCTCGACATGTCGCAGGACGTGCTCTCCGGCTTCAGGAACTATATCGGCTCGGTCGCCGCCAACCCTGCCGCCGGCACCATCGCCGTGTCTTCGCCTGAGGGGAATTCGCTTGCCGTGATCGACGCGGCCAGCGGCCGCATCGTCGCCACCAAGGCGCTGGTCGAGGTCTGTGGCGTGGCGCCCGATGGGGAGAGCTTTATGGCGACGACCGGCGCCGGCGAAATCGTCGAGGCCGGTGGCTCGATCCGTTCCGAGCCGGACTATGTCTGGGACAATCACGTGCTGCGTATCGAGCAGGTCGGCTAGTCCCGATACTCATTGTGGCGATTTCGTGCGTTGAAACTTACATTCGTGGACCCGCGCCGAAGCAAAGTCGCCTGACGATTTATCCATTATTCCCTTGCGGGGATCAGCCCTGGCGGGCAGAGGGAAGCTGTTTTCGAAACTGTCTCAACCGGCCGCTTCATGAAATTGCTTGCCATCGACTGTGCCGCCAATCTCTGCGCCGCCTGCGTCTACGACGCGGCGGCCGGGAAAGAGCTCGGCCGTTCGGTGCTCGATCTCGGCAAGGGTCATGCCGAGCATCTGATGGGTGTCATCGAAGGGGCGTTGAAGGCGGCCGGAACGGACTTTAGCGGCCTCGGCGCCATTGCCGTTTCCACCGGTCCGGGCTCCTTCACCGGTCTGCGCGTCGGCGTCTCGGCGGCGCGCGGCCTTGCGCTGGCGCTGAAAATCCCGGCGATCGGCGTGACGACTCTGGAAGCACTGGCGGCGCAAGCGAGAGTAACGTTTCCCGGCCGCGCCGTTCTCGCCGCGCTCGATGCAGGCCGCGAGGAGATCCATGCGGCGCTTTACGATGAGAGGTCGGTTCTGATCTATGGTCCCGCTGTGACCACGCTCTCGCAAGCCGCAGCCATCGCGGTTGACTGCTCCGCGGTTCTTGCCGGCACCGCGACGTCGCAAATTGCCGCCTCGGTCGGGCGCGCTTTTGACACCGGCCCGATCGGGGCCACCGCCGACATCGCCGTCTATGCCCAGCTGGCGACTGCTAAAGACGATGGTGAAAAGCCGAAGCCGTTGTATTTGCGCGGCGCGGACGCCAAGCCGCAGGCCGGCTTTATTTTATCGAGGCAAAAAAACTGATGCGCATTCCCTTCCTCCAGCCGCGTCGCAGGGACTATGCGCTCGAGCCGTTGACGATTGCCGATAGCGCGGCCATGTCGGTGCTGCATCGCGAGGATTTCGCGCGGCCGTGGACTGACGACGAATTCGCCGCACTGCTCGAGCAGGACACCGTGTTCGGCTATGCCGCGCGCGAGACCGGACAGGGCGCCAAGCCGCCGGTTGGCTTCGTGCTGGCGCGGCTGGCGGCCGGCGAGGGGGAGGTCCTGACGGTCGCGGTGGCACGCTCGCATCGGCGCCGGGGGCTCGGCTGGCAATTGATGGATGCGGTGCTGCGTGAACTGCACGCACAGCGCGCCGAGGCACTTTTCCTCGAGGTCGACGAGACCAATGTCGCCGCGATCGCGCTCTACCGGCGGCTCGGCTTCCGCGAGGTCGGCAAGCGCGCCAACTATTACAAGTCGCCGGAACACGGCCCGACCGGCGCGCTTGTCATGCGCCGCGATCTTCGCTAGCCAAACGCCGGGGTGGTGCGGATGATCGGAAAAATCAGGATTTTCCTGGCGCTGGGGCTGGTTGTCGTCGGCTCCTTGGTGCTTGTGCCGCTGCAGATACTGTCGATGAAGACCGGGCTCTGGCGCGAGACCTTCATCCTGAAGATCTGGCACAGGATGATCGTCAGGGCGCTGGGGCTGCGCATCCATGTCAAGGGAGCGCTGTCCGGCCAGCGCCCATTGCTGATTGCTGCCAACCACATCTCCTGGACCGACATCATGGTGCTGGGGTCGATGGTCGACGTGACGTTCATCGCCAGGGCCGACATGGCCGGCTGGCCGTTGATCGGCATGCTGTCGAAGCTGCAGCGCACCGTCTTCATCGAACGTGAACGCAAACGTTCGTCGGGCGACCAGGCGAGCGAGATCGCCGGCCGCATGGCCAAGGGCGACGCCATGGTGCTGTTCGCCGAAGGCTCGACCGGCGACGGCAACATGATCCTGCCGTTCAAGAGTACGCTGTTCGGCGCCGCTACAATGGCGATTGCGGAAGGGGCGGCCGAACAGGTATTCATCCAGCCGGTGGCCATCGTCTATACGCGCCTGCATGGCGTGCCGCTCGGCCGCCGGCATCGGCCGGTTGCCGCCTGGATCGGCGATGAGGAGCTGATGCCGCACCTCAAGGTGCTGATGGCCGAGGGCGCTCTCGACGTCGAGGTGCATTTTGGCGAGGCGATCGCTTTCTCCAAGGGCTCGAGCCGCAAGGAGACGGCAAAGCAGATGGAACGCCAGGTGCGCGAGATGGTGCAGGCGGCGCTCGCCGAACCGCGCCCAAGCCGGTAGTCTGCGCAGGTTCCGGCCAGATTCGTCTGTTTTTTGTCGGGGAAAGGCGCTAGAAGCCGCGAAATGGAATTGAACACGATAGAACGCGACGACATCGGCGCTGCCGCCGAAGACCTGGTCGTTCCGGCTGCCGCGACCAGAAAGGTCTTCGTCAAGACCTATGGCTGCCAGATGAACGTCTACGATTCGCAGCGCATGACCGATGCTCTGGCGGCCGACGGCTATGCCGCGACCGATGCCATCGGCGAGGCCGATCTGGTGCTGCTCAACACCTGCCACATCCGCGAAAAAGCGGCGGAAAAGGTCTATTCCGAACTTGGGCGCATCCGTGAGTTGAAGGCGGAACGTGCCAAGGCCGGGCGCGAAATGCTGGTCGGCGTCGCCGGCTGCGTGGCGCAGGCCGAGGGTGCCGAGATCATCCGCCGCTCGCCGGCCGTCGATCTGGTCATCGGTCCGCAGACCTATCACCGGCTGCCCGGTGTGCTGGCGAGAGCGCGGAGCGGCGAAAAGATCGTCGAGACCGACTATTCCGTCGAGGACAAGTTCGAGCATCTGCCGCAGCCAAAGCGCGCCGAACTGATCAGGCGCGGCGTGACGGCGTTCTTGACCGTTCAGGAAGGCTGCGACAAGTTCTGCACCTTCTGTGTCGTGCCCTATACGCGCGGCTCGGAAGTCTCGCGGCCGGTGGCACAGATCGTCGCCGAGGCCGAGCGCCTGGCGGATGCCGGCGTGCGCGAGGTGACGCTGCTCGGCCAGAACGTCAATGCCTGGCACGGAAGGGGCGAAAACGGCGAGGAATGGGGCCTTGGCCGGCTGCTGTTCAGGCTGGCGGAGATTCCAGGTCTGGCGCGGCTGCGCTACACGACCAGCCATCCGCGCGACATGGACGATGAATTGATCGCCGCCCATCGTGATTTGCCTACGCTGATGCCCTATCTACATTTACCGGTGCAATCCGGCTCCGACCGCATACTCAAGGCGATGAACCGCAGGCATATGGCCAAGGACTATCTGACGTTGATCGACCGCATCCGTGCCGCACGGAGCGACATCGCGCTGTCGGGTGATTTTATCGTCGGCTTTCCCGGTGAGACGGAAGCCGATTTCGAGGCGACCATGCAGTTGGTGGAAGACGTCAACTATGCCTCGGCCTTCTCGTTCAAATACTCTCCGCGCCCCGGCACGCCGGGCGCGGAGATGAGCGATCACGTGCCGGAGGCCGTCAAGGACGAGCGCCTGCAGCGGCTGCAGGCGCTGCTTCTGAAACAGCAGCAGCATTTCGGCGCAAGCCTTGTCGGCAGGACTATCGATACGCTGATCGAAAAGCCGGGCCGCCAGGCCGGCCAGAAGGTTGGCCGCTCGCCGTGGCTGCAGCCGGTTATTGTTGATGAAAAGACCGGCGAAATCGGTGACATTATCCAGGTACGAATCACGAAGACGGGCTACAACAGCCTGTTCGCCGAATTGGCCTGAAGGCCTCGGCAGATGAGGAGAGACGGTTGAGCGCTGCTGAAGTCAAGAACCTGCCCCAGAATCTACCCTCCGGGGCCTCGGATATGGCGCACATCGTACTGACTTTCGACAATAACAAGCTTGCCAGCGCCCTTTACGGCCAGTTCGACGAGAATCTGGCCAGGCTCGAGCAGAAGCTCGGCGTCGACATCCGCTCGCGTGGCAATCAATTGACCATCAAGGGCTCTTCCTCGGCCGCCGAGCAGGCACGCCGCGCGTTGGACAATCTTTATGGCATTCTGCAGAAAGGCACCGATATCGGCCAGTCCGATGTCGACGGCGCCGTACGCATGGCGATCGCCACCGACGACCAGCTGACGCTGCCGACGCTGGAGCGCAAGGGCAAGATGTCCGCCGCCCAGATATCGACGCGCAAGAAGACCATCTATGCCCGCTCGCTCAACCAGGACGCCTACATGCGCGCGCTGGAGCGATCGGAACTCGTCTTCGGCATCGGCCCGGCCGGCACCGGAAAGACCTATCTGGCGGTGGCGCATGCGGCAATGCTGCTCGAACGCGGCATGGTCGAACGCATCGTGCTGTCGCGCCCAGCGGTCGAGGCCGGTGAACGGCTTGGCTTTCTGCCGGGCGACATGAAGGAGAAGGTCGATCCCTATCTGCGGCCGCTCTATGATGCGCTCTACGACATGATGCCGGCCGACAAGGTCGAGCGGGCGATTGCCGCCGAGGTCATCGAGATCGCGCCGCTGGCATTCATGCGCGGCCGTACGCTGGCGCACGCTGCCGTCATCCTCGACGAGGCGCAGAACACCACGCCAATGCAGATGAAGATGTTCCTGACCCGGCTCGGCGAGAACTCGCGCATGATCGTCACCGGCGATCCGACCCAGATCGATCTGCCGCCAAACACCAAGTCCGGCCTGGTCGAGGCACTGAGAATTCTCGACGGCGTCACCGGCATGGTGACCGTACGCTTCAATGAAGGCGACGTCGTCAGGCATCCGCTGGTCGCCGAGATCGTCAAGGCCTACGACCGTGACGGCAAGCTGGCCAGGGGCTTGGGTGTCGAAAGCTGATATGATTATGCGGCCGCATGGCTGAGGAGCAAAAGGCGGGGGGGCCGCTTCCCGTCGAGATCGATATCGCGATCGAGGCGGGCGACTGGCCCGGCGAGGCGGTGCTGATGCGGCTTGTCGACCGCGCCGTCTCGGCCGCCTTTGCCGAAACCGGTGCGGACGGCCGTTCCGAGCTCAGCATCGTCTTTTCCGACGATGCCCATATCCGTACGCTCAATGCCGGCTGGCGCGGCAAGGACAAGCCGACCAACGTCCTGTCTTTTCCGGCTTTTCCGTTTGCCAGGGGCGGGCCTCTGCCGCCGATGCTCGGCGACATCGTGCTGGCCGCCGAGACTGTCGCGCGCGAAGCGGCACTGGAAGACAAGCCAGTCGAGGACCATATCTCCCATCTCGTCATCCATGGCCTGCTGCATTTGCTGGGCTACGACCATGAGACCGATGCCGAAGCGGAACTGATGGAAGCGACAGAGCGCGCAGCACTTGCGAGGCTTGCCATTCCCGATCCCTACACGTAATTACAAAAGACCAATTGACCGGACGATGATGAACGACAAACCAGAGACTGCCGCCCGCTCCGACGCCGGCAGTGCGATCAAGCCTTCCGAAACGACGGAAGAGGGCTCGAGTCCGAGTACCACGACCGGCAGCTTCGCCAGCGAGGCATCGCCTGCCGGTCCTTCCCTGTTCGATCGCGTGCTCGGGCTTTTCAGGCACCGCAACGGCACCAGCCTGCGCGAGGAGATTGCCGGTGCGCTTGCCGAAACGGCGAGCGATGCAGAATCCTTCTCGCCCGGCGAACGCGCCATGCTCAACAACATCCTGCGCCTGCGCGAAGTGCGCGTCGAGGACGTCATGGTGCCGCGCGCCGACATCGAGGCGGTCGAGATCACCACGAAGCTCGGCGATCTTCTGGGGCTGTTCGAGCAGTCTGGCCACTCCCGCATGCCGGTTTATTCGGAGACGCTCGACGACCCGCGCGGCATGGTTCATATCCGCGACGTGCTGGCGCACATCACCAAGGTCGCCCGCGTCAGAAAGGGCAGGACGACCAGGAAAACCCCGGTCGCGACGGTTCTCGATCTCGCCCAGGTCGATCTGGCGCGCACCATCGGCGATCTCAACCTGATCCGACCGGTGCTGTTCGTGCCGCCGTCGATGCTCGCCTCCGACCTGATGGGGCGAATGCAGACGACGCGCACCCAGATGGCGCTGGTCATCGACGAATATGGCGGCACTGACGGTCTCGTCTCGCTCGAGGATATCGTCGAGATGGTGGTCGGCGACATCGAGGACGAGCATGACGAGGACGAGCCGATGATTACCCAGGCCGGCGAAGGCGTCTTCATCGTCGACGGCAAGGCCGAGATCGATGACGTCGCCAAGATGATCGGCGAGGATTTCGCCGCCGGCGAGCACGGCGAATATGTCGACACGATCGGCGGCATGATCTTCAACACGCTTGGCCGGGTGCCGGCGCGCGGCGAAGTGGTGCAGGCCATACCCGGCTTCGAGTTCCATGTACTCGACGCCGATCCGCGCCGTGTCAAGCGCGTGCGCATCGTCGAGACCCTGAAGGGCGAACGCCGCCGCCGCGCCGTCCGCACCGAGCAGGCTTAGGGTTCATTTGGAACCGGGGCTCCGGCCTGATAAATCTTGCTTCCTGATTCGCACGACTCGGAAGCATAGATGGAGCGCCAGGCCGGCCGGATAATTCTGCTTTGGGGCTGGCGGCGCGCGCTGGTGGCGTTTCTTGCCGGGGCGCTGGCGGTTCTTGCCCAGGCGCCTTACGATTTCTTCGCCGTCTGTTTCGTTTCGTTCCCGCTGCTGGTGTGGCTCCTCGACGGCGCGACCAGCGAAGCCTCGGACGGTTTTCTGCGGCGCTTGCGGCCGGCTTTCGCCACCGGCTGGTGGTTCGGTTTCGGTTACTTTCTTGCCGGTCTGTGGTGGGTCGGCTCGGCGCTGCTGGTCGAGGCCGACAGCTTTGCCTGGGCCTTGCCGTTCGCGGTGGTCGGCATCCCCCTCGCGCTGGCCTTCTTTTACGGTTTCGCTGCCGTGGTTGCCCGGCTGTTGTGGAGCAACGACATTGGCCGCATCGCCGCGCTCGCCTTCGGTTTTGCGCTGGCGGAATGGCTGCGCGGCTTCCTGTTCACCGGCTTTCCGTGGAATGCCGTCGGCTATGCGGCGATGCCGGTGCCTTTGCTGATGCAGAGCGTATCGGTGACCGGCATGGTCGGCATGAACGCCCTTGCGGTCTTCGTCTTCGCGCTGCCGGCCCTGCTTGCGGCGCGCCAGCATCTTCGCCTCGGCGCGGCATTGCTTGTCGTTCTCGTCGCAGCCGATGCCGGCTTCGGTTATATCAGGCTCGCCGCCCCCGAAAAGCCGGCGGCCCGCAGCCTCGACGTCCGTATCGTGCAGCCTGCCGTCGACCTCACGGAAAAATGGGATGCCTCGGTGCGTGACCGCATCTTCGCCACCATGATGGGGCTTTCGGCCAAGGCGCCGGAACCCGGCCATGACAGGCCGCAATTGATCCTGTGGCCGGAGACCTCCGTGCCGTTTCTGTTCACCGAACGTCCGGATGCCCTGCCTGCCATCGGAGAGATGCTGGGCGATGGCCAGATGCTGGTTGCCGGCGTCGTTCGCGAGGAAGGCGGCTCGGCGACCGGCAGCCGTTACTACAACTCTGTGGTGGCGATCGACGAAAGGGGCGAAATCGTCGATGCCGTGGACAAGGTCCACCTGGTACCCTTCGGCGAATACCTGCCTTTCGCCGATCTGCTCGGCCGCTTCGGGCTTGAGCAGCTTGTTGCCGGCCCGATGACCTTCGCGGCCGGCAATGAGCGGCACCCGATCGCGCTGCCCGGCGGTATCCGGGCGCTGCCGTTTATTTGCTATGAGGTCATCTTTCCCGATCTCGTCGCGGTTGACGCAACGGCAGCCGAGCTTATTGTGAACGTCACCAATGACGCCTGGTTCGGCGACACGCCGGGGCCGTACCAGCACTTCAGGCAGGCGCAGATCCGGGCGGTGGAGAATGGGGTGCCCCTGTTGCGCGCGGCTAATAACGGCATTTCGGCCGTTGTCGACCCGCGCGGTCGCATCGTCGACGCGCTGGCAATCGATGTACGCGGTGCCATCGATGTGCGCGTGCCGATCTCCAACCAAGCCATCGTTTCCTCCGGCCAACGACGCATTAACGGAATGCTGATCATGTTTTTGCTTGCCGTTGCGGCATGCATTTTGAACGTAAGGCAAAGGCTACGGGCGAATTGACAGCCGACACATTAGAAACTCATACTGTAAGCGCCTGAAAAATTATCGAAGTCGATAGGTCGTTCTGTTGGGGCACGGGCCGCCGTCTTCGTTTGGGCAGCAAAATAGAAAAAGCCGGAAAAATTCGGCGAGGAAAAAATGACAGAAGAAAACAAGAAAAAGCCGAATCCGATCGACATCCACGTCGGAAGCCGCATTCGGCTTCGCCGCAATATGCTGGGAATGAGCCAGGAAAAACTGGGCGAAAACCTCGGCATAACGTTCCAGCAGATCCAAAAGTACGAAAAGGGCACCAATCGCGTTGGCGCCAGCCGTCTGCAGGCAATCGCCTCCATACTAGGCGTCCCCGTCGCCTTCTTCTTCGAGGATGCGCCCGGTCAGGAGCCCGTGGGCACCCGCGGATTTGCCGAGGATGCGTCGATGACCTCCGCCGTCGAATTCTGCGGCAGCCCGGAAGGCCTCCAGCTGAACCGCGCCTTCGTCAAGATCGCCGACGTGAAAGTGCGCCGCAAGATCATTGAGCTAGTGAAGTCGCTCTCCGCCGACGAGGTCGATTGACTGGCCCGTGAAGAGTTCAAAGAGGAAGAGGTCGTCGTAGCTGGGATGTAATTTCTCGCGGCTGTGCGCATCGAGGGATGTGCATTCCGCAGATGCGCTAAAGCGCGGATCGATTTTGCTCGACACGCTTCCTCGAAGCCGTTTTCCTCAGTCTGTTGGTGCAAGGGCTGATGGCAGTGCGCCCTGCCGCCGTCTCGGGATGCAAAGATAATGACGTCAAAATCCATGCCAGAACGGCTGCACGGCTTGACGAGCGGCGCCCGGCACCGTTAACAACTGGCGCGCCAAAATCGGCGGCCTGCCGATATTTTTTCAAGAGGGGACACCCGTGACGCGGCACAATTACTTCTTCACCTCGGAATCCGTTGCCGAGGGCCATCCCGACAAGGTCTGCGACCGTATCTCCGACGAGATTGTCGATCTCGTCTATCGCGAAGCCAGAAAGACCGGCATGGACCCGTGGAAGGTCCGCGTTGCCTGCGAGACGCTTGCGACGACCAATCGCGTTGTCATCGCCGGCGAGGTGCGCGTCCCCGAGACGCTGCTCAAGAAGGACAAGGAGGGCAACGTCCTGAAGGACGCAGCCGGCCATCCGATTGTCAACCCGGCCAAGTTCAAGTCGGTCGCCCGCAAGGCAATCCGCGAAATCGGCTACGAGCAGGCCGGCTTCCACTGGAAGACGGCCAAGATCGAGGTTCTGCTGCACGGCCAGTCGCCGGATATCGGCCAAGGCGTCGACAACGCCTCCGACCGGCAAGGCGAGGAAGGAGCCGGCGACCAGGGCATTATGTTCGGCTATGCCTGCCGCGAGACACCGGACCTGATGCCGGCGCCGATCTACTATAGCCATAAGATCCTCGAACTGCTGGCAGCTGCGCGCCATGAAGGCAGCGGTGATGCAGGCAGGCTCGGGCCGGATGCCAAGAGCCAGGTTACAGTCCGCTATGTCGACGGCAAAGCGGCGGAAGTGACGCAGATCGTGCTGTCGACCCAGCATCTCGATGAGACGTGGGATTCGAAGAAGGTGCGCAACGTCGTCGAACCCTATATTCGCGAAGCACTGGGCGACCTGAAGATCGCCGATAATTGCAACTGGTACATCAACCCAACCGGCAAGTTCGTCATCGGCGGGCCCGATGGCGACGCCGGCCTGACCGGCCGCAAGATCATCGTCGACACTTATGGTGGGGCTGCGCCCCATGGCGGCGGCGCTTTTTCTGGCAAGGACACCACCAAGGTCGACCGCTCGGCGGCCTATGCGGCGCGCTATCTCGCCAAGAACGTGGTTGCCGCGAAGCTTGCCGATCGTTGCACTATCCAGCTTTCCTATGCGATCGGTGTCGCCCAGCCGCTGTCGATCTACGTCGACCTGCACGGCACCGGCAAGGTCGACGAGGCAAAGCTCGAGCGTGCACTGCGCACCGTGATGGACCTGTCGCCGTCCGGTATCCGCCGCCACCTCGATCTCAACAAGCCGATCTATGCCAAGACGTCGTCCTATGGCCATTTTGGCCGCAGGGCCGGCCGCGACGGATCCTTCTCCTGGGAGAAGACCGATCTCGCCAAGGCGCTCAAGGACGCTCTCGCCGAACCAGTCGCCGAAGCAGTCGCCGCCTAACCGCGGCGCCTATGCACACGAAGGACCGGCCAAGCAGTGCGACCGAGGCATTTTTCGGTCGCCGGCGCGGCAAGACCATTCGACCACAGCAGGCGGCGGCGCTGGAGAGCGGTTTCTCCGCCTACAGGCTCGATCTGACGGTCGAACCGCCGGCCGATCTGCGCAGCCTTTTCGAAGCAGAAGTTTCCGCTGTCCAGCTCGAAATCGGTTTTGGCGGCGGCGAACATCTTCTGCACCGTGCCACGGCCAGCCAGGCGACCGGCTTTATCGGCGTCGAGCCCTTCGTCAACGGCATGGCCAAGATGATGATGGCGGTCCGGGAGCGGCCACTTGCCAACCTGCGCGTCTATGACGACGACGCCACACGCCTGCTGGACTGGCTGCCGCAGGCTTCGCTTGACGGCATTGACCTTCTCTATCCGGATCCGTGGCCGAAGAAGAAGCACTGGAAGCGGCGCTTCGTCAGCCCGGTCAATCTCGACCGCTTCGCGCGCGTCCTGAAGCACGGCGGAAAGTTCCACTTTGCGTCCGACATCGACAGCTATGTGAACTGGACGCTGCTGCATTGCCGGGCGCACGGCGCCTTCACATGGCAGGCAAGCGAAGCAGCCGACTGGCACCGGCCGTATGATGGCTGGCCGGGGACGCGCTATGAGGCCAAGGCTATTCGTGAAGGCCGACGGCCCGCCTATCTCACCTTCGTGCGGAAATAGCGGGAAATTAGAGCTGAGCAAAAGGCGAGCGGGCCGAAGGCTCTCGGCGCTCACCTGGCTCAGAAGCGACGGATCTTGTCGAAGGCTGCCGGTTCCATGCCGAGATTGCGCAAATCATGCGCACGCGGCTTGCGACCGTTTTCCACAGCCCGCGACGCTGCTACGGCGCTGCCGAAAACGCTGAAGACACCGCCTATGGCTGAAAAAAATCCACGGTTGTTCATGATCGTACCCTTTCGAGCGCAGTAAGTCGCCAATTGTGCAATGCAACATAGATAGTCGTGCGTCGCCGGTGCTCAAAGGGGGATCACTGCATGGGCGCCATGCATTTGGCGCAGCGCTGCGGACTCGGCGCCTTGCCGTCATGCAGGACGGGCTTGAAACGAGGACCATGATCGTCTATATCAGCTTCAAATTCTTGGTCGGTATGACGAAGAGTGGGTCCACCCGGTCCCGCTCTTTTTTATTACCTGCCGACCAAACAGGAATCGAGCGACAGGGACCGAATGACAGTGACGGCAAGCGAAGGCGACGACCGCATCATCCGCGAAAGCGGCATCGATGCGCGCATCGCGCTGATCGTTCAGCCGGTCCTGCGCGCCATCGGCTTCCGCTTAGTGCGTGTGCACCTGTCGGGCCAGAACGGGCTGACGCTGCAGATCATGGCCGAGCGCGAGGACGGCACCATG
The DNA here is from genome assembly GCF_005063415.1 of Mesorhizobium sp. Classification (GTDB taxonomy): domain Bacteria; phylum Pseudomonadota; class Alphaproteobacteria; order Rhizobiales; family Rhizobiaceae; genus Mesorhizobium. The sequence continues at coordinate 32,661 of NZ_SUEG01000006.1, forward strand.
ACGGTCGAGGATTGTGAAGAGGTCAGCCGGGCGGTGTCGCCGGCGCTCGATGTCGATGATCCGATCGAGAAGGCTTATCATCTCGAAGTGTCGTCGCCGGGCATCGACCGGCCGCTGGTCCGCAAATCGGACTTTGCAGCCTGGACCGGCCATCTGGTGAAGATGGATACGTCGGTTCTCGTCGCCGACCGCAAGCGCTTCAAGGGCAAGATCGCCGAAAGCGACGCGGACGGTGTGCTGATCGAGCGCGACAAGGCCGCTTACGGCGAGGAGCCTACGGTGCGTGTGCCCTACGATGCGATTGCCGAAGCGCGGCTGATTCTGACCGACGACCTTATCCGCGATGCGCTGTCGAAGGACAATCGGGCGCGCAAGGAAGCCAGGAAACGCCGCGGCGAACCCGAAGACGCACCAGAGGGTGCGGAAGACGAAACCGAACAGGAAATGTGATTGGGCTGCCGGCCGTAAAGGTCGGCAACAAGCTCGGGAGAAAGAAGATGGTTGTAAGCGCCAACAGGCTTGAACTGCTGCAGATCGCCGATGCGGTCGCGCGTGAAAAGTCGATCGACAAGTCGATCGTCATCGCCGCCATGGCCGATGCGATCCAGAAGGCCGCGCGCTCGCGCTACGGCCAGGAAACCAACATCCGCGCCGACATCAACGCCAACACCGGCGAGATGAAGCTGCAACGGCTGATGGAAGTGGTCGAGAAGGTCGACGATTACGCGACGCAGATTGCCATTTCCTCGGCGCGCGAGCGCAATCCGGACGCCCAGCTCGGCGATTTCATCGCCGAACAGCTGCCGCCGATGGATTTCGGTCGCATCGCCGCCCAGTCGGCCAAGCAGGTTATCGTGCAGAAGGTGCGCGAGGCCGAGCGCGACCGGCAATATGACGAATACAAGGACCGTATCGGCGAGATCGTCAACGGCACCGTCAAGCGAGTCGAATACGGCAACGTCATCGTCGATCTCGGCCGCGGCGAGGCGATCATCCGCCGCGACGAGCTGATCCCGCGCGAAAACTACAAGTATGGCGATCGCGTCCGCGCCTATGTCTATGACGTGCGCCGCGAACAGCGCGGCCCGCAGATCTTCCTGTCGCGCACCCATCCGCAGTTCATGGCGAAGCTGTTCACCATGGAAGTGCCGGAAATCTACGACGGCATCATCGAGATCAAGTCGGTCGCCCGCGATCCGGGTTCGCGGGCCAAGATCGCTGTCATCTCCCGTGACAGCTCCATCGATCCGGTCGGTGCCTGCGTCGGTATGCGCGGCAGCCGCGTCCAGGCGGTCGTCGGGGAATTGCAGGGCGAGAAGATCGACATCATTCCGTGGTCGCCTTCGGCCGCGTCCTTCATCGTCAATGCGTTGCAGCCGGCAGAAGTCGCCAAGGTCGTGCTCGACGAGGATGCCGAGCGCATCGAGGTCGTCGTTCCCGACGATCAACTGTCGCTGGCCATCGGCCGCCGTGGCCAAAACGTCCGTCTTGCCTCGCAGCTCACCGGCTGGGACATCGACATCCTGACCGAGCAGGAAGAGAGCGAACGGCGCCAGAAGGAATTCGTCGAACGGTCGTCGCTGTTCATGGAAGCCCTCGACGTCGACGAGATGGTCGGCCAGGTGCTCGCTTCCGAAGGCTTCACCAGCGTCGAGGAGGTCGCGTATGTCGACTCCGGCGAAATCGCGTCGATCGACGGCTTCGACGAGGACACGGCTTCGGAAATCCAGACCCGCGCCCGCGAATATCTGGAAAAGATCGAAGCCGAGCATGACGAGAAGCGCAAGGCGCTCGGCGTCAAGGACGAATTGCGCGAGATTCCAGGCATCACCACCGCCATGATGGTGACGCTCGGCGAGGACGGCGTGAAGACGATCGAGGATTTCGCTGGCTATGCAGCCGACGACCTGACCGGTTGGAAGGAACGCAAGGACGGCGAGACGAAGGTATTCCCGGGTGTGCTCGCCAACCACGGCGTATCGCGCGCCGATGCCGAGCAGATGGTCCTGGCCGCTCGCCTGAAGGCAGGCTGGATCACCGAAGACGAGCTTGCCGCCGAGGGCGTGCCGGCTGACGAAACCGTCGGTGCGTGAGGTGAAACCGCATCGCACCGAACCCGCCCTTGGACGAGATGAACGATCGCACCTGCATCGTCACCCGCAGGCAAGCCGAACCGGATGAGCTGATCCGTTTCGTCGTCGGCCCGGATTCGGCCGTCGTTCCGGACATCAAGAGAAACCTGCCCGGCCGCGGTTGCTGGGTGACGGCCGACCGCCTACATATAGAAAAGGCAGCGGCGAAGAACCTGTTTGCCCGTGCTTTTAAGGCGCAGGTGACCGTGCCAGCCGATCTTGGCGGCATGGTCGACGCGCTGCTTTCCAGGTCCGCTCTGGGCATGCTTGGCCTGGCCCGCAAGGCGGGCGCCATAGCGCTCGGAGCGACCAAGGTCGAGAGCGCCGTGCGCGGCGGACTTGCACTTTTCGTGCTCCACGCGACCGAGGCTTCCGACGATGGCGTCCGCAAGATAAGCCAGGCGCGACGGGCAACCGTCCACCTCGGCGGGCGTGCGATCCGCGCTTACAAACTTTTCTCCGAGGCCGAGTTGAGCTTGGCATTGGGGGGTACAAATGTGATACATGCTGCCGTTCTCGCGGGAGACGCGGGCAGGGCGGTCCAGAAGCGCATGGTTGCGCTCGACCGATATCGGGGCGGTTCCCCGGACGATCTGGCAATGCTTGCGGCCGTTGCTGACGAAGATGATGCCGCAGAGGATATGGAATGAGCGATACGAAATCGGGCGACGACAAGACGCTGAGTGTTACGCCGAAGAAGACCTTGACGCTGAAGCGCCCCGGTATGGAACAGGGCACTGTGCGCCAGAACTTCTCGCACGGCCGCACCAAGTCGGTGGTCGTCGAGACCAAGAAGCGCAAGTTCTCGCTGCCCGGCGACAAGCCGGAGCCGGCGGCAGCGCCTGTGTCCGTCTTCACGCCGAAGCCGGTCGCGGCAGCGCCTGCCGTGCAGGAAGCTCCCAAGGCGCCGCCGCCTCCGCCGCCGGTCGAACGCGGCGGCATGGTGCTGAACGAGTTGTCGCGCCAGGAAATGGAAGCACGCCGCCGGGCTCTCGAAGGCTCGAAGGTGCGCGACGTCGAGGATCGCCAGCGCGCCATCGAGGAGGCCAAGCGCCGCAGCGAGGACGAAGAGCGCCGCCGCCGCGAGCGCGAGGAATCGGCTCGCCGTCAGGCCGAAGAAGAGGCGCGGCTGCAAGCCGAGGCTGAATCCCGCCGCCGTGCCGAGGAAGAGGCGCGCCGCCGTGCGCCGCTCGCCGCCGAACTGGCGACAGTCGATGACGAGGAAGAGGTCAAGCCGAAGCGGACCGGTGCCGGTGCACCAGTGCGCCGTCTGGTCACGCCCGAAGTGGCGCGTCCGGCCAAGCCGACCAAGGGCGAGGAAGACCGCCGCCGCGGCAAGCTGACGCTGAATTCGGCGCTTTCCGATGAGGATGCGCGCGCCCGCTCGCTGTCGTCGATGCGCCGCCGTCAGGAGAAATTCAAGCGCGCGTTGCATAACGAGCCACGCGAGAAAGTCATGCGTGAAGTGATCCTGCCCGAAACCATCACCATCCAGGAGCTGGCGCAGCGCATGTCCGAGCGCGCTGTCGACGTGGTCAAATTCTTCATGAAGCAGGGCCAAATCCTGAAGCCTGGCGACGTCATCGACGCCGACACGGCCGAACTGGTCGCGACCGAATTTGGCCACACGGTCCGCCGCGTCGCCGAGTCCGACATCGAAGAGGGCTTGTTCAACATCGCCGATCGTCCCGAGGATCTGCAGCCGCGTCCGCCGGTGGTTACGATCATGGGCCATGTCGATCACGGCAAGACCTCGTTGCTCGACGCCATCCGCAATGCCAACGTGGTATCCGGCGAAGCCGGCGGCATTACCCAGCATATCGGCGCCTATCAGGTCGAGAAGAACGATAACAAGATTACCTTCATCGACACGCCCGGCCACGCCGCCTTCACGGCGATGCGTGCCCGCGGTGCCCAGGCGACCGATATCGCCATCCTGGTGGTCGCGGCCGACGACAGCGTGATGCCGCAGACGATCGAATCAATCAACCACGCCAAGGCGGCCGGCGTTCCGATCATCGTGGCGATCAACAAGATCGACAAGCATGACGCCGACCCGCAGAAGGTGCGTTCGGAACTGCTGCGCCACGAGGTGTTCGTCGAATCGATGGGCGGCGAGGTGCTGGATGTCGAGGTGTCGGCGACCAAGGGCATCAATCTCGACAAGTTGCTCGAAGCGATCCTGCTGCAGGCCGAAATCCTCGACCTGAAGGCCAATCCGGACCGCACCGCCGAAGGCGTGGTCATCGAAGCCCAGCTCGACAAGGGCCGCGGCCCAGTCGCTACCGTGCTGGTGCAGACCGGCACGTTGATGCCGGGCGACATTCTCGTCGCCGGCAACGAATGGGGCCGGGTACGTGCGCTGGTCAACGATCGCGGCGAGCAGGTCAAGGAAGCGCCGCCGGCAATGCCGGTGGAAGTCCTCGGTCTGCAAGGCACGCCGCTGGCCGGCGACCGCTTCGCCGTTGTCAACAACGAAGCCCGCGCCCGCGAGATCACTGAATATCGCCAGCGTCTGGCGCGTGAGAAGGCGGTGGCCAGGCATGCCGGCCAGCGCGGCTCGCTTGAACAGATGATGTCGCAATTGCAGACCAGCGGATTGAAGGAATTCCCGCTGGTCATCAAGGGCGACGTGCAGGGCTCGATCGAGGCGATCAATGCGGCGCTCGACAATCTCGGCACCGACGAGGTACGCGCCCGCATCGTCCACGCGGGGGCCGGCGGCATCACCGAAAGCGACGTGTCGCTGGCGGAAACCTCGGGGGCTGCGATCATCGGCTTCAACGTTCGGGCCAATGCGCAGGCCCGCGCGGCCGCGGCTGCGGCAGGCATCGAGATCCGCTACTATTCGATCATCTACAATCTGGTCGATGATGTGAAAGCGGCCCTTTCCGGCCTGCTCTCGCCGGAGCGTCGCGAGACCTTTATCGGCAATGCCGAGATCCTCGAGATCTTCGACATCACCAAGGTCGGCAAGATCGCCGGCTGCCGTGTCACCGAAGGCAAGGTCGAACGTGGTGCGGGCGTCCGCCTGATCCGCGACAACGTCGTCATCCACGAAGGCACGCTGAAGACCCTGAAGCGCTTCAAGGACGAGGTTTCGGAAGTTCCGGGCGGCCAGGAATGCGGCATGGCCTTCCAGAACTACGAGGACATGCGCGTCGGTGACGTCATCGAGTGCTTCCGCGTCGAGATGGTGACCAGGACGCTCTGATCTCGAGCGTTCGAGTTCGGGCATCCATCGAGACCGGGCGGTGGTCGAAAGACCGCCGCCCAAACCATATGAGACATGTGGTGCGGTCCGATCCCGCGCTTCACGATTTCAGGATAGAGAAAAATGCCCCGTTCAACCCCGTCAGGCCCATCCCAGCGCATGCTGCGCGTCGGCGAGCAGGTGCGCCATGCGCTATCTGAAACCTTGCAGCGCGGCGAGATCCTCGATCCGCTGATCGAGAACACAGTGGTCTCGGTCTCCGAAGTGCGCATGTCGCCCGATCTGAAGATCGCCACCGCCTTCGTCTCGCCGCTCGGCGCCAAGGATGCCGGTGCGGTGGTCGAAGCGCTCAACAAGCATGCGAAGTTTGTTCGCGGCCGCGTTTCCGGCGCGCTGCGGCAGATGAAGTACATGCCGGAATTCCGCTTCCGGCTCGACACCAGCTACGACAATTTCCAGAAGATCAACGAATTGCTGCACTCGCCCGAAGTGGCGCGCGATCTCAGCGCCGACGACAAAGACAAAGACGACCGGAAGGACAGCGAATAGTGGCGCGTCGCGGCAAGAAGAAGGGCCGGCCGATCTCGGGCTGGCTGGTACTGGATAAGCCGGTCGGCATGGGCTCGACCGAAGCCGTCTCCAAGATCAAATGGCTGTTCCAGGCGGAAAAGGCCGGCCATGCCGGCACGCTCGACCCGCTCGCGTCCGGCATGCTGCCGATCGCGCTTGGCGAGGCAACCAAGACCGTGCCTTACGTCCAGGACGGCGCCAAGGTCTACCGCTTCACGGTTGCCTGGGGCGAGGAGCGTTCGACCGACGACCTCGAAGGCCCGGCGACCAAAAACTCGGATCGCCGTCCGGCGGAAGCCGACGTACGGGCGCTGCTTTCGAAATATACCGGCGTCATCATGCAGACGCCGCCGCAATTTTCGGCGATCAAGATCGCCGGCGAGCGCGCCTATGACCTTGCCCGCGATGGCGAGACGGTCGACATTCCGGCACGCGAGGTTGAGATCGGCCGGCTCGACCTGGTCGAGCACATGGCAGATCGCACCATTTTCGAGGTCGAATGCGGCAAGGGCACCTATGTCCGCTCGCTGGCCCGCGACATGGGCCGCGACCTTGGCTGTTTTGGTCACATCGCCGAGCTGCGGCGGGTCGAGGTCGAGCCGTTTACGCAGGAAGATTTCGTCACCCTGGCCGAGTTGGAAGCCGCCCGCTTCGGCGAACGGAGCGAGGAAGGTTCGCAAGCAGCGGACGCGCCGATCGACTTCGGTGCCATCGATGCACTTCTGGTCGACACCGCGGCGGCGCTCGAATGCTTGCCGCAGGTTGCGATCAGCGACGATGCGGCAACCAAAATCCGCCTCGGCAATCCGGTCATCATTCGCGGCCGCGACGCGCCGGTGGAAGCTGAAGAGGCCTGCGCCACCGCGCGTGGCAAGCTGGTCGCCATCGGCGCCATCGAGCAAGGCATGTTCAAGCCAAAGCGGGTCTTTATCGGGTAACAGCTGTCTCTCGGCGCATGATCTCCAAACCGGATTCTATTTTGGGAAAGGATCATGCGCTAAGTCAACAGGGCTACGGCGTCGTTTGCCGTCCGAAGGGATGCGCGGCGGCGTAGTGCCATCCGACGCTGCATTCGAGGGGGCACATGGCAAAGGCTGAGACGGGCAAGAAGCGGGCGGTGCTTAACACACGGCGGCCGCCGGTCGGGGCTTCGCCCGGCACGCTGATCGCCGACCCGGCGGCACGCCGCTCCGAGCTCAGGCTGACGTTGATCTCGCCCGAGAAGTTCAAGACGATCGACAATGCCAGCATCGACGACGTCAACACCCATTGCCACAATTGGCCGGTCATCTGGCTCGACTGCACAGGCCTCGCCAACATCCAGCTGATCGAGGAGATCGGCCGGATATTCAACCTGCATCCGCTGGCGCTGGAAGATGTCGTCAACACCGGTCAGCGGCCCAAGGTGGATTTCTTCGAGGACCATGCCTTTGTCGTCGTCAGGATGATCGACGATGTCACCGCGCATCGTTACGAACAGATCACCGTCTTCTTCGGCAAGAACTTCGTCGTCACCTTCCAGGAGCGCGAAGGCGACCCGTTCGATCCCGTGCGCAAGCGGATCGCAAGCTCGGTGCCCAACCGCTTGCGCTCGCGCGGCGCCGACTATCTCGCCTATGCTTTGATCGACGCCATCGTCGACAGCTATTTCCCGCCGATCGAGGCTGCCGGGGAATTGGTCGACAGCATCGAGGACCAGATGCTGAACCAGGCGCACAAGCACCAGATGCGGCAGCTTCACGAATTGCGGCGCGACGCCAATGTGCTGAAGGGCGTGCTTTGGCCGATGCGCGACGCGCTGGCGACCATGATCCGCAACGACGTCTCTTATGTGAAGGCCGAAACCAAATTATTCCTGAACGACACGCTGGATCATTCGCTGCGATTGATCGAACTGGTCGAAACGCAGCGCGATATGCTGACCGGCCTGATCGAGATGCACTTGTCGCTCAGCCAGGCGCGCACGAACGACGTCATCAGTTATCTGACGATCGTCTCGGTGATCTTCCTGCCGCTCACATTTCTCGTCGGCGTGTGGGGTATGAATTTCGACCCCGACACCTCGCCCTGGAATATGCCGGAGCTGAAGGCCTATTACGGCTATCCCCTGTCGCTCGTCTTCATGCTGCTCGTTGCGGTCGGGCTCTACGCGTACTTCAAATGGAAGAAATGGCTCTGACCGACCGGAAGTGCCCGTTTATGCAGCAAAAAGCCGGCTTGTGAATTGGGCTGGCCTTTTTGTCGGAATTGCACTATATGCGCCGCAGCTTCGCGCTTTGACGCGTTGCTTGCACCGGCCCCTGCTGGACGACATCCCGGCTGAGGGCGTCCCGTTTCCTCAAACAGACAAGGAAAAACACGATGTCGATTACTGCCGAACGCAAGAAGGAATTGATGGGTGAATTCGCAACCGCCAAGGGCGATACCGGGTCTCCGGAAGTCCAGGTGGCCATCCTTTCCGAGCGCATCAAGAACCTGACCGACCATTTCAAGGACCACAAGAAGGATAACCATTCCCGCCGTGGTCTGCTCGCTCTCGTTTCCCAGCGCCGCAGCCTGCTTGATTATCTCAAGCGCAAGGACGACGCGCGCTATCAGACGCTGATCGAGAAGCTCGGTCTGCGCCGTTGACGAATTGACCGGCGGGTTCTTTCGAGAGCCCGCCGGTCGCGCATTGGAGCATCGGGTCATCCAAGGCTCCAATGAAGGAAGTAGAGCGCCGCGCATCGGTTTGGATGCGCAAAGGACGCTCTGAAGTTTAGTTTTGCGCAGGGTACTTTCCGAAAACCTGGTTTTCGGGTTCACGCGCAAGGCCAGTCGGATCGATTGGCCAACCCGGTTTCGAAACAGCAGAGGGCCACTCGAAACCGCCCATGGACGGTCATGGGGCAGGATTGCAGGACGCTCGTGCGGCACCGCGCCGAATAGCCGAGCTTCCCGTTGTCTTGCCCGTGGCTGCCCGAGAAAGGAAGCCAAGGGAAAGGGGCATCCGCGCACGCTGAAACGGCGCGGCCCTTTCCGCATACGAAGGACAAGACATGTTCAATTACCACAAAGTGGAAATCGAATGGGGCGGCCGTCCGCTCATTCTCGAAACCGGCAAGATCGCACGTCAGGCTGACGGCGCGGTGCTGGCCACCTATGGCGAAACCAAGGTTCTCGCCACCGTCGTCTCGATGAAAGAGCCGAAGCCCGGCCTCGATTTCTTTCCGCTGACGGTCAACTACCAGGAAAAGACTTACGCCGCCGGCAAAATCCCGGGTGGCTATTTCAAGCGTGAAGGCCGTCCGAGCGAGAAGGAAACGCTCGTTTCCCGCCTGATCGACCGCCCGATCCGCCCGCTCTTCGCCGAAGGCTACAAGAACGACACCCAGATCGTCGTCACCGTCGTCCAGCACGATCTCGAAAATGACCCGGACATCCTGTCGATCGTCGCCACCTCCGCCGCCCTTACCTTGTCCGGCGTGCCGTTCATGGGCCCGGTTGGCGGCGCCCGCGTCGGCTACATCAACGGCGAATACGTGCTCAACCCGCATGTCGACGAGATGCAGGAATCGAAGCTCGACCTGGTCGTTGCCGGCACCGCCGACGCCGTGCTGATGGTCGAGTCCGAAGCCAAGGAACTCGGCGAGGATCTGATGCTCGGCGCCGTCATGTTCGGCCACAGGGGCTTCCAGCCGGTGATCGACGCGATCATCAAGCTGGCTGAAGTCGCGGCCAAGGACCCGCGCGACTTCACCGCGCCGGACTATTCCGCACTTGAAGCCGAGATGCTGAAGATCGTCGAAGGCGAGCTTCGCGACGCCTACAAGATCACCGACAAGCAGAAGCGCTATGCCGCCGTCGACGCAGTCAAGGCGAAGGTCAAGGCCGCGTTCGCGCCGGCAGAAGGCGAAGAGGCCAAATACACGTCCGAACAGATCGGCACCGTGTTCAAGGAACTCCAGGCCAAGGTCGTGCGCTGGAACATCCTCGATACCGGCTCGCGCATCGACGGCCGCGACCTGAAGACGGTCCGCAAGATCGTCTCGGAAGTCGGCGTCCTGCCGCGCACGCACGGCTCGGCGCTATTCACCCGTGGCGAGACCCAGGCGCTGGTCGTCGCCACGCTCGGCACCGGCGAGGACGAGCAGTATGTCGATTCGCTGACCGGCATGTACAAGGAGAAGTTCCTCCTGCACTACAACTTCCCTCCCTATTCGGTCGGTGAAACCGGCCGCATGGGTTCGCCGGGCCGCCGCGAAATCGGCCACGGCAAGCTCGCCTGGCGCGCCATCCGGCCGATGCTGCCGACCGCCGACCAGTTCCCCTATACGTTGCGCGTCGTTTCGGAGATCACCGAGTCCAACGGCTCGTCGTCGATGGCTACCGTCTGCGGCACCTCGCTGGCTCTGATGGACGCGGGCGTGCCGCTGGCCAAGCCGGTCGCCGGCATTGCGATGGGCCTGATCAAGGAAGGCGAGCGCTTCGCCGTGCTCTCCGACATCCTTGGCGACGAGGACCACCTCGGTGACATGGACTTCAAGGTTGCCGGCACCGCCTATGGCATCACCTCGCTGCAGATGGACATCAAGATCGAGGGCATCACTGAGGAGATCATGAAGATCGCCCTCGACCAGGCCAAGGATGGCCGTCAGCACATTCTCGGCGAAATGGCCCACGCGCTGTCCGGCGCGCGTGCCGAGCTCGGCGAGTTCGCGCCGCGCATCGAGGTCATGCACATCCCGACCGACAAGATCCGCGACGTGATCGGCTCGGGCGGCAAGGTCATCCGCGAGATCGTCGAAAAGACCGGCGCCAAGATCAACATCGAGGACGACGGCACGGTCAAGATCGCTTCGGCCAATGCCAAGGAGATCGAGGCGGCGAAGAAGTGGATACACACCATCGTCGCCGAGCCGGAAGTCGGCGAAATCTACGAAGGCACGGTCGTCAAGACCGCCGACTTCGGCGCTTTCGTCAATTTCTTCGGTCCGCGTGACGGCCTCGTCCACATCTCGCAGCTCGCCAATGACCGCGTCGCCAAGACTTCCGATGTGGTCAAGGAAGGCGACAAGGTCTGGGTCAAGCTGATGGGCTTCGACGAGCGCGGCAAGGTCCGCCTGTCGATGAAGGTTGTCGACCAGGCCACCGGCAAGGAAATCGTCCGCGACAAGAAGAGCGAAGGCGAAGAGAACGCCGCCTAAGCTGATCTAACTGCAATCGAAGCGGGCGCGCCGGAAGGTCGCGCCCGTTTGCGTTTCAACAACAGCCTTGCAGTTCAAGAGTGGTGAATGTCCGCCGAGCCGCTGAAGACGCTTTTCCATCCATTCTCGGCCGGGGCTGTTTCCCTGCCACGAAAGGATGAACGCATACTCTTTCTCGGCGCCGAGCCCGGCTTTCGCTTGCCCGAAGGGTTTGATGCCAAGCTTCATCTCATCCAAGGCTTCAGGCCGCATTTTCGCGCCTTGCAGGCATCCGGCTTCACGGTCACGCCGCAGGTCGAAGGCGAGGCTTTCGACGCGGCATTTGTGCTCGCCGGCCGCCATCGCGGCCAAAACGAGTTGCGCGTTGCCGAAGCGGTCAAACGCGTAGCACCAGGCGGGTTGATCGCCGTTGCCGGCGGCAAGGACGATGGTATCGCCAGCCTGCGCAAGCATGTCGGCGCCCTTGTGCCGCTCGAAGGCCACCTGCCGAAGCATCACGGCATTGCCTTCTGGTTTCGCCGGCCGGCCGATACCGTTGCCGCGGCAACGCTTCGCGCCGCCAATCCGGACTTGGTGGTCGAGGACCGCTTCCGCACGGCCCCAGGCATGTTTTCGTTCGACAAGATCGATGCGGGATCGAAGCTGCTGGTCGAAAATCTGCCCAACGATCTGCGTGGCAGCGTTGCGGATTTCTGTGCCGGTTGGGGCTATGTCGCCGCCGAAGTCGCCGCCCGCTCACCCGGCATATCGGCGCTTGACCTTTACGAAGCGGATTTCGAAGCGCTGGAGGCGGCGAAGGCCAATGTCGGCAACACAGGCGTGGAGCCACGTTTCTTCTGGATAGATCTTTTGAGCGAGCCGGTCGAGCGCCGCTACGATGTGGTCGTCATGAACCCGCCCTTTCACCGCAGCCGGGCGACTGAGCCGGAGATCGGTGCCGGCATGATCCGCGCGGCAGGCAAAGCGCTGAAGCCGGGCGGCCGGCTGTTCATGGTGGCGAACCGTCAGCTTCCCTACGAACCGGTGCTGGCGGCCGCCTTCTCCAGCCATGCGGAGCTCGCCCGCGACGGCATGTTCAAGGTCTTCTCGGCGCGACGCTGAAACGCTGCGGGGCAAGCCGGCGACGTCGCTTGCGCTATTCCCGCCCGCCGTCGGTCTGCTTCAACTCGTCAAGCGTCGGCATGGACACGATGTGATAGCCGGAATCGACATAGTGGATTTCGCCGGTGACGCCGGAGGACAGATCGGACAGCAAATAGAGCGCGGAGCCGCCAACTTCGTCGATCGTCACTGTACGGCGTAGCGGCGAGTTACGCTGCTGGTAGGAGAACATGTGGCGTGCGTCGGAAATCCCGGCGCCCGCAAGCGTCCGTACCGGTCCCGCCGATATGCCGTTCACCCTGATGCCGCGCGGGCCGTAGTCGTTGGCTAGATAGCGGACGCTGGCCTCCAGCCCGGCCTTGGCGACGCCCATAACGTTGTAATTCGGCATGACGCGGACCGAACCGGCATAGGTCAGCGTGATCATCGAACCGCTATCCTTCATCAACGTGGCGGCGTGACGGGCGACCTCGGTGAAGGAGTAGCAGGAGATCACCATGGTGCGGATGAAGTTGTCGCGGCTGGTGTCGGCGTAGAGGCCTTTCAGCTCGTTCTTGTCAGAAAAGCCGATGGCATGGACGACGAAGTCCAGCCCGCCCCACGCCTTGCCAAGGGTCTCGAAGGTGGCAGCAACCGATGCGCTGTCCTCTACGTCGCAAGGCACGACCAGCGATGCGCCCAGTCTCTCGGCGAGAGGCCTGACCCGGCGCCCGAAGGCCTCACCCTGATAGGTGAAGGCGAGTTCCGCGCCATGTTCGGACAGTTTGCGGGCGATACCCCAGGCGATCGAATGATCGTTGGCGACACCCATGACAAGCCCGCGCTTGCCCTTCATCAATCCGTCCATGGTCGGCAAATCCTTATGCGGAATAGCGCTGGAAAATCAGCGTAGCGTTGGTGCCACCGAAACCGAACGAATTGGACAAAACGGTGTCGATCCTGGCTTCGTCGATGCGCTTGCGCACGATCGGCATGCCTTCGAATTCCGGATCGAGGTTGTCAATGTGGGCGCTCTCGCCGATGAAGCCGCCTTGCATCATCAGGATCGAGTAGATCGATTCCTGCACGCCGGCCGCACCCAGCGAATGGCCGGTCAGCGATTTGGTCGACGTGATGAAAGGCATCTTCTCGCCGAACACCTCGCGGATGGCGCCCATTTCCTTGGAGTCGCCGACCGGCGTCGAAGTGCCGTGCGTATTGATGTAGTCGACCGGCGAGGACACCGTTGCGAGCGCCTGCTTCATGCAGCGCGCTGCGCCTTCGCCCGACGGCGCCACCATGTCGTAGCCGTCCGAGGTCGCGCCATAGCCGACGATCTCAGCATAGATCTTGGCGCCGCGTGCCTTGGCATGCTCGAGTTCTTCAAGAATCAGCACGCCGGCGCCGCCGGCAATGACGAAACCGTCGCGATCGACGTCGTAGGCGCGGGAGGCGACCGATGCCCTGTCATTGAACTTGGACGACATGGCGCCCATGGCGTCGAACAGGTCCGACATCGTCCAGTCGAGGTCCTCATGGCCGCCGGCGAAGACGATGTCCTGCTTGCCCCACTGGATCAACTCGTAGCCATTGCCGATGCAATGCGCAGACGTTGAGCAGGCCGATGAGATGGAGTAGTTGACGCCGTGGATCTTGAACCAGGTGGCAAGCGTCGCCGAAGCGGTCGACGACATCGCTTTTGGCACCGCGAATGGCCCGATCCGCTTGGGGCTGCCGTTTTTGATCGTGGTCTCGGCCGCCTCGACGATTGCACGGGTCGACGGTCCGCCGGAGCCCATCACGATGCCGGTGCGCTCGTTGGTGATGTCGGTCTCGTCGAGGCCGGCGTCTGCGATCGCCTGGTCCATTGCGACATGGTTCCAGGCAGCACCCTGCGACAGGAAGCGCATGGCGCGACGGTCGATCATGCCCGATGGATCCAGCGTCGGCGCGCCCCACACCCGGCAACGGAAGCCATGCTCGGCGAAAGAGTCGGAGAAACTGATGCCGGACCTGGCATCGTGCAGCGAGGTCTGCACCTCGTTGGCATTGTTACCGATCGACGACACGATGCCGAGACCTGTGACTACGACCCGTCTCATTCGCAACTCCTTCCAGCGCGGACCCCGAACCTGAAATCAATTTCCGGAACGGAACCATGCGCAAAATTAAAGTGCTACAGCGTCCATCAGACGTCCAAGACGTCGTACTGTAGGGTCTTCGTTCAGACGGCGGCCGATTGCTTGGACAGACCGACCTTCAGATCCGTTGCCGCATATATGGGCTCGCCATCTGCCTTCAGCCAACCATCGGCGATACCAAGCACAAGCCGACCGCGCATCACTCGCTTGAAGTCGACGCCGTACTCCACCTTCTTGACCGAAGGCGTGACCATGCCTTTGAATCTCACCTCACCGGTCGACAGCGCCATCCCCTTGCCGGGTTCGCCGAGCCATCCAAGATAGAACCCCGTCAACTGCCACATGGCGTCCAGGCCCAGGCATCCCGGCATGATCGGATTGCCGATAAAATGGCAGGCGAAGAACCACAAATCCGGCCTGATATCGAATTCCGCGCGGATGAAACCCTTGTCGAACGCACCGCCAGTTTCGCTGATTTCGGTGATGCGGTCGAACATCAGCATCGGCGGATAGGGCAGCTGCGCATTTCCCGGTCCGAACAGCTCGCCGCGGGCGCAGGCAAGCAATTCCTCGTAACCGTAACTGGACTTCGAACCCGCCATCAATCTCGTCCCCGTGATCGTCCCGGGCGATAGGCGCCCTTGTCGGTGGTTTCCTAACACAATCTGTTTCAGGCCGGAAACCGGCGTTTGCGCTTAACCTGCCCGTCTGCCCGGGTCAATGCGCGCTATTGATCGCATTCGGCCGACAGAATATATGTCAGGACACGTCCAGTTTCGGCAGATGCTCAATTTCTGCCATTTTGGACGTGTCTGAGGTGGAACTGTGAGCGCGACGGATAGATGGATCTGGGTTGCCGGAAGGATAATGTCGCTGTGGACAAGCGGGTTCGCGAGGCCGGTCTGAGGCCGACACGCCAGCGCATCGCGCTGGCCGATCTGCTTTTCGCCAAGGGCGACCGCCATCTTTCGGCCGAGGAACTGCACGAGGAGGCGCTTGCCGCCGGCGTGCCGGTGTCTCTGGCCACCGTCTACAATGCTCTGCACCAGTTCACCCAGGCTGGCCTTTTGCGCATCCTCGCCGTCGAGGGATCGAAGACCTATTTCGACACCAACACCTCCGATCACCATCATTTCTACATCGAGGGCGAAAACAGGATCTTCGATATCGACAGCGGCCCGGTGACGGTTTCCAACCTGCCGGAACCGCCGGAAGGCATGGAGATCGCCAATGTCGATATCGTGGTGAGACTGCGTCCGAAACGCTGCGACTGACTGGCGCCTTATGAAATTCCTGGATTTGACGCTCCGGCTCGAATGGGTCGCCGTCGCGGTGGCGGGTCTTGTCTTCTATGCAATCGCCGGTGTTTCCTGGTGGCTATTTGCCGTGCTCATTCTGGCGCCCGACCTGTCGATGCTGGGTTACATGGCAGGGCCGCGCGTCGGGGCCGTCGCCTACAACGCCTTGCACATACTGATCTTGCCCGTTCTGCTGGCGCTTGTCGGCAGCGTCTTTGACAATGCAATGGCGATAGCTGTTGCGCTGATCTGGATCGCCCACATCGCTATCGACCGCGCTCTGGGCTATGGCTTGAAGCTGTCGAGCAGTTTCCAGGATACCCATCTCGGCCGGATCGGCCGCTAAACCATCCCCGAACCGAAGATCAGCGAAACAAAATGCCGGATCCGGTGCTTACAGCGCTGGCCCGACCTCCGGTTCGGAAACGTCAGTTCTTGACCTTTTCGCCGGGATAGGCACCCCAGACGAGCGACTGGGCGAGCCAGCCGGT
The DNA here is from genome assembly GCF_005063415.1 of Mesorhizobium sp. Classification (GTDB taxonomy): domain Bacteria; phylum Pseudomonadota; class Alphaproteobacteria; order Rhizobiales; family Rhizobiaceae; genus Mesorhizobium. The sequence continues at coordinate 48,773 of NZ_SUEG01000006.1, forward strand.
ATGGCCGTCGAAGGTCATTTCGCACCATTGGCCATCGCAGGACTTGATTGTGCCCATCACCCCCGGTTCGAGGATCGCGATGACGCCTGCATCTTTTGCCGGGTCGTCGAGGAGGTTGACGCGGGCGTCCTTGCCGCGCTGCCAGGGCGCGACGATCGCCGTGCGGCGGCCCGACAGCAGCGACTGATTGATCCAGCCTTCCGAGCCGTCCGCATCGCGCACGCGACGCCACGTATCGAACTCCTGGATGATCTCCATCGGCAGGCCTGGCTTCATATACATCCAGTCGACGGAATAATTGACGCCCGGCCCGACGCGCGAGTTGACGCGGCCGGATTTCAGACTGACGAAGCGCGGCAGCGGCAAGCCGCTTGGTCCGAGCGTGACGCTCTGGGCGGGTGCCGCGGCACTTTGTGCCATCACCAGTGGGCTATGGATGAGAGCGCCGAGGAATGCTGCACTGAGGGTCAGGCGGAGCGACGCGAAACCAGACACTTTCGTTCCTTTCGGCGCCGGCCCATCGGCCTTCGCCCCTTTTTCTTTGTCTTCGGCGGAACCGCTTGTTACATGGATGACCGGTACCGCGATCGGTTCTCAGTTTCGCCGTTCTTGGTTAAAGAGGTCTCAACGAGATCGGGTTCGAGGAAACAATGGTAGGCAAAAAGAAGCCCCTCGTCGTCATCACGCGCAAGTTGCCCGACCCAGTCGAGACCCGCATGCGCGAGTTGTTCGACGCCCGCTTGAATGTCGAGGACAGGCCGATGACGCAGCCGGAACTGGTGGCGGCGGTCAAGGAGGCCGACGTGCTGGTGCCGACCGTGACCGACAATATCGACGCGGCGCTGATTGCCCAGGCCGGCGACAACCTCAAGCTGATCGCCAATTTCGGCAATGGCGTCGACAAGATCGACGTTGCGGCAGCGGCCAAGAAAGGCATCACCGTCACCAACACGCCGAACGTGTTGACCGAAGATACGGCCGACATGACCATGGCGCTGATGCTGGCCGTGCCGCGGCGGCTGGCCGAAGGCGCCAACGTGCTGACCGGCGACAAGAAATGGGCGGGCTGGTCGCCGACCTGGATGCTCGGCCGGCGCATCTGGGGCAAACGGCTCGGCATTGTCGGCATGGGTCGCATCGGCACCGCCGTCGCCAGGCGCGCCAAGGCCTTTGGCCTCTCGATCCACTACCACAACCGCCACCGCGTGCTGCCGGCAATCGAAGACGAGTTGGAAGCGACGTATTGGGAAAGCCTCGACCAGATGCTCGCCCGCATGGACATTATCTCGGTCAATTGCCCATCGACACCGGCAACTTTTCATCTGCTGTCGGCACGGCGGCTGGCGCTTCTGCAACCGTCAGCTTACATAGTCAACACCGCGCGCGGTGATATCATCGATGAGGAATCGCTAGTCAAGCTCATCCATGACGGCAAGATCGCCGGCGCCGGCCTAGACGTCTACGAGCACGAGCCGGCGCTGAACAGCAAGCTGCTGAAGCTCGCCCACAAAGGCAAGGTCGTGCTGTTGCCGCATATGGGTTCGGCGACGCTCGAAGGCCGTATCGACATGGGCGAGAAGGTGATCATCAACATCCGCGCCTTCTTTGACGGTCATCGCCCGCCCGACCGCGTGCTGCCGCTGCGGGCGTGACCTGCCATTATGCCGGCATGGTCTTGCCGCGACAACCACGCGTTCGTCTTTGGATAATGTTGGCTTACGAAAGCACCTTGCGCATGGTGATTGAGGTCGGCCGGTCGTAGCCCTTGTGCGCTGTCTGTACGGTTTCACGAAAACCGAGGCGGGCAAAGGCTGCGTGATTTCCGATCAGCTCGATCCGGGTCTGGAGCTCGATGGCGGTCCTGTTGTGGCTACGGGCAAGATCTTCGACGGCCTGCATCAGCCGTTTTCCAATGCCTTGTCCCTGAAGAGCCGGCTCGACCGCGAGCTTTCCAATATAGAGGTCGTCTGCGCGCTTCAGGAACAAGACGCAACCGACGATCTCACTTTGCTTCAGCGCCAGGAATGCTGTCTCCTCCATCGCTTTAGCCCTGAGATTTTCGACGGTGAGCCGATGGGCCGAGGACGGCGGGTCAATAATCCCGTCCATGAAAGCGAAGGCGCGCAGGACAAGTGCCAAGACCTCGTCCCAACGGTCGAAATCGGCCGCAAGCTGCACGATGGAAACGTCGGCAGGCAGGCTCACCGGTTGGTTCGCTTGTAGCGGATCGTGTCGAAGCGTGCCGCCAGCGCATCGTAGAGCAGCAGTCGTCCGACCAGCGGCTCGCCAATCCCGGTGATCAGCTTGATCGCTTCCATGGCTTGCAACGTGCCGATGACCCCGGTCAGCGCGCCGACAATGCCGGCCACCGCGCAGGACGGCACCAGTCCCGGCGGCGGCGCCTCGGGAAAGAGATCGCGGTAGCTTGGGTTCAACGTGCCGTCCGGGCCGGTTTCGAACGGCTTCAGCACGGTGACCGAGCCGTCGAAGCGGCCAACGGCGGCATGCACGAGCGGCCGGCCCTCGGCGGCGCAGGCGTCGGCCACCGCGTAGCGCGTCTCGAAATTGTCGGAGCCGTCAACGACGATGTGATAACGGGCAATGAGGGTAGGGGCGTTGTCCACGGTCAGCCTGAAATTGTGCTCTTCCACGACGACGTTTGGATTGATGCGGATGATCGCCGCTCTGGCGCTGTCGGTTTTCGCCATGCCGACATCGCCCGTGGCGTGGATCACTTGTCGTTGCAGGTTGGAAAGCGAAACGATGTCGTCGTCGACGATACCGAGGGTGCCAATCCCTGCGGCGGCGAGATATTCGAGCACCGGCGCTCCCAATCCGCCGGCGCCGATGACCAGCACCCGTGCCCGCTTCAGCCGCTGCTGGCCGGCGCCGCCGATCTCGGGCAGCACGATGTGGCGGGCGTAGCGTTCGAGCTCTTCATCGGTGAGGGCGGCTGTAATCATCGCCGGACCATATAGCGGAGGAAAAAGCTTGTCAGGTATCAATGCATGCCGCGCAGAAATGCGCCATGAACCAAGTTCAAGTGGTCGGCCTGACCGTGCCGTGATCGACGGTCAGGAATTGCGCGCGTCCCTTGAGGCTGTCAAACAACGCGGCATCGGTCCCGGTCATGAAAGCCTGGCAGTTCAGTTCCTCCAGGATCGAGAACAAGGCCGCCCGTCGACCGCCGTCGAGATGGGCAGCAATCTCGTCGAGCAGCAGGATCGGCGTCATGCCCGACATCTCGCCGGTTAGCCGCGCATGCGACAAGACAATGCCGACCAGCAGCGCCTTCTGCTCGCCGGTCGAACAGAGCTCGGCCGGCATCGCCTTGGGCCGGTGGCGCACCACGAGGTCGGAACGGTGCGGGCCGTCGAGCGTGCGTCCGGCGGTGCGGTCGCGGTCGCGCCCCTGGGCAAGCGCCCGACGGAACCGTTCCTCGACGTCGACGGCCGGCAACATACCGATTTCGCCTTCCAGTTCGCCCGAGATGCCGATATCGGCTTGCGGAAACGGTCCGTCGCCGGGCAGACGGTCGATCATGGCGGCGAGCAGGCGCACC
>NZ_SUEG01000006.1:52344-76329 GCF_005063415.1 Mesorhizobium sp.
CCGTGGCCGGGATCGATCGCCAGCACCAGCCGGTCGAGGAAGCGCCGACGATCGGCCGCCGGCCCGGGGAACAGGCCGTCCATGGCCGGTGTCAGCCAGACCACGCGCAGCCATTCCAGCATGTCTTCGGCTGAGCGCGCGGCTGCGCCGTTGATCCGCACCCGCCTGCCGCCTTCGCCGTCGCTGCCCGGTATCCCGGTACCGATCTCAACCTGGCCTTCCGGCCCGTCAAGCCGGGCATGCAGCGCAAAGCCACCGTCGCCGCCTTCGCGCGCCACCTCGGCATAGGGTGCGCGGCGCAGGCCGCGGCCTGGCGTGAGCAGCGAGATCGCTTCAAGCAGATTGGTCTTGCCGGCGCCATTGTCGCCGGAGAAAACCACAGCGCCGGGATCAAGGTCGATTGCCAACGCTGCATAATTGCGGAAATTCGTAAGTGTAAGCTTACTTATGTAGGTCTGCTGCGGTTTTGCAGATCTGGTCACGACAGCAAAATGGCCCGTTCGGGCCCTACACCCGCATCGGCATCAGCACGTAGAGCGCGGTCTCGTCGGCCATGTCGTGGATCAGTGTCGGGGAACCGGCATCCGCCAGCATGAACTTCGCCTCCGTGCCGGTCAGTTGCGCGGCAACGTCGAGCAGGTATTTGGCGTTGAAGCCGATTTCGATCGGATCGGACGAATAGTCGGCCGCCAGTTCCTCGGTGGCACTGCCCGAATCCGGGTTGTTGACCGCAAGCGTGACCTGCCCCTCGGCGATCGAAAGCTTCACCGCCCGGCCGCGTTCGGACGAAATGGTCGAAACGCGATCGACGGCAGCGGCGAAACTCTGACGATCGATAATCAGCTTCTTGTCGTTGCCGGTTGGAATGACGCGCTGGTAGTCCGGGAAAGTGCCGTCGATCAGCTTGGAGGTCAAGATGACGCTGCCGATGGTGAAACGGATCTTGGTGTCCGACAATTCGGTGGTCACTGCAACATCGGGATCGTCGACCAGCTTTTGCAGCTCGCTGACCGTCTTTCGCGGGATGATGACGCCAGGCATACCCTCAGAGCCTGCCGGCGCATCGATCTCGGCGCGCGCCAGCCGGTGGCCGTCGGTCGCGACCGAGCGCAGCTTCAGCTTGCCGCCGGCCTCGTGCGTGTGCAGATAAATGCCGTTCAGATAATAGCGCGTCTCCTCGGTCGAGATGGCAAACTGGGTCTTTTCGATGAGGCCCTTTAGTCCGACGGAATCGAGCCGGAAAATATGCGAGAACGACCCGGCTGAAAGCTCGGGAAAGTCGGACTGCGGCAGGCATTGCAGGCGGAAGCTCGAGCGCCCCGACGTCACCGTCATGGCGTTGCCGTCTTCGTCGGTCTTCAGCGCCACCTCCGCGCCGTCGGCAAGCTTGCGCACGATGTCGTAGAGCAGATGCGCCGGGACCGTCGTCGCCCCGCCACGTTCGACCTTTGCCGGCGTTGCTTCGGTCACCTCCAGGTCGAGGTCGGTCGCCTTCATTTCAAGGCTGGCCCCCTCAGCGCTGAGCAGCACGTTCGACAGGATCGGAATGGTGTTGCGCCGCTCGACCACGCGGTGAACATGGTTGAGCGACTTCAGGAGATTTGACCGTTCCAGGATAACACGCATGACGAAACAGGCTCGCTTGAATGAATGAACGGGTCTCCGGCAAGCGGCGCCCCGCGAAAGGTCTGAACAGGCTCAGAATCTGCGTAAACTGACAGGAAAAACCCGGCAAACGCAAGTCCGCGCCACCGGTTCGGACCGGCTGCACGGGCTTTCTGGGGATAAAAAGGCCGAAGTCCGCGAGCCGGCGTTTTTCGGGCCGTCAGGCCTGGTCGTTGATCAGCCTTCTCAGCAATTCGAGTTCCTGTGCCAGTGTGTTGTCGGCACCGGAAAGATCCTCGATCTTGCGCACCGCATGCAGCACGGTCGTATGGTCACGGCCGCCGAACCGTCGCCCGATCTCCGGCAGCGAACGCGGCGTCATCACCTTCGACAGATACATGGCGACCTGCCGTGGCTTGACGATGGTGCGTGTGCGCCGGTTGGACAGAAGTTCGGTCTTCGACACGTTGTAGTGGCGCGCGACGATGCGCTGGATGTCCTCGATACGCACCCGCTTGGGTTCGCCCGAACGATAGATGTGGCCGAGGATCTCGTCGATGCGGTCGATGGTGATCTGCGGTTCGAAGGATTGGCGAAACAAAAGCTGGTTGAAGGCACCTTCGAGCTCGCGCCCGCTGCCGGTCACCGTGCGGGCGACGTGGTTGAGGATCTCTTCGGAAATATCGAGCGACGCATCGTCGAGCTTGGCGGTGGCCAGCCTGAGCTTGAGCATACCGATGCGCATGGCGAAATCCGGGGCTGACATTTCCAACGCGACGCCGCCATTGAGGCGCGAGCGGACGCGTGGCTCCAGCGACTCCAATTCCGACGGCGGCCGGTCGGCAGCGACCACCACTTGCTTGGCGCTGTCGAGCAGCATGTTGATCAAATGGCAGAATTCGTGCTGGATCGACTTGCCCTGCAGGAACTGCATGTCGTCGATGATGAGGAGGTCGATGTCGCGCAGCTGTTCTTTCAGCGTCAGTGCGTTGTTGTCGCGGATCGCGGTGGCGAACCGCCACATGAAATACTCAGCCGTCAGATAGACGACCCGCGATTTCGGATTCTGCTTCAGCGATTCTGCGGCGATGGCCTGCAACAGATGCGTTTTGCCCAGCCCGACCGTCGCATGAAGAAAGAGCGGATTGAAACGCACCGCGCTCGACTGCGATTCCGCGACCGCCTTGGCGGCGGCAAAAGCCACTCGGTTCGATGGTCCTTCGATGAAGGAGGTGAAAGTGTAGCGTGGATCGAGTGGCGAACCGAGAACATTGTGCCGGAACTCGGTTTCTGCCGGCATCCCCGGGCGGGGTGCCGGGATCCGTTCGACCCTGCTGGGGCTCGCCGTGCCGGCAGAGAGCGCAGTTTGCGTCTGCCTGGTCATCTTGCGCGCCGGGGCCACTTCTGGCTCGACGCTGTTGCGGCCCTGGCGTGTGGCGGTACGAACGACGATCTCGATCTTGAGGATCTCCGGATCCTCGTGCTTCCACAACTCGGTGATGAGATCGAGATAGTGGCCGTTGATCCATGAACGCAGGAATGCGGTTGGCACCGAGATGCGAACAATGCCCTTGGAGGATTCAGCGACCTTCATGCGCCCGAACCAGCTCGAATAGACCTCGGTTCCCAGACGCGCCTTCAGCTGGGCCTTGACCCGATCGAACTTCTGTTCAGCTTCATTGGAAGCCGCCATGTCGTTCCTTCCGATTAACGTTCCAGGAAATGGGAGGTCGCCTGTAAGCTCCCTTTCGATGCCGCCGCTCTGCATGATCGAGTTCCTTGTCTCTTGTACCTGTTTTCCGCCGGGGATGCGCCTCCTGCATCCATGTTTCCGGCGACCGTGTCTTCGCTGCGACACCATCGCCGCCGCCGGCTGATGAATCGCCTCGTTGTCGGTCCGGCGCCGAAGAGCCGATCCGCTTTGGTCATGTCAGGGCAATAAAAGGCCGTCCGGCGAAAAACCGCCGGCGCACCGTCGACCTGCCATGTACAATTACGCCAGTCCCCTACCGTATCGAAAAGACAAACCAACCCCGTCCGCGGAGTTGAATCCGCGCTGTAAACTCTGCCAATTTGAGCTGGCCGGTTTCAGGCTGGTCAAGGGCCAAGGGCCCGTCCCTTCGATGGACAGACATTACCGAAATCGCTGTGGATAGGGCAAGGCCACCCCTAACGGATTTTTAAGGAATCTGACTAGCAAGGGACGTTTCGAACGCCATGCTGCAACAGTTGATTTTGACAAAGCCATTGTGATTCAAACCCTTTTCCGGCGAATATGAAAAAGGCCACACAACGCGAAATTTTCTGAAATAATTCACTTGACAGCCAATTGTCGCCTATCGGCTGCAGCTGATGTGAACAAGCTGTGGATCACCATCGGTAAGCTTCTGAAAAGAAACGGTAATCTGTGACGCTCGGAAATTTTCGTATTGGCGGTTTCGGAGGCTCCGAATATGAGCGGGCATGTATATGCCGGCAAAGCATTTCGAACTTTGAAATGCTCGCGGACGCCGTTTTGCGGGCTTTCTTTTAAGTACTTGCCGGCAAACGAAAAAACCCGGCGCGATCGGCCGGGTTTGAAGAAGCGCAGTTCACGAAAAGGTATATTAGGCTGACAGCACCTTGACCCGTTGGGCCAGCCGCGACACCTTGCGCGATGCCGTGTTCTTGTGCACCACGCCCTTGGTCGCGGCGCGCATCAATTCCGGCTCGGCCACCTTGAAGGCAGCCTGTGCGGCCGCCTTGTCGCCAGCCGCGAGCGCCTCTTCGACCTGGCGGATGTAGGTCCGGACGCGGGAGCGGCGGTTCTTGTTGATCGCTGCGCGACGGGCGATCTTGCGCGTTGCCTTTTTGGCCGAGGAGGTATTGGCCATGGTGCCTCTCTTCTGATCTGGTGGGCGCTTGCGGGATACCGCAGGGCGCAAAAAACAAACGGGCAGCCACAGGGCCGCCTCGGTTGGTGCGGCTTATAGTTCAGCTTTTCCGGCGCGTCAACGCTGCAGCGCTTTCTTTTTGACCGGCGCCTTCGTCATCTCATCGGTTCGTGAAATTCGGCTTCCGCTTGCCGGTGAAGGCCGCCATGCCTTCCTTCTGGTCATCCAGCGCAAACAGCGAATGAAACAGCCGGCGCTCGAACCGCAGACCCTCAGTGAGCGTCGTCTCATAGGCGCGGTTGACGGCCTCCTTTGCCATCATCACCGACGGCAAGGAAAAACCAGCGATCTTGGCGGCTGCCTTAAGCGCTTCCTCGATCAACTCGCCGGCTGGCACCACGCGCGAGACCAGGCCGGAACGCTCGGCCTCGGCTGCGTCCATCATTCGCCCCGTCAGGCACATATCCATCGCCTTCGACTTGCCGACGAAGCGGGTCAGGCGCTGCGATCCGCCCATGCCAGGCATGACGCCCAGCGTAATCTCGGGTTGGCCAAACTTGGCGGTGTCGGCGGCGATGATGAAATCGCACATCATCGCCAGTTCGCAGCCGCCGCCCAGCGCATAGCCCGCCACCGCCGCGATGATCGGCTTTCGTGCCCGCGTAAATTCTTCCCAGCCGACGAAGAAATCCTGCAGATAGGCATCCACATAGGAGATCGACTGCATTTCCTTGATATCTGCACCTGCCGCGAAAGCCTTGTCCGAACCAGTAATGACCATGGCGCCGATGTCGGCATTTGCGCCCATGCTGTTCACCGACGCGACCAGTTCCCCCAGCACTTGTGAATTCAGCGCATTGAGCGCCTGCGGCCGGTTCAGCGTAATCAGCCCGACCTTGCCGCGGGTTTCGACGATGATGGTTTCGTAGCCCATGCTTTGCTCCTCCTCCTCGCTTCTGGTTCAAGCCTGACAGGTCCGGCAGTGGAAAGTCGAACGACCGCTTTGCACGATACGCTCGATGTGGCCGCCACAACCAGGCTTGGAGCAGGCTTCGCCCTCGCGATCGTAAACGGCGAAGGAATGCTGGAAGTAGCCCAGCGATCCATCGGTCTGCATATAATCGCGCAACGACGAGCCGCCGGCGGCGATCGCATCGGCGACGACCGAGCGGATTGCTTCGGCCAGGCGTTCGCTCTGCTCTTTGGCTTTCTTACCGGCTCTCGCGAGGGTGCCCGCTTCGCGCAGCGGCGACAGGCCGGCCCGCCAAAGCGCTTCCGAGACGTAGATATTGCCGAGCCCGGCGATCAGCCTCTGGTCCAGAAGTGCCGCTTTCAGCGGTGACTTGCGACCTTTCAGCAACGAAGCGAGTAGCGCGCCGTCCAGTGCATTGCCTGTAGGCTCGACGCCCAATCCCGCCAGCATCGGATGCATGTCGGGCTCGCCTTCCGCAAACAGCATGAACCCGAAGCGGCGCGGGTCGTTGAAGATCACGCGAGAGCGGACGCCGGCAGGTGATGCGATGTCGAAGACCACGTGATCGTGAGCGCTATTTTTTGAACGTTCGTGGTGGAACGCGCCGGGCGTTGCGCTCTCGTCGGCCGTTTCGATGCGAAACGAACCCGACATGCCGAGATGGCAGATCAGAACCGGGCCGTTGTCCACGTGCATCGTCAGATATTTGGCACGGCGGCCGAGCGCCGCAATCGTCTTGCCGGTCAGCCGCTCCGAAAATCTCTCGGGGAACGGAAACCGCAAATCCGGCCGGCGTGCCTCGACACCGACAATGCGGGCACCTTCAAGGGCCGGCTGCAGACCGCGCCTGACTGTCTCGACCTCCGGCAGCTCAGGCATGGCCACCTATCGCGGCATGGAAGGAGGTGCCGTGACGGCCGCGCGCCAGCCCGAGATGTTCGGCCACGGTTTCGCCGATGTCGGCAAACGTCGTCCTCAGTCCGATGTCTGCGCCTTTGAAACCCGGCCGTGTCCCGATAACCGGAATTCGCTCGCGTGTGTGATCGGTGCCGCGCCACGTCGGATCGTTGCCGTGATCGGCGGTCAAAATGAGCAGATCGCCTGGCCTCAGCCGTGCGAATGCCTCGGGCAGGCGCCGGTCGAAAGCTTCGAGTGCGGCGGCATACCCCGCAACGTCGCGCCGATGCCCGAACTCGGTGTCGAAGTCGACAAAGTTCGCGAAGACGAGGTCGCCGTCGCGAGCATCTTCCATGGCGCCAAGCGCTTTGTCGAACATTGCCATATTGCCGGCAGCCTTGCGGACTTCCGAGATCCCGCGATGGGCGAAAATGTCGCCGATCTTGCCGACCGCGATAACCCGGCTGCCGCGCGCCGTCAGCCGGTCGAGCAGCGTCGGTTCCGGCGGCGGTACGGCATAGTCGCGGCGATTATGCGTTCGCTCGAACGTGGCGGCGGTTTCACCGATAAACGGCCGCGCGATGACGCGGCCGATATTCAGCGGATCGACAAGCCTGCGCACCACCTTGCAGAAGTCGTAAAGCCGTTCCAGGCCGAAATGAACCTCATGCGCGGCGATCTGCAGGACGGAGTCGATCGAGGTGTAGCAGATCGGTTTGCCGGTGCGGATATGGTCTTCGCCGAACCGTTCGATGATCTCGGTGCCCGGAGCATGGCAATTGCCGAGGATGCCGGGCACCTTCCCTTCACGCACCATTGCTTCGGTCAACTCGGCCGGAAAGGCGGGAATCGTGTCCGGGAAGTAACCCCAGTCGAAACGTACCGGCAGGCCGGCTATTTCCCAATGGCCCGATGGCGTGTCCTTGCCGCTCGAAACCTCTTGGGCCGCGCCATGAAAGGCGGCGGCAAGCGGGGCACTGCCGGCATTCTCGAACCTGAAACCCGTCGCCGTTGCCGCGGCCTGGCCGAGGCCGAGCGCGAGCATGTTTGGTACAAGAAGGGGTCCGGTACGCAGCCCTTCGCGATCGGCGCGGCCTTCTGCGCAGGCCCGCGCGATGTGTGCGAACGTGTTGGAGCCGGTGTCGCCATAGCGTTCGGCATCGGCCGCGCCGCCGATGCCGAAGGAGTCGAGGACAAAAAGGAAGGCGCGTGCCATCTAATGGTTCATCATTGCCTGTGTGTTGGCTCAGACATAGGGTTCCGCGCCGCCATTGGCAATTCGGAAACCCGAACAGCACGGCTTGGCGTGCTGGCCCGGGAGAGACGAATCGCGGCATGGTCGATCTGCCGATGGCAATGCGCGGCGTGGAGCTCGCATGAGGCCTGCCCCGAACGCATTCGCCGCCGTACTGGCTTTTGCTGCTGGATGCGTCTTGCGCAAACCTGTCGCGCGCCGATTGGCGCGATGTTATCGGAACGCTCCGTATCGGTATCGTCGCCGAACAGTTGCTGGTCAGAGGGACTATGTGCTGGCTGCGGTCATCGTACGCCTTGTCTCGGCCCGCGGTCGCAAGCAATAGCGACAGCCCGGTTAGTGGGCTTCGGGCGTCAGCAATCGCTGCACGGAATGGTCGGGCTCCTGCGCGGCCGCAGATAATAAGTTTCCGCCATCGATATCGAATTGAAGACCGAGCTCAATCCGAACCGGCTTTGGCCGTCCGCCGACCAGGTGATGATTGGCTTGTAGGCGAGATCGCTTTCGACCCGAATGAGGAAAGTGCCTTTGATCTTAAGCGCGCTCGGGACCGTTGTGGTGGAATCCTTGACCGCGTCGACGCTAGAGACGCCATCGACCAGTTTGCGCGACCACACGACCAGGACTTTCGGCGTCGTCTCGTTCGTCACCTGTATCGCCGTGATAATGATCTTCGGTTTCGAGCGGTTGTAGGGCTGCAGCGTGGAACTGCCGATCGCCATGATGGCATCGACATCGGCCGCCTTGACGGTCTGCTGCTGCGTGACGAGATCCGCTACCATGCTGCCGATGCGGCTGACCTTTTTGCTGGTCTCGATGGCTTGCGAGGCCTCCATTGTCATAAAGTACATGATCAACAGGACAGGCACGATGAGGGCAAACTCGACAGCCGCAATACCGCGGCGGTCCGAGCAAAGCCGGACTGCTCTTGTACAAATCCCTGCGATGCCCAGCTGTGCCCCCGCACGAATCATGGCTTTGCCCTTTTCAAGCGACTACGTGGTTCAGTTGTCGAACGGCTCGTTCTGCCAAGTGATCGAAGCAAAATGCAGCGTTTTGCCGTCCTTCAGGTTGGCCATCGATTTGGCCATGAAGTCGGTCATCACCGGCCATTTGTAAAAAACCCGCAGCATGTTTCTCGACTCCGCCAGGCCAGGTGCGACGGTGAAGGTCTGTGTGCTCGTGCCCTTGGTCAGCACGACATCGCCATCCTGGATCTTGAAACCGGACAGCGCCGCATCGGCGAATGTCGAATATTCGCGCAAATCCACCAGCAATCCAGGACAGGTGCTGGCGACCATGATCTCCAATTTGGTGCAGATCATATCCCGCAGCTTGGTCCCGGACACATCGGCCGGTCTTAGCTGGCCGGTACGCAGTTGGCGCGCGATGTCGTCTGTGGCGTTTGCCATCACTTCTTGTGCGGCAAATGAAATGCAGCTCTCCAGGATGGCGAAGACCAGAAGCGCGAATGGAATTGCAAGCATGGCGAATTCGATCGCCGTGCTTCCGCGTCGGTCGCCCAAAAACCGTCCGGGAAAACCTGCTCGTCCTGCCTTGCTCATGTTCTCTACACGCCGATGCCGGTTCTATATCGGATCCACCCTTAGTCGGAACCGATTGAAGTCCAGTTGGAATGACCGTTAAATTCAGCGGAAAGGCCTTAACCCGGCGATAACCGAAGCACGTTCCCGCAAAAGGCGGAGAAGTCGGCTAGCTAATGCCCGGCGCTCATCTCGGCTTCAGAGGCCTTCTCGGCATCGCTCTTATACGAGCTTTCGCAATACGGCGCGCAGGACATGGTCTGTACTTCGGAACGCCGATAGATGCGCACCGACGATGCTGCCTGGCGCACGACGGTTATTTGCTCATCGACGATCGGGTTACCCTCCTGGTCGAGGACGACGAGATTGGTGACGCCAAATCCCTTGCCGGTCAGTACGATCGTCGATGCGTCCTGCACGGAGGCGTCGGCGATCGCCGGATTGCCGACGACAATCGTATCGGCGGCGCGCGACAATTTGATAATCTTTGCCTGATTCATCGTCACCTCGATGCCGGCCTCCGCCTTGGCTGGAACGGCGAAAGCCGCTGCGGCAAAAAGCACGGCAACTGGAAATGATGATCTCGGCCCGGCCATCGAGGCGCCCCCTGGCAAACTGTTCAACGGAACATGAACGAGATTGGTGAACCAACCGTTAAGCGGCTGGAGTTCAGGATTAAGCCGGAACCGGCATTGGGCCAAGCCGGCACGGCTGGAACGTCCTTGCCGAATTGCGGCTTTTGCGCCTTTTGTCAGCCCGTAGGCCCAGCGGCGGGTATTTTAGTTCTGGGTTAACCACGCAATGTCGTCGAAGCGGGAAAGGAATCGGTAAGCCTGTTTATTAAGCCGATTGAAACAGCTTCTCCTTAGATTCGCAGTATCCGATCAGCCACCAAGAGAAGTTGACGGAAGTGCTGTAACAATTGGAGTAGGAGCTCGAATGTCTAACCTCATCGCACGTTTTGTGAAGGACGAATCCGGCGCGACCGCTATCGAATACGGTCTGATCGCCGCCCTTATCGCGCTCGCCATCATGGTCGGCGCCGGCTCGCTCGGCAACGCGCTGAACGCCAAGTTCACCACCATCTCCACTAAGGTGAGCGGTAGCTGATCGTAACAGGTTCGCTTGTTCTCCAAATAAGGGCCGCCGCACTGGCGGCCCTTATTTAGTCTTTAGCCCCAGCACGATTTGAAATTCGGGCCTCATCAATCGTTAAAGCGAATGTGACTAGGCTGAGGGCCAGATGCAATTTGACCACAGGCGCGCCGATGCTTGAAGCCGTGATCTTTGTCGTGTTTCCGTTCTGCATGCTGTTTGCCGCAATCTCCGACATGCTGTCGATGACGATCGCCAATCGCGTGCCGGTGTTGCTTGTGGTTGTCTTCGCCTTGGTTGCGCCTTTGGCCGGCATGGACTGGGCCACCTATGGCTGGCATTTCGCCGCCGCCGGCCTGGTGCTCGCGGTGACGTTCGGCCTGTTCGCGCTCGGCGGTATGGGCGGCGGCGACGCCAAGCTGCTGGCCGCCACTGCGATGTGGATGGGACTGAACATCCATCTCATCGAATACCTCGTCGCCTCGACATTCATCGGCGGTCTGCTGACGCTTGCCATCCTCGCCTATCGGAAATCGCCGCTTGCCGCCGTCACAAGCCACAATCCGTTCCTGCGCCATTTCGCCGATGAGGCGACCGGCGTTCCGTACGGCATCGCGCTTGGCATTGGCGGTCTGCTCACCTATTCCGACTCGCCATTGATGGCCTGGGCACTTACCAGGCTGGCGGGCTAAATTTCGCTTTACGCCGTTGGCGCCGAGCAGGCGAGTTGGCCACGTTTTCCTTCGGGCCGGGCTTGTCGGTCTAATTTATGTAAAGGTTAAATTAATCACGATCGTAAGTATAACATTAACCTTGTTTTGACGATTGCCGCTGCAAAGTCCCGCTTGGCTACGTGGTTTGCCAAGGCGAGGTTCGGACAGATGCCAGCATCCCGATTGATTATTCTGAGCGTGGCGATAGCCGCGGCCGGTGGTGCAGGCTATGTCGCGAAGAACATGGTCGTGGCTCCGCCGCCTCCGGTTGTCGATTCCGGTCCTCAGGCGCCGGCGATCGCGCTGCAGGATGTGCTTGTTCTTTCCGGCGACGTTCCGATGGGCAGTCCGCTTGAAAACAACATTTCCTGGGAGTCATGGCCGTCCGCAGGCATCAACGCAAATTTCATCACCCGCGCCGCCGAGCCTGAAGCGCTGGACAAGCTGAAGGGCGCCGTCGCCCGCGTGGCGCTCTATGCCGGCGAGCCGCTGCGCCGCTCGAAGCTGATCGGTGAAGGGCAAAGCTTCATGTCGTCGATCCTGCCCTCCGGCATGCGGGCCGTCGCCACAAGCATCTCGGCCGACACTTCGGCCGGCGGCTTTATTCTTCCCAACGATTTCGTCGACGTCATCATGACCCGCAGAGCCGATCCCGCCAATGGCGGTGGTCCGGGCTTCACGACCGAAACTATCCTCAAGAACATTCGCGTCCTGGCGATCGACCAGACCATTCAGGAGGACGAGGAAGGCAAGAAGACCAGGGTCGGCCAGACCGCCACCCTGGAATTGACGCCGCAGCAGTCCGAGATCATCACCGTCGCACAGCAGATGGCGGATCGCCTGACATTGGCGCTGCGCTCGATCAAGGACAGCCAGGACAAAAATGTGAGCGAGGCCGACTACCTGGTTTCCGGCAATGGTCGGCGCGGAACGGTGCGGTTGATCAAGTCGGGCGAAGTTTCCGAGGTGGGGGCGAGGAAATGAAGCTAAGAACCAAACTGCCGGTCACCCTGGCTGCGGCGATCGGCCTGTTTCTCCTTGGAACGAATGCATATGGCACTCTCGATGCCAGTGCGGCGAACAATGCCAGGGTCACAGCCTCGACCGCCACCCAGCGGGTCAAGCTCGGGCTCAACAAATCGGTGGTCATCGACCTGCCGAGCGATGCCTACGACATTCTCGTCGCCAACCCCGCCGTGGCCGACGCGGTGACCCGCACCGCCCGCCGCATCTATCTGTTCGGAAAGGCGGTCGGCGAAACCAACATCTTCGTCTTTGGCCCGAATGGCGAGCAGATCGTCAGCCTCGATCTGGCGGTCGAACGCGATGTTGCCGGGCTGGAGGATTATATCAAGCGCTTCATCCCGTCGTCGGAGGTCAAGATCGAGTTGCTGAACGACAACGTCGTTCTGACCGGAACCGTGGACACTCCTCTGGACGCCAAGCGCGCGGCCGATCTGGCAAACATCTTCGTGTCCGGCGGCGAGGCGACCACGGGTCAATATTCGCAGACCGCTGCCGGCGGTTCGGCTGAAGCCGGCGTCGCCATCGACAACCCGGATGCCGAGCGCCGCGTCAGCAAGATCGTCAACCTGCTGCAGATTATCGGCGACGACCAGGTGACGCTGAAGGTGACGGTCGCGGAAGTCAGCCGCTCGGTGATGAAGCAGCTCGGCGTCAACATGATTGGCAACGGCAGCAGCAACGGCATCTCCTATGGCGCAATGAGTTCTCCCGCTTATGGCTTGGGCAAGCCGATTTCGCAGTTCTCCAACTTGCGGTTAGGTGATGGGCTCGGAAACGGACTTCAAGCGTACATCAACGCGATGGAGCAGAGCGGTGTCATGAAGACGCTGGCCGAGCCTACACTGACCGCGGTCTCGGGCGAAAAAGCGACCTTTAAGGTCGGTGGCGAATTCAATCTTATCACGGGCCGAACAAGCGCTGTTTCAAACGACAATCAAACGGGCCAGATTGTCTACGAGCACGAACGCCTTGAATATGGAATTGGGCTCGAATTCCAGCCGGTCGTGCTCTCGGCGGGCCGCATCAGCCTAAAAGTGAGGACGTCGGTTTCGGAACCTACGACGGAAGGCGCGGTAGCGCTCGAAGGGCTTGGTGACTTGCCCGGCACCACTTTTCTGTCGATCCGCAAACGCCTGGCCGACACCACGGTGGAATTGCCCTCCGGCGGTTCCATGATGATCGCGGGCCTTGTCCGCGACGACATCAGGCAGGCGGTTGCCGGGTTGCCCGGCCTGACCAAAATACCGGTGCTAGGCACGCTGTTCCGCAGCAGGGATTTCGTCCGCAACGAGACCGAACTCGTCATCATCATCACGCCCTATCTGGTGAAGCCGGTGGCGCGCAACGATCTTGCCAAACCGGATGACAATTTCAACGCAGCCAGCGATGGCGCCGGCATGTTCCTTGGCCGCGTCAACCGTGTCTACGGCACCATGCAGACCGACAAGCCCAACGGCCGCTATCACGGCGTTGTCGGCTTCATCTACAAGTAAGCGGGGAAGTGGACATGTCTCAGTCAGTATCGAAGGCAAGGGCGGTCACCGCGATACAGTCCGTCCATTCGCGAATCTGGCGGCCGGCCGTTCCTATCATGGCGATTGCGGTGGCGGCATCACTGGCCGGCTGCGCCAATCGCGACAGCGTCACGGTCGGTGCCATACCGGACGATTATCGCACCACCCATCCGATCGTCATCGCCGAGAAGGTTCAGAAGATCGATCTTCCGGTCGGCGCCGGCGACCGCGGCATGACCAGATCGCAGCGCGACACGCTCCTGGGCTTTCTCAACGGATACGATAGGAGCGCAGCTCCGGTGCTGACCATCGAGATTCCGAGTGGCTCGGCCAACGAAATCGCAGCGGCCGCGGCCGGCCGCGATTTCGCCAGGCTTGCCATAGCCAGTGGCATCAGCCGGAAGCGGATCGCCATGCGGTCCTATCAGTCTGTTTCGGCCGAAGCGTCCGCACCGGTCCGTGTCGCCTACGTCTCGGTGAAGGCTCAGACGGATAAATGCGGGCGCTGGCCCGAAGACCTGCTGGAGACTTCGGAAAACAAGCACTATGCCGATTTCGGCTGTTCGTATCAGAACAACCTGGCTGCCCAGATGGCCAATCCGTCCGATCTGATCGGGCCACGCAAGCCGACGCCGATCGACGCGGAAAATCGCGGCGCGGTGATCGACGTCTATCGTGACAGAGGTATTTCGGACGAATTCCTCGGCAATTCGGAAGTCGAATATTAACGAGTGTTGAGGCTCAACAAACCCTAAGCCGCGCAAGTCACGGAAAGTGATGACAATGAGCAATCTTGCCTATGACACAGAGGTACCGGGCGGCGAAACCTCGGAGCAGGATATTGCCGCGATGCAGGCGTTGCGGCCGATCCCGCGCATTTCGATCCAGGCATTTTGCGAGACCGAAGGCGTAGCCAATCCGGTCGAGCGCGCCGGCGAGGATCGTCGCATGGCCAAGGCTCATCTGAAGGTGCATATGGGGGGCATCCCCACCGCCATCGAATTCTATCAGTCGGCGCCGACACCGAACCTGATCCTGCTTGAATCGCGGAGCGAGCCGAAGCTGTTGCTGGAACAACTCGCCCAGCTCTCCGAGCATTGTGATCCGACCTCCAAGGTGGTGGTTGTCGGCCACTACAACGATGTCGGGCTGTACCGCGAACTCATCCGCTCGGGCATTTCCGAATATGTCATCGCGCCCGTATCGATGGCCGACATCGTCAGCGTGGTGTCTTCGATCTTCGTTGATCCGGAAGCTGAGCCGATCGGCCGCTCGATTGCCTTCATCGGCGCCAAGGGCGGCGTCGGCTCCTCGACCATAGCCCATAATGTGGCCTGGGCCATGTCGTCCCTTTTCAAATCCGAAGTGGTTGTCGCCGATCTCGACCTCGCCTTCGGAACGGCCAATATCAATTTCGACCAGGACCCGGCGCAAGGCATTGCCGAGGCGGTCTTCTCGCCGGAACGCGTCGACGAGGTCTATCTCGACCGGCTGCTCGCCCAATGCGCCGAGCACCTGTCGCTGCTTGCGGCACCTTCGACCCTGGAGCGGGTCTACGATTTCGATCCCGACGCCTTCACGCAGCTTATCGACATAGCCCAACGTAGCGCGCCGCTCCTCGTGCTCGATGTTCCCCACGTCTGGGCCGGCTGGACCAAGAACACGCTGCTCAAGGCCGACGAGATCGTCATCACGGCAACGCCCGAACTGGCCAATCTGCGCAACACAAAGAACCTGGTCGACATGCTGAAGCGGCTTCGTCCGAACGATCCTGCACCAAAGCTTGTAATCAACCAGGCCGGCGTGCCGAAACGTCCCGAGATTACGCCGTCCGACTTCTCCGAATCACTCGGCCTTTCGCCGATGTCGGTCATCCCGTTCGAGCCGCTTTTGTTCGGAAATGCTGCCAACAACGGACGTATGCTCGGTGAGATGGATGCCAAGAGTCCGGTCGTCGCCACGATCAACGAGATCGCCCATGTGCTGACAGGGCGCAGCGAAATCAAGGTGAAGAAAAAGGCTGGCCTCGGCAACCTGATCGGCAAGCTTTCGCGCAACAAGAAGTGATGCCTCAGCGGTGGAATTGGTAAGCGATCATGTTTGGTAAAAGAGGCAGCGACGACGGCAACCGGACCATTCCGGAATTCCGTCAGCCAGCACCTGCTGCGCCGGCGGCCGCGAACCCTGTGGAAGCTGCGATAGCTGCCAGGCCAGCGGCGCTGCCGCCATCCGGCGCGCCTGCCACGCCGGCGGTTCGCCGTGCGGTCGAGCCGCCGCCATTGGCCCCGGAGCCGAAAACTATCCAGCGCCAAAAGAGCGAAACCTACTACGACACCAAAAGCCAGGTCTTCGCCGCACTCATCGATACGATAGATCTGTCGCAGCTCGCCAAACTCGATCCCGAAAGCGCGCGCGAAGAAATCCGCGACATTGTCAACGACATCATCGCGATCAAGAATTTCGCGATGTCCATCGCCGAGCAGGAAGAGCTTCTCGAGGATATCTGCAACGACGTTTTGGGCTACGGGCCGCTGGAGCCACTGCTTGCCCGCGACGATATTGCCGACATCATGGTCAATGGCTCCAAGAACGTCTACATCGAAGTCAACGGCAAGGTCGAGCAGACCGGCATCCGTTTCCGCGACAACCAGCAGCTCCTCAACATCTGCCAGCGTATCGTCAGTCAGGTTGGCCGCCGCGTCGATGAATCAAGCCCGATCTGCGATGCGCGTCTTCCTGATGGCTCCCGTGTCAACGTCATCGCACCGCCCCTGGCTATCGACGGTACCGCACTTACCATCCGCAAGTTCAAGAAGGACAAGCTGACGCTCGACCAGCTGGTCAAGTTCGGCTCGATTTCGCCGCAAGGGGCCGAGATTCTCAAGATCATCGGCCGTGTCCGCTGCAACATTGTCATCTCGGGCGGTACCGGCTCAGGCAAGACGACGCTGCTCAATTGCCTGACCAACTATATCGACCGCGAGGAACGCGTCATCACCTGCGAGGACTCAGCTGAGCTGCAATTGCAGCAGCCGCATGTGGTGCGTCTCGAAACCCGTCCGCCCAACCTCGAAGGCGAGGGTGAAGTGACCATGCGCGACCTGGTCAAGAACTGTCTGCGCATGCGCCCCGAACGCATTATCGTCGGCGAAGTGCGCGGACCCGAAGTGTTTGACCTGCTGCAGGCGATGAACACCGGCCATGACGGCTCGATGGGAACGATCCACTCGAACAGCCCGCGCGAATGCCTCAACCGTATAGAGTCGATGATCGCCATGGGCGGCTACACGCTGCCGCAAAAAACCGTGCGCGAAATCGTCGTCGGCTCCGTCGACGTGATCATACAGGCTGCACGCCTGCGCGACGGATCGCGGCGCATCACCCACATCACCGAGGTGATCGGCATGGAGGGCGACGTCATCATCACCCAGGATATCGTTCTCTATAACATCAAGGGCGAGGACGCGAACGGCAGGCTGCTGGGCGAGCACGTGTCGACTGGCATCGGCCGTCCGCATTTCTGGGAGCGCGCCCGCTATTACGGCGAGGAGCAGCGCCTTGCCGTTGCGCTAGAGGCGATGGAGAAACGCGCTGACTGATCCGTCTGGAAGCGTGGGAGCCAGGGTCGATGTTCGGAATTGACGGCACCGTATTGGCATTCGTCGTGCTCGCCGGCTTCAGCGCCGGCGCTGTGGCCTATGCTTTCCTGTTCAACCGGATCAGCACCGAGAAGCAGGTCGGCAAGCGGCTTGAATCGATCAAGACCGCCGAGACGGATCGTTCCGTCGTCAAGGCTTCGCGCGATCGCGTGGCGGAAGCGGCCAAGCGTCGCAAGTCCGTCCAGGATTCGCTGAAGGATCTCGATCAAAAGCAAAAGTCCAATCAGAGCCTGGTCAAGAAACCACCGCTGAAGATCCAAATCCGTCAGGCCGGCATGAAGATCTCGCTTGAGCGCTTCTATGTCTACTCGGCGGTCTGCGGCGTCGTCTTGACGGCTCTTGTCTATTTCATCGGCGCACCGTTGCTGGTCTTGCCGGCTGCGCTGCTGGTCGGCGTCTTGGGTCTGCCCCGCTGGTTCGTCTCGTTTCGCCGCGCGCGCCGCGTCAAGGCGTTCCTCAACGAATTTCCGAATGCGCTCGATATCATCGTGCGTGCGGTAAAATCCGGCCTGCCGCTGAACGATGCCGTGCGCCTGATCGCCAACGAATCCCCCGAGCCGGTCAAGACCGAGTTCCGCCGCATAGTCGATTCGCAGCAAATGGGTTTGTCGATCCCCGACGCGGCCATGCGCATGCCCGAAACGATGCCGTGCACCGAGGCGAGCTTCTTCGGCATCGTCATCCAGATCCAGTCTCAGGCCGGCGGAAATCTTTCCGAAGCGCTGGGCAATCTTTCGCGCGTGCTTCGCGACCGCAAGAAAATGAAAGCCAAGGTCCAGGCATTGTCCATGGAAGCCAAGGCATCCGCCGTGATCATCGGCGCGTTGCCTTTCGTCGTCGCCTTTCTCGTCTATTTGACGAGCCCGAACTACATCATGCCCCTCTTCATCACCAGCACCGGCCATCTGATCCTCGGTTGTTCCGGCATCTGGATGTCGATGGGCGTCCTGGTAATGCGCAAGATGATGAACTTCGAAGTCTAGGACTCGCGCGTATGACCGATCACGTCATCAGAACTCTCACCGACCCATCCCTGCTGATCGCACTACTGGTCGGCATCGCGGTGTTTGCGACCGTCTTCACGCTGCTGCCCGCTTTTGGCGGGAACCAGCTCAAGGCGCGCATGAAATCCGTGGCGCTGGAGCGCGATGAGCTGCGCGCCAAGCAGCGCGCGCGGCTGGCAGTCGAAGCCGACCGCCGCCGCAAGGGCCTGCGCGAAGAACAGTCGGTCGGCATGCGCAATATTGTCGATCGCCTGGATCTCAGGCGTGCGCTGGCGGATGAAGGTACCTTGCAGAAATTGAAAGTGGCGGGTTTTCGCGGGCAAAATCCGCTGACGCGCTTCCTTTTCTTCCGTCTCGTCCTGCCCTTCATCGGCTTTGCATTGGCGGCGATGTATCTGTTCGTGCTCGGCGGATTGCCCGAGCAGCCGCTTTTCGTGAAGCTGTTCGTGTGCATCGTGGTAGCCTATGCGGGGTTCTACGCGCCGGTGCTCTACGTCAACAACCGCGCTACCAAGCGCAAGCAGTCGATTCAGATGGCGTGGCCGGACGCGCTCGACCTATTGCTGATATGCGTCGAATCCGGCATGTCGGTGGAAGCGGCGCTTCGCAAGGTCGCCGATGAGATCGGCGCGCAATCGGTGGCATTGGCGGAAGAGTTCATCCTGACCAACGCCGAGCTTTCCTATCTGCAGGAGCGCAAGCAAGCCTACGAGAACCTTGCAAGCCGAACTGGCCTGGAATCCGTCAGGTCGGTGTCCCAGGCGTTGGTTCAGGCTGAGCGCTACGGTACGCCGGTGGCGCACGCGCTGCGCGTGCTGGCAGCCGAAAGCCGTGACATGCGCATGAACGCCGCCGAGAAGAAGGCCGCGGCCTTGCCGCCGAAGCTCACCGTGCCGATGATCCTGTTCTTCCTGCCGGTACTGTTCGCCATCATTCTGGGTCCCGCCGGCATCCAGGTGAGCCAGCGCGGCATCTTTGGCGACCAGCCAAAATCCA
Organism: Mesorhizobium sp.; assembly: GCF_005063415.1. GTDB lineage: Bacteria > Pseudomonadota > Alphaproteobacteria > Rhizobiales > Rhizobiaceae > Mesorhizobium. The sequence goes on from NZ_SUEG01000006.1 coordinate 71,499, forward strand.
GCAGCGAGTAGCGCCAGCCGCGTCGCCACAAAGCTGATATGATTCAGAGCCGCGCTGCCGGTGCAGCGCGGCTCTTTGCGTTAGACGTGTTGCGGAATTTCGCGCGCCGGTTCGGCGCTCGAAGCGGTCAGTTGGTGGCGGGCTTTGCCTTGTCCTGCTCCTTGAGCTGGCTCCAGGCATTCTGCTGCGCCAGCATCTGGCGAAGGTAAGCGACGTTGGCCTGCGCCTGTTCCGGCGACAGCTCTTGCGAGGCGATCTTCTCGGCCTCGTCGAAACGGCCTTGCAGACCGACGACCAGCGCCAGGTTCTGGCGGACGCGACTGTCGGCATTCGGCTGCTGGGCGGCCGAGCGCATATAGGTTTCGGCCGTGCGCAAATCACCTTCCAGCACGTACGACATGCCGAGATTGGAAAGGATCGTCGGTTCGTTCGGCCTGAGGTCCAGCGCCTTGCGATAGCCTTGGCGCGCCTCGTCCTTTTGGCCGAGCTGGTCAAGAATGGCAGCTTCGGCCGATACCAGTTTCCAGTCAGGATATTCGGGCGTCTGGGCGCGGCGCACGGCATCGAGAGCCGGCTCGAACTGTCCGTTGGCGGCAAGCGCCTTGCCATAAGCGGCGAGCACGTCGCGATCCTTCGGCAAGGCGATCGCCAGCTTGCGCATCACCGCAAGCGACTGGTCTGCGTCGCCGTCCATCTGCAGCGCCGCGGCATAGTTTGTCGCGATCCGCTTGTCGCTGGGGTTTTTCGAATAGGACTGGCCGAGCGCCATCGTAGCGTTGTGCAGTTCGCCCGCCGACATTGTTTCCAGCGGCTTGCCGCTTGGACGAGAAATCGAGCCAGTCGTCAATTTGCTGGTTCCGCAGCCAGCGACGCCTGCAGCAAGCACCATAATCAACGCCGTGGTGATCAGCCTATTTGCGCTGGCGTTCATCCTGCGGTTGGTCGGCATCTGCACCAGGGCTCCGTTCATGCGCGTGACCATTTGCGCGGTCATCTTCCCTACCGCAGAAATATTCTGTTAACCCTAACGGAGAGTTAAGAAACGCCGACTCGGAAGCCGGAGACCAGCGAATGCCTGTCGAACTCGTCGAGAAGGAATTGACCAATGCGCTGCCGGTCCATCTGGTGGCGAAGGATGCTCTGGCGGCGGCAGGCCTTGCGCCATCCTCGGTCGCCTGGGCCAAGGCCAACGGCTTTTCCGGCGAGGCCGGCAGGACGCTGATCGTGCCTGGCGACAACGGCGCGATTGCCGGAGCCCTGTTCGGCACCGGCGACGGCCAGGGCGCACTGGCCATCGGCGCACTGGCGAGAGCCTTGCCGGCAGGCGACTGGCATTTTGCGTCGGCACCCGCCAAGCCGGAGCTTACGGCACTCGCCGTGGCGCTCGGCGGCTATGTCTTCACCCGCTACGGCAAGAAGCCAGGCAAGACGCTGCGCCTCGCGCTGCCGGCCGGCACCGACGCCGCCCGCATCCGCCGCCTCGCCGATGGCATTTTCCTGGCGCGCGATCTCGTTAACACGCCGACCAGCGATATGGGCCCCGGGCAGTTGGAGAAAGCCGCCCGGACCTTGGCCGCGACGCACAAGGCCGAAATATCGGTGACCAAGGGCGACGATCTTCTTACCGCCAACTTTCCGATGATCCACGCCGTCGGTCGGGCTTCTGCCGACGCGCCACGCCTGATCGACATGATTTGGGGGCCGAACAAGGCCCCCAAGATAACGCTGGTCGGCAAGGGCGTCTGCTTCGATACAGGCGGTCTCGACATCAAGCCGTCCTCGGGCATGCTTTTGATGAAGAAGGACATGGGCGGCGCTGCCAACGTGCTGGGCCTCGCTTCCATGATTATGGCCACCGGGCTGAAGGTCCGGCTACGCGTGCTCATCCCCGCTGTCGAGAATTCGATAGCCGGCAACGCCTTCCGACCAGGCGACGTGCTGGTGAGCCGCAAGGGCATCACCGTCGAAATCGGCAACACCGACGCCGAAGGGCGGCTGGTGCTCGCCGATGCCTTGGCCTTGGCCGATGACGAGGAGCCGCAGATGCTGGTCGATATGGCAACGCTGACAGGCGCTGCTCGTGTTGCGCTCGGTCCCGACTTGCCGCCGTTCTATACCGGTGACGAGACGCTTGCATCCGAGCTGGCGGACGCCTCCGTTGAGGTCGAGGATCCGCTATGGCGCATGCCGTTGTGGAAGCCCTACGACGCCAAGCTGGCATCGAAGGTGGCCGACATCAACAACGTCACATCGGATGGTTTCGCGGGCTCGATCACCGCGGCGCTTTTCCTGAAGCGCTTCGTCGAAAAGACCGCCAGCTGGGCGCATGTCGACATCTTCGCCTGGAACCCGTCCGACCGTCCGCACGGCCTTGCCGGTGGCGAGGCGCAAGGCATCAGGGCGCTGGAGCGGGTCATTTCGAACCGCTTCGGCTGATCTCTCGGGCATAGCCGACGAACGTGTTGACTGAAACGGAACCGAAACAATTTTCCGTCATGCTGGACGGATGTCAATTATCATGCGTCCAAGCCAAGCCTTGCGACTGTGGCAGCAGGTGGTGCTGTCGGAGGTGCGCGACGACGCGCCCGATCTCACCATGCGCCAGACGGCGATCCTGTTCACCATCTATCTCGATCCGCCGCCACACACCGTGCGCGGGCTCGCTGCCCGCCTCAACGTCACCAAGCCGGTGATCACCCGTGCGCTCGATACGATGGGGGCGCTGAAACTGGTGTCGCGCCACCGCGACGAGCTGGACAAGCGCAACGTGCTGGTCAGGCGCACAGTCGAAGGCGCACTCTTTGTCGAGCGCTTTGGCGATGTTATCATTGCCAGAGCCCAAGAGTTGCCCATTTGACCAAATTGTCCATTTGAACGAGTTGCCGATTTGACCGCCAGGGATGCCCGCCTCCATGCCTTCCGCTCCGATCTCGCCGACGCCAGGCTGAGAGGCGAGGTCGCTGCCGACCGTTTCGTCGCCGGCCGGCCGGCTCGCATCACCGCTTCCGTCGCAGACATACGCAGGGCGCCGCGGCCGGACGCCGGCGTCAACACACAGCTTCTGTTCGGCGACGATATTCTCGTCTTCGAGGACGCCGAAGGCTGGGCCTGGATCCAGGCCGAACGCGACGGTTATGTCGGTTATGTCGCCGACACGGCACTAGGCGCGCGGGACCATGCGCCGACCCATGTCGTTTCGGTGCCGCGCACCTTTCTCTATCCAGGACCCGACTTGCGCTTCCCGGTGAGCGGGCAGCTCTCGATGGGATCGTTGGTGACGGTGACGGGCTCAGCCGAAACGCGCGGCACGCATTATGCGCTGTTGCCGTCCGGCCAAGCGGTCATCTCGGGTCACCTCAGGCCGGTCGCCGAGGCCGCCGCCGACTATGTTGCGGTCGCCGAGGCGTTTCTCGGCACGCCCTATCTGTGGGGCGGCGTCTCCGGATTCGGCATCGATTGTTCCGGTCTCGTGCAACTTGCAATGCACATGGCTGGCAGGCAAGTGCTGCGCGACACCGACATGCAGGCGGCGACCGTCGGTGAACCGCTCGACCCCGGGCCGGATTTTGCGGGGTTGCGGCGCGGTGACCTGGTCTTCTGGAAAGGCCACGTCGCGATCATGACGGATCGGGAGACCATGATCCACGCCAACGGCCACACCATGCTGGTGTCGCGTGAAGGACTGAGGGAGGCGGTCGCCCGTATCGGCTATCTCTATGGCGGACCGACCGGGTTTCGCCGGCAGTAACGCGAATCGATCACCTTTTGTTCCGATTCTGCTTGGCGATTGCGCGTCGCCGCGCTACCTCTGGCGCGTGACAGAGCAGCCGCGCCTTGCCGAACAGAATGCCGCCGTCGTCCTGCCCGAGCCATTCGTCAAATGGTTTGCGGAAAAGGGCTGGTCGCCGCGCGCGCACCAGATCGATTTGCTGGCCAAAGCCCAGGGCGGGCAGTCGGTATTGCTGATCGCCCCGACCGGCGCCGGCAAGACGCTGGCCGGGTTCTTGCCATCGCTGACCGAACTGGCCGGCCGGCCGAGGAGAAGGCCAGGGCAGGCGCATCGAGGCATCCACACACTCTACATATCGCCGCTGAAAGCGCTGGCTGTCGACATCGAGCGCAATCTCGGCAAACCCGTCGAAGAAATCGGGCTGCCGGTCACCGTCGAGACGCGCACCGGCGACACGCCCGCACACAAGCGCCAGCGGCAGAAGCTGGCGCCGCCCGACATTCTCCTGACCACGCCCGAGCAATTGGCGCTGCTGATTGCCGCGCCCGATGCCAGGCGCTTCTTCGAGGACCTGCGCTATGTCGTGCTCGACGAATTGCATTCGCTGGTGACCTCGAAGCGCGGGCATCTCCTGTCGCTCGGGCTGGCCCGGCTGCGCTCGTTTGTGCCCGCCCTGCAGACGATAGGCCTGTCGGCGACGGTCGCCGAGCCCGACGAATTGCGGCGCTGGCTGGTCAACCAGAACCCGCCGGGATCCATGGCCGAACTGATCGTCGTCACTGGCGGCGCCAAGCCCGAGATCTCTATTCTCGATTCGGAGGAGCGCGTGCCGTGGGCGGGACATTCGGCCCGCTACGCAACGCCGGAGATCTACGACGAGATCAAGCGCCACAAGACAACCCTGCTGTTCGTCAACACGCGCAGCCAGGCGGAACTGCTGTTCCAGGAGTTGTGGCGGGTCAACGAGGACACCTTGCCGATCGCGCTGCATCACGGCTCGCTCGATGTCGCCCAGCGCCGGCGCGTGGAGAAAGCGATGGGCGAAAACGCCCTGCGCGCCATCGTCGCCACATCGACGCTCGACCTCGGCATCGACTGGGG
>NZ_SUEG01000006.1:76339-88817 GCF_005063415.1 Mesorhizobium sp.
GTGCCAGCCGGCTGGCACAGCGCATCGGTCGGGCCAACCACCGCATGGACGAGCCGTCGAAGGCGATCCTGATCCCGGCCAACCGCTTCGAGGTGCTGGAATGCAGGGCGGCGCTCGACGCCAATTATCTCGGCGCCCAGGATACGCCGCCGCTGGTCGATGGCGGGCTCGACGTGCTGGCGCAGCACGTGCTGGGCTGTGCCTGCGGTGCGCCATTCCATGCCGATGCGCTGTTCGAGGAAGTGCGGACGGCTGCACCCTATGCCGATCTCGATCGGCCGACATTCGATCGCGTCGTCGATTTCGTCGCCACTGGCGGCTATGCGCTGAAGAACTACGAACGCTACGCCCGTATTCGTCTCAACAGGGACGGGCTGTGGCGGGTCTCAAATCCTCGCGTCGCCCAGCAATACCGGCTCAATGTCGGCACGATCATCGAAGTGCCGGCGCTCAACGTCCGCTACGTGCAGGCCGGCAGCAGAGGCGCGGCTTCGCGTGGCGGCCGGGTTCTGGGCAAGATCGAGGAGGCGTTCCTCGAAACGCTGACGCATGGCGACACCTTCATGTTCGCCGGCAAGGTGCTGCGCTTCGAAGGCATCCGCGAGAATGAGTGCTTCGTCTCGAATGCACCCGGCAGCGACGCCAAGGTGCCTTACTATGGTGGTGGCAAATTCCCGCTTTCGACGTACCTAGCCGAACAGGTCCGCGCCATGCTGGACGATCCGCAGCGCTGGAAGAAGCTGCCGGAGCAGGTCGCCGACTGGCTACGCTTCCAGGCCGACAAGTCGGTACTGCCGAAACGCGACGATCTGCTGATCGAGACCTTTCCGCGTGGCAACCGCTACTATCTGGTGGCCTATCCATTCGAGGGCAGGCTGGCGCACCAGACGCTCGGCATGCTGCTCACCCGCCGCCTCGACAGGGCGGGAGCCAAGCCGCTCGGCTTCGTCGCCACCGACTATGCGCTTGCCATATGGTCGCTGGCCGATATGGGCCATATGTTCAGGGCGAAGAAACCGTCGCTGGCTCAGCTATTCGATCAGGACATGCTGGGCGACGACCTCGAAGCCTGGCTCGCCGGCAGTTGGCTGTTGAAGCGCACCTTTCGCAATTGCGCGCTGATCTCGGGATTGATCGAGAAACGCCACCCGGGGCAGGAGAAGAGCGGCCGCCAGGTAACCGTGTCGACGGATCTCATCTACGACGTGCTGCGCAGCCACGAGCCCGACCATATCCTTTTGCAGGCGACGCGGGCCGATGCCGCGACCGGTCTCTTGGATGTCAGCAGACTTGCCGAGATGCTCTCGCGCGTCCAGGGTCGAATCATGCATAAGAACCTCGAGCAGATATCGCCGCTCGCCGTGCCGATCATGCTCGAGATTGGCAAGATGCCGGTGCACGGCGAGGCCGATGACACGCTGCTGATGGATGCAGCCACGCTGGTCGAGGAGGCCATGGGGACGAAATGACTGTCGCGCTGGCCATGGCTGCGCCTTTAGCGGATGCGGGCGCTGTCCGTATCGCCGGCGAACGCGCGATCTGCGACCGTCGCGGCGTGCTCTATTTTCCCGAATTCCGGCTTCTGGCGGTGTCCGATCTGCATCTGGAAAAAGGCTCCTCACTGGCCAGGCGCGGCACGCTGGTCCCACCTTACGACACCGGCGCGACGTTGCTCCGGCTGCAGGCGGTGATCGCCGATTATCAGCCTGCGATCGTCATCAGCCTGGGCGACAGTTTTCATGATGGCGGCGGCGCAGCGCGGATGCACGCGAGCTTTCGCGAAAGGCTGGAAGGGCTGATGGTCGGGCGCGACTGGTTCTGGGTCGCCGGCAATCATGATCCTGAAGCCCCGGCCGACCTGCCCGGCGAGACCGTGCGCGAGCTGGCCATAGGCTCTCTACTCTTCCGGCATGAGCCTTCGGTCGTGAGAGTGGAAGGCGAGATATCAGGCCATCTGCATCCTTGCGCCCGCATCGTGCAGCAAGGCCGGTCGGTGCGGCGTCGTTGCTTTGCCGGCGATGGCGGCCGCATGATCATGCCGGCCTTCGGCGCCTACACCGGTTCGCTCAATCTGCTTGACCGCGCCTATGCCGGGCTGTTTCGCCGCGAAACGCTGATGGCCTACATGCTTGGCGCCGAACGCATCTTCGCGATTTCCCACGCGATGCTCAGGCCGGGCTGAACCCGCTCTACCTGCCGTAGTACAAAGTGACGGTGTGCTTGGCCTCGGCGAAGAACAGCCAGCGCTCGACCAGCATGCCGGCGAGTTGGGCGATTGCGGCGAGCATCGACGAAGCCGCCGCATAGGGCCACGGCAAGGCGAACGCCGCGAGCAGCAGCAACGCGGGCAAAGCAAAGGCCAGCACCTGCGTGAACTGGCGGAGTTTAGCGCTGTGCTTGCGCGCGATCCGAAAACCCATTTCCTTGAGCAGATAGTTTTCTTCCGTATGCGGCCACTCGATCGACCGCACCGTGCCGCCGGCCAAGCCCGTTGCCGTGTTGGCCGTGGTCGGGATCTCCAGCCTGTCGTTGTACCGCCAGGTCACCAGCTTCCAGCCCCAGCCGGCAAACGTTGCAAGCAGCGCACACGCCAGCACAGCCGCCGAGCCGACGCCGAATCCCTGCAGCAAGGCGTTAAGCAGCACGCTGCCGGTCATCGTCGCGAAGATCAGGTAGGCGGGCAGGGTGAAGCGGCTGTGCCATTGGGCGATCGGCTTCAACGACGCGTAGATCATGCCGGTGGTGCAGACGGTTGCGACCGCGCCGATGGCAGCGAGCAGCCCGGCGACAGCCACCCAGCCGCTCGTTCGGCCGAGGACCACCCAGCCAATACCGAACAGTCCCGCCGGCACGAAGGTGGCGACCGAGGCAATGCCTTCGCGCGACAGCCATGAGCTTCGCCATTGCGAGAAGGCACGCCAGGCGCGTTCGGGCCGGCCGAGATGGCCGGCCGACGACAGCAGGCCTGCCGAGATCAGGCCAAGCGCCAGCCCCATGCCGGTAAGGCCAAGCCAGAAATCGGGCGGGATAAAGCCCTGTCCGGCGAGGACGCCAAGCAGCGCGAGCAGGCCGTAACCGGCGCCCGTGGCGGTGGTGAAAAAGACGACGGAGAATGCTGGATGCATGAAGGCACGGGTCAGTTCGAAAGCATGCGGTCGACCCAGCCGAGGAAGCCGCCTTCGGCCCGCACCGCTTCAAGCGCCGGCGCCGGCACCGATGCGGCGCGGGTGGTGTGGGCACGTGGCGGCAGATATTTGTTGGTCGGTTTATAGCCCATTTCCGGCATCAGATCGACACCGCCGCGCTCGGCCACCAGTTGCGAGATAGCCGATGCCGGATCGCCCAGATCGCCGAAATGCCGCGCGCTGGTCGGGCAGGCGGCGACGCAGGCCGGCACGCGATCTTCTTCCGCCAGATTGTCGTTGTAGATGCGGTCGACGCACAACGTGCATTTCTTCATCACGCCGACATCGGTGTCGAATTCGCGCGCTCCGTAGGGACAGGCCCAGCTGCACAGTTTACAGCCGATGCATTTGTCCTCGTCGACCAGCACGATGCCGTCCGACGCCCGTTTGTAGGAGGCGCCGGTCGGGCAGACCGTGACGCACGCCGGTGTCTCGCAGTGCAGGCAGGAGCGCGGGAAGTTCACCGTGCGTCCGCCCATCTCCGTCATGTGCTCATAACTGTGCACGCGGTTGAACCAGACGCCGTCGGCATTGCCGCCATAGGGGTCGATGTCGGTTAGCGGCGCCATATGGCCGCCGGTGTTCCATTCTTTGCAGGCGGTAACGCAGGCTTGGCAGCCGACGCAGGTGTCGAGATCGATGACAAGGCCGAGCTTCTTGTCGGTATGGGCGGGAAGGCAAGTCATTCGGCGGCTTCTCTTTTCATGCGGAACTCGGCGCCGAAACTGAGTTTGTCGGGCGAGGGCTCAGAGTGCGGCGGCTGTCGGAACCGCTCGAACTGCGGTTCGGTGAAGCCAGCTTCTTCGGCCGCGCATTTGACGATGCGCACGCGCAGGTCGAACCACGCCGCCTGGCCGGTCACCGGGTCGGAATTCGAATAGCGTTTGCCGCTGGTATCGGCGGACGTCTGGTCGCCGATGATGTGGTTGAGCAGGAAGCCGCGATTGGATTCGGCCGCGTCGTCCTTGAGCCCCCAGCTGCCGCGCCGTTTGCCGATCGCATTCCAGGTCCACACCGTATCGGCGTTGACGCCGTCGACCAGCTTGATCTGTCCTTTGACCTTGCCGTTGATGCTCTCGATCCAAACCCAATCGTCGTCGACAAGCCCGAGGCTGGCTGCGGTCCGGTGATGCACGAACAGCCGGTTCTGGCTGGTGATCTGCCTTAGCCAGGCATTCTGCCCGCCCCAGGAGTGATACATGTGCATCGGCCGCTGCGTCAGCGCGTGCAGCGGATAGGCTTGGCTATCGACCGCAGCCTCTTCGAAGGGCGCGTACCAGAACGGCAGCGGATCCATATAGGTCTCGATACGGCTGCGCTCTGCCTTCGGCGGCAGCACCCCGCCATGGCCGCGCGCCGCAAGGCGAAAGCGCTGCATCGGCTCGGAATAGAGTTGGAAGACGATCGGCTCGGCCTTCGGGATGAAGCCCATGCTCTCGGCGAATTCGAGATACGAGCGGTTGGCCATCTTATAGTAGCGCTGACCGGCGGCGAAATCCTGGTGCCAGAAGCCGCCATTGTCGATGTAGCGCTGCAACTGGTCGGGATTGACCTCGCCCTTGCCGACCGAGGCCCCGTCCTTTCCGCGCCAGCCGGCGAGCGGACCGACACCTGGCGTGCGCTCGTGATTGACGATGTAATCGGCATAGTCGCGGTATTTGGCGGAACCATCGTCGTCGACGAAGCCGGGCAGGCTGAGCCGCGCGCCGAGTTCGATCAGCACCGTCTGGAACGGCCTGACCTCGCGGTCCGGCTCGACGACGGGATGGCGGATCGCGTCGCCCGGCCCGTCGGCGTGGCTGATCGGCCGGTCGAGCAGACTGATACAGTCATGACGCTCGAGATAGGTCGTATCCGGCAGCACCAGATCGGCGAACGGCACGGTCTCGGAATAATAAGCGTCGGAATAGATGATGAACGGGATCTTGTACTCGCCCGACGCATCCATGTCGGTCAGCATCGCCATCGTCTCGACCGTGTTCATCGACGAGTTCCAGGCCATGTTAGACATGTACATGAACAGCGTGTCGATCGTGTAGGGATCGCCGGCCCAGGCGTTGCGGATGACCGTGTGCATGAGGCCGTGTGCTGCAAGCGGCGCATCCCAGGAGTAGGCCTTGTCGATACGAATGGACTTGCCGCCTTCATCGATCAGCAGATCCTCCGGTCCGCAGACGAAGCCGAGCGGCATGCCGTCCAGTGGCGTCATCGGCTTCACAGTCTTGCCGGCTGGCTTGGGACCCGGCGGCGCGGACCGCGGATAAGGCGGTTTGAAGCGGAAGCCGCCCGGCACGTCCACCGTGCCGAGAAGCACCTGAAGCAGATGAATGGCGCGGCAAGAGTGAAAACCGTTCGAATGGGCCGAGATGCCGCGCATCGCATGCATCGACACCGGGCGGCCCTTGATGGTCTCGTGCCGGCGGCCGGCCCAGTCCGTCCAGGCCACCGGCAATTCGATTTGCTGTTCGAAGGCGACATGAGCGAGTTCTGCGGCAATGCGTCGGATGGTGTCGGCGGATATGCCGCACCGGTCAGCGACGGCGTCCGGTGAATAGCTCTCGTCCAGATAGCGGTCGGCAACGAGTTGGAAGACCGGCACGCAGCGGCGGCCGTCGACGAGAACGCTGCCGGTCAATGCGGGCTTCGCGTCGGCATCGCTGGCACTGACAGGTATCTTCGCCACCCTGTCCCAAGCCAGTGGATTGCCGCCATCATCGCGCATGAACAGCCCGTCGTCGGCAGCTCCAGGCTCCTGAACGACCAGGATGTGGGCGTTGGTGTAGCGCAAGAGGTAGTCGAGATCGACGCGGCCAGCCTCCAGCAATTCGTGGATGAGGGCGAATACGAACAGGCCGTCGGTCCCGGGCCGGATGCCGATCCAGTCGTCGGCAATCGCGTTGTAGCCGGTGCGGCAGGGATTGATTGAAACCACCTTGGCGCCGCGCGCCTTGAGCTTGCCGAGGCCGATCTTGATCGGATTGGAATCATGATCCTCGGCAACCCCGAACAGCATGAAATATTTGGTGTTGTCCCAATCGGGTTCGCCGAACTCCCAGAACGAGCCGCCAATCGTGTAGAGGCCGCCGGCCGCCATATTGACCGAGCAGAAGCCGCCATGGGCGGCAAAGTTCGGCGTACCGAATTGGCTCGCCCACCAGCCGGTCAGCGATTGCGACTGGTCGCGCCCGGTGAAGAAGGCGAGTTTCTTCGGATCGGTTCGGCGGATGTTCGAAAGCCGTTCTGTCGCGATCGACAAGGCTTCCTCCCAGTCGATTTCGCGGAACTCACCCGAGCCGCGCGGACCGGTGCGCAGTAGCGGCTTCTTCAGCCGGGCCGGGCTGTAATGCTGCATGATGCCGGCGCTGCCCTTGCCGCACAGCACGCCGCGGTTGACCGGATGGTCCTTGTTGCCGTTGATGTAGCGGACCTTGCCGTCCTTGATGTGGACGTCGATGCCGCAGCGGCAGGCGCACATATAGCAGGTGGTCTTGGCGATGCTGTCGGAGACATCAGGCGAAGTATCGACGCCGTCGCCTTCAGCGGGCGGGCGCGTATCGGCAAGCGGCCGTTGGGATGGTGCTGAGTTGGCGCCGCGCAGCGGTTTGTTGGTCATGATCCGGCGATGTTTTTGCGTTCGGCGGCCTTGGCTCTCGTCTTCGGACCTGGGCCGCGCATGTAATGCTGTTCCGGACGATAGCGTTCACCGACGAGCCGCCACCGCAGGCTGCGGGACCAATGCGTGAACACGGATTTGAACAGCCTCACCAATTTCTACCCTCGACTGTTATGGCGCGACTTTTTTCCAATTTCGGACGAAAATTTAGAACAAAGCAATTAATCTGTCTAACAACTTGCTCTTGTAATTCTAATCGAAGTTGCTTCTTAATGCTGGCATGACTCTGGACCAATTGCGGATCTTCGTCGCCGTCGCCGAACGGGCGCACATGACCAAAGCCGCCGACTTGTTAGGCATTTCACAGTCGGCCGCGTCCGCCGCCATCCGCTCGCTCGAACAGCAGCACGGCGTCCAGTTGTTCAACCGAGTGGGCCGCAATATCGAACTCGCCGAGACCGGACGCCGATTCTTGCCCGAGGCCAAGGCGGTCCTCGAGCGGGCTGCGGCGGCCCACAATGTGCTGGAGCATGTCTCGCAGACGATATCAGGCAGTCTCTCGATCGCTGCCAGCCAGACCATCGCCAGCTATTGGCTGCCGCGCCGGCTCGCCTCTTTCCACGAAGCCTATCCTGCCGTCAGGCTGAGCGTGAGCATTGGCAACACCAGGCAGGTCGAGACCAATGTGCTTGATGGCGCAGCGGATTTTGGCCTGGTCGAGGGGCGCACCGAATCCGACATATTGCGGCGTGCCAAGGTCGATATCGATCGCATGATACTGGTCGTGGCGCGCTCGCATTCCGAGATCGCCGAAGTTTCGCCTGGGCATCCCGACCTTGGCGGGCTTCGCTGGATCATTCGCGAAGGCGGGTCGGGCACGCGTGAGGCGCTGGAGGACCTTGCCCGACGCGACGGGATTTCATTCGCGGACATGCAGATATTCCTGGTATTGCCGAGCAATGAGGCTATTCGCCAGGCGGTCGAGGCCGGCGCCGGCGCCACCATCATTTCGGAACTCGTTGTCGCGCGCGCGGTTGCCGAAGGCAGTCTGCGTTCCGTGCCGATCGATCTGCCGAAGCGCGAATTTGCCGTGATCACGCATCGCGATCGGCAGCCAAGCCTGGCCCAGATGGCGCTCAAGGCGCATCTTGGCGGCAAAGCTGAGAGAGCCGCGCCGCTTTAGACCGATCAGCCGAACTTCCGCCGCGCGTCGAGCGCCAGCCCTAGCCCGACTGAGCCGAACACATCGCCTTCGATTACCGACGCCTGCGGCACCAGAGCCAGGATCTGCTGTCTGGCCAGCGGGATTGCGGTCGATCCGCCGGTCAGGAACACCGCCGTGATATCGGAGGGCTTCACCTGCGCGTCGCGGATTGTCTGTTCGACGGTAGCTGCAACGCGCTCAATATCCCGAGCGATAGTGGCTTCGAGACCCGCGCGCGTGATCTCTGCCGTGAACCTCACCTCCGGTAGCGCGACCCCGATACCGGCCGACGATCGGTCCGTCAGCTCGATCTTGGCCTTTTCGACCAGCGCCGCCAGCGCGTGGCCGTAACGATGCTCGACGATGTGCATGAAGCGGTCGACCAGGTCTGCGCGCTCTGCCTCGTAGCGGATCTGGCGCAAATGCGTCATCGCCCTTGCGGTATAGACCAGGTTGATGCGCTGCCATGTCGCTAGGTCGATGAAGTAGCTCGCCGGCAGATTGCGCTTGCCATCCTTGGTCGGCGTCAGATAGCCGAGCTGAGGCATCACATGGGCGATGCTCAGCAGCCGATCGAAGTCGGTGCCGCCGATGTGGATGCCGCGGCTGGCCAGGATGTCGTCCTTGCGGTCGAGCGAGCGGGCGCGCTCGGGCGAGACCCGCACGATCGAGAAGTCGGACGTGCCGCCGCCCATGTCCACGATCAGCGCCAGTTCCTCGCGCGTCACCTTCTGTTCGTAATCGAGTGCCGCCGCGATCGGCTCGAATTGGAAGGCGATGTGCTTGAAGCCTTGGGCGCGAGCGGCATTTTCGAGTTCGTGTTCAGCCTCGGCGTCGGCCCCGGCGTCGTCGTCTACGAACTGTACCGGCCGTCCGAGCACGACGCTTTCGACTGTGTCGAGGGTGTTTTCTTCGAGCTTCTTTTTCAGGTGGCCGACAAATAGGCCGACAATTTCCATGAAGCCGATCGAGCGCGCCTTGATGCGCGTCTTTTCGTGAGCGAGCGAGCTGCCGAGCACGCTCTTCAGCGAGCGCATCAGACGGCCTTCGATACTGTCGGTATAGTTGCCGATGGCGCGCCGCCCGAAATAGGTGCGGTTATCCTCGAAATTGAAGAACACCGCACTGGGCAGCGTGACTTGGCCGTCTTCCAAGGCCACCAGCCGCGGCTGCCCGTTCCTGACCACGCTCACTGTGGAATTTGAAGTGCCGAAGTCGATCCCGGCAAATGCTGGTCGCATCGTGCGTTCCTGTATTTCTGATTTGGGGAGCAGCAGCTCGTGTCCGGTCGGGCCGGGGGTCGCGGTCTAGCCCATACCCTCGGAAAGGGAAACCACTTTTACGAAAGTTCAGTCTTTCCTGAACACCAGTCTTCCGAGCCAGCCTGTCAGCATGGCCAGCGATACGGCAAAGACGCCGTAGAGGAAGGAGTAGTCGTGCGCGACGCGGAAGATCGACTGTTCGAAACCGGACTTGCGGATTTCGAGCTGGGCGGAGCTTTCCTTGATGAACAGGCCGCTCTTGAACAGGAAGGCGCGGGCCTTGTGGGTGCCGACCGGAACGTTGGGAGCGAGCCTGACGGTGGCGCGGAACAGGTTCTGCGACAGGAACTGCACACCGCCGACATTCTCGCTGTAGAGGCCTGTCGCCGCCTTGCGCTCGCGCAGCGCGGCGGTGAACTCCTCGATTGTCGCCGGGCTGTCCTCGGCGTCGGCTGGCTGCAAATAGAGGTTGGAGGCGCCAAGCGACAGCTGCTTGTAGCTGTTCGGATCGGTGACGTCCTGCAGCGGCCGCGTCGTCGCCACCGAATAGGAGACAGGTACGTTTTCGAAGGTCTCCGACTCCAGATTGACCCAGACGCCGAGCACCCGGTCCTTGCGGCGCACGACGACCGGTCGGGCCGGGCCTTCCAGCACGACGATCACGTCGTAGCGCCCTTGCCGCGCGACAAGCGGATCGGCATTTTCCAGCGAGCCGAAAATGGTCAGGTCGGCGCCGGAAAAACCGGCGGTAATCGAGACATTGTCGGTGGAAAGGCCGATCTGGATATTTTCGGTTAGTGGCGCCTGCGCCTTCGCCGGTGGCCCAGCGGCCAGCAGCGACAGCAAGGCGGCGGCCGCGACCGTCCTCAAGCCAGCCATCAGTTCAGGCCCGCGCCGGACAGCGAGTAGAGATTGGGCGGCGTGACGAAAAGGTCGATGGCGAGCCGGATGGCTACCGCCAGCACCAGCAGCGCCAGCAGCGCCCTGAGTTGCTCTCCCCGCAGTCTCTGACCGGCCTTGGCGCCATATTGTGCGCCGGCGACGCCGCCTGCCATCAACAGGAAGGCGAGCATGACGTCGACCGTCTGGTTGGTGGTGGCGTGGACCAGCGTGGTGTAAGCCGAGGTGAAGATGATCTGGAACAGCGAGGTGCCGATGACGACGTTGGTCGGCACTTTCAAAAGGTAGATCAGGGCGGGCACCATGATGAAGCCGCCGCCGACGCCCATGATCGACGACAGGAAGCCAATCGCCGCGCCCAGCCCAAGCACCGGAATAACGCTGACAAAGAGCTTCGAGGCCCTGAACCGCATCTTCAGCGGCAGGCGGTGGATCCAGTTGTGCTGGCCGGATTTCTTCAACACCGGTGCGGCGCCGCTGCGGGTGGCGCGCAGTGCATTGACACTCTCGACCAGCATCAGCCCGCCGACAGTGCCGAGCAGCACGACGTAGAGCAGCGAGATGAACAGGTCGAGCTGGCCAAGCCGGCGCAGGAGTGCAAAGACATAGATGCCGCCGGTCGAACCGACGATGCCGCCGGCCAAAAGCACGCCGCCGAGCTTGAAGTCGAGCGTGCCGCGCTTCATGTGCGACAGGGCGCCGGAGAAGGAGGAAGCGATGACCTGGTTGGCGCCGGTGGCGACCGCGATTGCCGGCGGTATGTTGTAGAAGATCAGCAGCGGCGTGATGAGAAAGCCGCCGCCCACGCCGAACATGCCCGACAGGAAACCTACCGCCGCGCCCATGGCCAGCAGCACGAAGACGTTGACGGAAATTTCCGCGATCGGGAGATAGATGCCCACCCGTCAGTCTCGATCAGTTTGCCTCCTGGCGAATGCAACCGTTGCGGGCA
Organism: Mesorhizobium sp.; assembly: GCF_005063415.1. Classification (GTDB taxonomy): domain Bacteria; phylum Pseudomonadota; class Alphaproteobacteria; order Rhizobiales; family Rhizobiaceae; genus Mesorhizobium. The sequence continues at coordinate 87,456 of NZ_SUEG01000006.1, forward strand.
TTTTGCGCCAGAAGGCTATCTCGTTCTTGCGCCGGCCGGGCGGTGAAGTCAAACTTCGTCGCACCGCCGAAACAAAAAACAACTCAATCAGTTAACAGGCAAATCTGTGGCAGGGGCGTCGCGGAAACGACGCATCTGCCGTTATTTGCGCGCGAGCAGCGCCTTGACCAGCCTTTCGTCGATTGCGCCGGTTGCCGTCATGTCGTTGTCGGCCTGGAAGGCCATGATCGCGTTCTTGGTTTTCTGGCCCATCATGCCGTCGGGATTGCCGGCCTCGTAGCCGTTCTTGTTGAGAATGCGCTGGATGTTCTGGACCGCTTTCTTCATGTCGATGCCGGCGGTCGTCTGCGGTGCGCCGTCCTGCCACGATTCAGGAATGTCGGCCGAATTGGCGGCTGGATCGAGCGGCTTGGCCTTCCACAGTTCAGCCGCGGCCCGCGCACGCTCCAGCTGCTCGGGCTTCAGCGCCTTGGCGATCTCGTCGCGCTTGGCCGCCGCATCCTTGTCGCCGGTCTTGGCGACGAGCGCGAACCATTTGTAGCTCTCCTCGAGGTTCTGCTTCATGCCGACGCCCTTCGCCGCGAGGATGCCGAGATTGAACTGGCTGTCCTTGACACCGAGATCCGCCGCCGCCTGGAACCAGCGCGCTGCCGATTCATTGTCGGTCACGCCATCCGCCGCCATCGCAAACAGGACGGCCAGATTGTGCATGGCGCTGGCATTGCCCTGCTCTGCGGCAAGCTGGTACCAGGTCTTCGCTTTCTTGACGTCGCGTGCGACGCCAATGCCCTTCTCGTAGAAATTGCCGATGCGGTATTCTGCCGGTGCGAAACCGAGTTCGGCAGCCTTCTGATACCATTTGGCGGCCGCCGCCATATCTTCCTTGACGCCGCGCGACTCGGCGTAGCGCGAGGCGATCTCGAACAACGCCTTGACGTCGCCGTCGGCCGCTGCATCGCGCAGGGCGGCCGGACCGGCATCGGCCGGAACGGCGATCTTGGCGCCTGCTGCCGCAGCAGCACTTGCCGGCGGCACCGTGCCGGTCGTGTCCTGCGTCGCGGCGTTGGTGGTAGCAGGCGCGGCAGCCATTGGCTCGGCGTAGCTGGCCGTCGCCGCTGCCGGCGCGGGCACTGCGGCCGTGGTGTCTGGCGCCGCCAGGTCAGCGGATGCCGCGGCAGCCGAGGGCGCCGTCGATGCCTCGGTTGCCGCTGTGGCGGGGCCAGTTTGCGCCGCCGTGTCGTCCTTGGTCATCGATGCGGATGGCTCTGCCTGCCTGACGGTGGGCGACGGCGCGCTCTCCTGTGCTGTCGTCTGCGCGTCCGCCTTCGGCTCGCTGGCAACGCTGGCCAATGCGGTTTCCAC
>NZ_SUEG01000070.1 GCF_005063415.1 Mesorhizobium sp.
GTTTTGGCGTCACCTTTCGCGGACCCAGCCGCTCACCTGATCCAGTTGCTCTTCCCCGAGCCCGGCAAATGCGCCAGAGTCCATTGTCGGCGGGGGTGCGATGGCTCGCCGCCGGGAGGGATCGTCCATGAACTTCGTGTTCTTCTCGCCGCATTTTCCAGCCAACGGCGCCGATTTCTGCGACCGGCTGAAGAAGGCCGGCGCCACGGTGCTCGGCATTGGCGATGCGCCGTTCGATGCGCTGGACGGCAAATTGAAGGCAGCCCTTTCGGAATATTACCGCATCGAGGACATGGAGGAGTACGAGCCGGTGTTCCGGGCGATCGGCCATTTCATCCATAAATGGGGCCGCGTCGACAGGTTCGAATCGCTCAACGAGCATTGGCTGGAGCTGGAAGCCAATATCCGCACCGACTTCAACATCTTCGGCACCAAGCTCGACTTCGTGAAGAATTTGAAACGCAAGAGCCGCATGCGGGCATTCTTCCGCAAGAGCGGCGTCGAAACCATCCCGCAACGCAAATGCTCCGACCGCGCCGGCGCCATGACCTTCATCCGCCGCGTCGGCTATCCCGTGGTGGTGAAGCCGGATTCCGGCTCCGGCGCCTCGAACACCTTCAAAATCTCCAACGCCGGCGAACTGGACCGGTTCTTCAGGGACAAGCCGGAAGGCGTCAGCTTCGTCATGGAGCAATTCATCGAAGGGCTGGTGGTGACCTATGACGGGCTGGTCAACCGTGACGGCGAGGTGGTGCTGGCCGCCAGCCACCGCTACGACCAGAGCGTCATGGAGGTGGTCAACCGCGACCGCCATATGAGCTATGTCTGTTTTCCCGAGATCAGCCCGGCGGTCGAGGAGGCCGGCAGGAAAATCCTCAAGGCGTTCGACGTGCGCGAGCGCTTCTTCCACATCGAGCTGTTCGAAACCAGGGACGACCGGGTCATCGCGCTGGAGGTCAACATGCGGCCGCCCGGCGCCTGGATGACCGATGCCATCAATTACACCTTCGATATCGATGTCTATGCCGCCTGGGCCGACATGGTGGTCAAGGACGCCGCCGGCGGCCCTTACAGGGGCAAGTATTTCACCGCCTATGCCAGCCGCAAGCGGCACCTCAACTATGTGCACAGCCATGCCGACGTGCTAGCCGCCCATGGCGACATGATCGTCCATCATCACGCCATCGAGGAGGTTTTCAGCCGCGCCATGGGAAACTACGCCTATCAGCTGCGCTCCACGGACCCGAAGGCGCTGCGCCGGGCGGTCGACTACATCCATGCGGAAAAGGCGTGAGGGATGGACGTTTCCTACCACAAGGGTTTTGGCCGCAACCTCGGCCGCGACATGGAATACAAGCGCTACGGCCATGCCGGCCGGCCCGTGGTTGTGTTCCCGACTTCGCAAGGGCGGTTCTACCAATTCGAGGATTCCGGCGCGGTCTCGGCTCTCGCCGAGTTCGTCGACACCGGTCGCATCCAGTTGTTCACGCTGGACGGCATCGATGCGGAATCCTTCTTCGACCGCCATGCCGAGCCGGCCCATCGCATCGCCCGGCATGAAGCGTATTTCCGCTATGTGCGCGAGGAGGCGCTGCCGGAACTCCTGTCTGTCGCAGCCGAGGCCAATGGCGGGCGTACGCTGAAGCCGCTATTTTGCGGCTGCTCGATGGGCGGATATCATTCATCGAATTTCGTCTTCCGCTTTCCGGAACTGGCCAGCGGCGTTATTGCGCTGTCGGGGGTTTATTCGACCCACGATTTCTTCGGCAGCGCGCTCGACGGACAGATTTTCTTCAACTCGCCGCTCGACTACCTGCCGGGTATCGTCGATCCGGGGCTGCTTGTCAGGCTGAAGGCGCTGCGGCTGATCTTCTGCTGCGGGCAGGGTGCCTGGGAGGAACGGATGCTGGCCGATACGCAGGCGCTGGAACAGATCCTGCGTGACAAGTCGATTCCGGCCTGGGTCGACTATTGGGGCGGCGATGTCGCCCATGACTGGCCGTGGTGGCACAAGCAACTGGTCTATTTCTTCGCCTGCTGGCTGGACGACGACCTGATGCATCGGCTGGATTAGGCCACCTGGAGGAAGGAAATGACCACGCCCGATGCCATCCGCCGCTTTGTCGAAGCTACCAATGCCGGCGACACCAAAGCTTTCCTCGAGACGTTCACGGCCGATGCCTTTCTGAGCGACTGGGGCAGGTCGTTCCAGGGCCGCGATCAGATTGCGCGCTGGAACCAGTCGGACAATATCGGCGTGCAGTCCAGGCTCCGCATCCTCGGCATCGCAGCAGCGGACGGCACCTGCCGCGTTCGCATCGCCGTCGAAGGCAAGGGTTTCAACGGCGAGGGCGATATGGTTTTCACGCTGGACGGCAAGCGTATATCGAGCCTGGTGATCAGCTGACGCGCTGCCGGCTGGTCTTTACTCCCGCAGGCTTCGCGCAACCAGCCGCGCCACGCTTGGGCCGACCAGAAGCACGATCAGGAAGCGTGCCGATTGCAGCGCCATGACGAAGGATAGGTCGACATGCTGCGCGGCGGCGGCGATGATGGCGACGCTGTCCATGCCGCCGGGGCTGGTTGCCAGATAGGCGGTCAGCGGATCGATGCCGAGCAGGCGGCTGATCAGGAAGGCGAGGCCGCCGCAAAAGACGATCAGGGCAATGATCGAGCCGACGATCTGCGGCAGCGCGCGGGCCGCGTGGCGCAAAACGGCCCTGGTGAAATTCAGGCCGATGCTCCAGCCGATCATCGTATAGCTCAAGGCGAGCCGCCAGGGTGGCAACTGCATGGTCACGCCGAGCCCGAGATGGATCACGGTGCCGAAAATGAAGGTGCCGAGGAAGAATGGCGACGGCAGGCGGAAAAGCTTTCCGGCGAGGCCGCCGACCAGCGCCACGCCGAATGTTGCGGCCAAGCGTTGCGGGTCGACCGGTGGGAACCAGACGATGGCCGGCACCTCGATGCCTGAGGTGTCGACCCAAAGCTTGGCCACCAGGGCTGCCGTCATCGAGACGCAGATGACACGCAGATATAACATGAAGGCGACGAGGCGCTGGTCGGCGCCGAAGGCACCGGCCATCAGCACCATGGCGGTGGCGGCGCCCGGCGAAGAGCCCCAGACCGCGGTGGTGCCGGGCAGGATGCGCCAGCGGCTGATTAGCCAGCCGAGCAGGCTGGATGCCGCGACCGTGGCCATCACGACGCCGAGGAACAGCGGCCATTCCTTGTAGAAGACGGGAAAGATATCGGCCGAGATCGAACTGGCGACCAGGCAGCCGACGACCGCCTGGGCTGAGCCGAACAGAACCCGCGGCACGCGCACCGTGGCGCCGTTGGTGCCGGCGGCGATGGCAGCCAGCATCGGTCCGATCAAGAGCGCGGCGGGCAGGGCGGCGAGTTCCAGCGCGCCGGCAAACAGCACCGAGACCACCATCAGGACCGGCCACTGCCAAGCCTTGTGGATCCGCGTCAGGTGCTCGATGGCCGGCGGGTTCGGGGAAGAATCCATAGATGGGGCTCTTAGACCGGGCGCGGAAAAATGCGAACCCTTTTTGCGGAAGTGGCGGTGGGTGGTAATGGCACCAACCATCCGTAGCGATCCTTCGCGCCCCCCTCTGTCCTGCCGGACATCTCCCCCCTCAAGTGGGGAGATTGGCAGGTTCGCCGACAGCGCTCTTCTTTGGAGGTTTGGCGAAGGCCGAAGTGACATTCAATCTCCCCACTTGAGGGGGAGATGGCCGGCAGGCCAGAGGGGGCCTCTCCCCCTATCCCGCCTTCACCGCCGGCAAGCCGAACCCGCCAACAGGATGCGTTTCCACCTGGAACTCGAAGCCGGCGATGATCGGCCGTGCCTTGGCGATTGCCGCCTGGACTTCGGGGAGCTGCAGCGAAGCCTTGTGGCTTTCGGCGTCGGTCCACACTTCGGTCACCCAGATCGCGTCGGCATCGGCCGGGTCGGTGGCGATGATGTAGTTCAGGCAGCCGGGCATTCCGCCGGTGCTGGCGAGCAGGATATCCATCATTGCGTCACGCTGGCCGCGCATCGCCCGCATCTTGCCGATCAGTCCGTACATTCGCTTTGCTCCGTTGAGATGACGCAACCAGGAGTATGCAGTTCGTCGTCTACGGCATCAACTGGCCGCCATTGACCTCGATCACCTGGCCGATGATGTAGCCGCTCAGCAGATCGGAGGAGAGGAACAGATAGGCGCCGACGCAGTCCTCGGCGGTGCCGGCGTGGCCCTGCGGGATGGTGGCGATCATGCCTTTCATCTGGTCGTCGGTCGAGTAGCGCTCGTGGAAAGGTGTCGCGATCGTGCCGGGCGCCACCGCGTTGACGCGGATGTTGAAACCGATCAGCTCCTTGGCCATGCCGCGCGTGACGTTGGAGACGAAGGCCTTGGCCGAGCCGTAAAGGCCGGCGCCGCCACCGGCGCCATTGCGCGCGGCGATCGAGGAGGTGTTGACGATGAAGCCGCCCTGCCGCTTCAGCCATGGGATCGCCTTGCGCGAAGCTGTCAGCACGGAACGCGCATTGAGGTCCATCACCGCGTCGTAATGCGCCTCGGTCTGCTCGGCATAGGGCACGCGGCCGAGCATGCCGCCGGCATTGTTGACGAGGCCATCGAGCCGGCCGAAATGTTGCGCACTGTCCTCGACGACGCGCTCGACATCGGCGGGGACCGAGAAATCGCCCTGGGTGAGGAACACGTCGCCGCCGCCATTGCGAATGGTCGCGGCCAGGTTTTCGGCAGCTGCGCGGCTCGAATTGTAATGCAGCGCGACGCGGCATTTCTGCGCGGCATAGGCAAGTGCAAGCGCCGCGCCGATGCCGGTCGAGGCGCCGGTGACCAGCACCGCCTTTCCGGCAAGGTCAGGGATGACCAGAGTGGGGCTGACAAGGGTGGTGGTGGCTGGCACGTCTGTTCCTCCGGGGACTCTACCTGCTCTTCGTAGGCCCTCGCAGTCCTCGCGTTCAAGTCCGTAAAAGCCTATGGCCTGAGATAGACGTAGCCCTGGCGTTGCAATTTGGCGAGCTTGACGACGCCGCCTCTGTCGGCTGCATGGAAGCCGTCGAGCAGGTCGGCCAGGCCGATATCCATCCCGTGCATGGTGTTGGCGCAAGCGTGCGGGCTGAGCCCGTCCTGGACAAGGCCAGCGAACCGCCCGGAAATGGCGGCGGATATGCCCTTCGACTTGAAGGCGGCAAGTGCTGGCCCGTGCACGACAAGCGCGATGTCGACCTTGCCGTCGGTGCCTTCGAAGTGGTTCTTGATATTGCCGAGCACGAAATTGACCTTGTCGAGGTCGCTGAGGTGATAGGCGACCTTTTGCCTTTCCTCTTCGGCAGCCGCCGGCTTGACTTCATCAGCTGCTGCCTTGATCGGGCGCAGCCCGAAAAGCCCGGCGGCCCCGGCAAGACCGACGCGGAAAATATCGCGGCGTCGCATGGCTTCATCTCCCATTTAGCCGGCCCGCGCAAATTGCGTGGCCTCGGTCTCGATCCTAGCATAAATTGAAGCCACGTCTTGTCGGGGCAGGGGGAGCCAGCATGATATCAAGGACCGTGATGGGCGCCGGAATTGGGGTTGCCTTGCTTGCCGCCGTCGCCGGCACTGCTTTCGCCGACGACACGCTCAAACTCACCGAGCTCAGCCCCGACGGCAAGGACGCCTGCTTCGGCCGCGTCTACGACGCCGCGCATCTCAAGTCGCATCCGCACCAGAAGGTAGCGCGCATCTTCTTCTATTACGGCCGCGATCCGGTCAGCCGGCCAAACGAGGAGCCGAGCGCCGGCATCGATTCCTCCTACAATGGCTTCATGGCGACGACGGTGCGCGGCGCCGAGGCGCCGGAATGGCTCGGCGGCTGGTGCAGCCATGAGTCGGAGGACGGCAAAACCGGTGCGATCCGTTGCGGCATGGACTGCGATCGCACCATGGCTTCGCTCAAGGTCGACGACAAAGGCCGGCTGATCGTCTCGGACGTGCAGCCCGACCTCTATCTCGACGCCGGATCGGAAGACGAGCTCGGCAAGGCGGAGTACGAACGGCAGGCGCTGGGCAAGGACGACAACGGCTTCAGGCTCGACTCGATGCCGGCCGCCACCTGCAAGGCGGAGTTCGCGCGCATCGACCCGATCGACCCGGCTTTTGGCCCGCCATTGCGCGAGCGGCTGAAGCCGGACCAGCCCTTCTGCTACGGACGCGACTACGATGCCGCGCATCTCGGCTCGCATCCCGATCAGCTGACCCGGACGATCCGGGTTTTCCGCGGACCGGTCGAGCTGGCGTCTTTCGCCGGGGCTGGCGATCCGGCCAATTGGCCAAGCGGCGCCGATATCGCCGTTTCGGTTACCACGCGGCAGAAATCGGCCAAGGTCACTCAGGTCTACAACTGCCAGGGCGAGGGCGACCAATGGCGCTGCGCGGCGAGCGCGAAGACGGGTGCTGCCGCCTGCGATATCGCGCAAAAGGAGGTTTTCCTTCGCCGCGGCGCCAATGGCACGATGATGCTGGCCAACCCGAACAGCGGCCTGCCGATCGTCGATCTGTGCTCGAAAGCGGCGGAAGGCGACACCAGCTCCGACGACAAGGTCTACCGGCTGGAGCCTATGCCGCAGGCGGCCTGCGGGCTATAGCAACCGCAATGCTAGAGGGACAGCGCCCCCCTCTGTCCTGCCGGACATCTCCCCCACTTGGGGGGAGATCGGCCGTCACCGCCGCTTTCGCCAATCACCATCGTCGCAGGAGTGAGCGGCGCGCTGAAGCTGCCAATCTCCCCACTTGTGGGGGAGATGTCCGGCAGGACAGGGGGGCGCGAAGGATCACCACTGAGCGATTTTTCTCCGCGACGCCACCTCACGCAAAAGGCACGGCCGTCGTGCCCTTGGGCAGTTTCGCCTCGTCGTCGGGCTCGACATGGATGATGACGCGGACGGAAGGGATCTCTGCCTGCAGCGCGTCCTCGATGCGGTCGCAGATGACGTGGCTGGCGCCGACCGACATGTCGGCGTCGACGACCAGATGGAACTCGATGAAGGTGGCGCGGCCGGCGATGCGCGTCTTCAGGTCGTGGACCTCGAGGGCGCCCTTGCAATTGGCCGAGATGATATCGCGGATGCGGATATGTTCCTGGGTGTCGACGGCGCGGTCCATAAGCCCGTTCATCGACGAGCCGATGACGTGCCAGCCCTGCCATAGAATGTTCAGCGCCACGATCACGGCAAGAGCCGGATCGAGAACCTGCCAGCCGGTCAGCACGGCGCCGGCCAGGCCGATGAAGACACCGACCGAGGTCGCCACGTCGGTCATGATGTGCCTGCCGTCGGCGACGAGAGCCGGCGATTTTTCGCTTCGGCCGGTGCGGATCAGCGTCAAGGCCCAGACGGCGTTGATGACCGTTGCGACGCCATTGATGGCAAGGCCGGTCCATGGCTGTTCCAGCGGAGCGGGATGCTGCCATGACCACCAGACCTCGTTGAGGATCAGCAAGGCGGCGAGCACGATCAGCACGCCTTCCAGGACGGCCGAGAAATACTCGGCCTTGTGGTGGCCGAACGGATGGTCCTGGTCGGCTGGCTTGTAGCTGACCTGGATCGCCCAATAGGCGGCTGCCGAGGCAATGACGTTGACGATCGATTCCAGCGCGTCCGAATAAAGCGCAACCGAGCCGGTGACGTACCAGGCCACTAGCTTCAGGCCGAGCACGACGCAGGCGACAATGATCGACCAGAAGGCGAGGCTGGCGACCTTCTGCCTGGCGGCGGCCTTGATTTCTGCCGCGGTCACTGGGGAAAAGATCCCAACGCTGAGCCCTCGAATTAAGCGGCCTTTTCCTTGGCCTTGCGCGGCAGGTGCGCGACAATGTTCTCGATGATGCGCATGCCGGCATTGTGGCCGAGCGTCATGATCGATTCCGGGTGGAACTGCACAGCGGCGATCGGCTCCTTGCGGTGCTCGAAGGCCATGATGATGCCGTCTTCGGTCTCGGCGGTGACGACAAAACCATCGGGCAGCCGCACCGGATCGGCGAAGATCGAATGGTAGCGGCCGACCGTCACCTCCTTGGGCAAGCCGGAGAAGATGATGCCCGGCTTCGACACGCGGATGCGCGACGGCTTACCATGCATGGGGATGTGCAGTTGGCGCAGCTCGCCGCCATAGGCTTCGGCCAGCGCCTGCAGCCCGAGGCAGACGCCGAAGATCGGCAGATCGCGCGCACGGGCCCGCTTGATGGTAGCGGCGCAGTCGAAATCCTTCGGCGTGCCGGGGCCGGGCGACAGCACGACCAGGTTTGGCTTCAGCCGGTCGAAGATCTCGTCCGGCACCGGTGTGCGCACCGTCGAGACATTGGCGCCGGTCTGGCGGAAATAATTGGCGAGCGTATGGACAAAACTGTCCTCGTGATCGACCAAGAGGATGTTGACGCCGTCGCCGACACGCGCGGTGCTGCGTTCGGTGCTGGCGGCATTGCCTAATTTGGCGTCGCGGATGGCGGAGAGCATGGCGGATGCCTTCAATTCGGTTTCGGCTTCTTCTTCCTCGGGGATGCTGTCGAAGAGCAGCGTGGCGCCGGCGCGCACCTCGGCGATGCCGTCCTTGATGCGGATGGTGCGAAGCGTCAGGCCGGTGTTCATGTCACCGTTGAAGTTGACCATGCCGATCGCCCCGCCATACCAGGCGCGCGGGCTCTTCTCATTCTGCTCGATGAAGCGCATGGCCCATAATTTCGGCGCGCCGGTGACGGTGACGGCCCAGGCGTGCGACAGGAAGGCGTCGAAAGCGTCCATGCCTTCGCGCAGCCGCCCTTCAATGTGGTCGACGGTGTGGATCAGGCGCGAATACATCTCGATCTGGCGGCGGCCGATGACGCGCACCGAGCCCGGCTCGCAGACCCTCGACTTGTCGTTGCGGTCGACATCCGAGCACATGGTGAGTTCGGATTCGTCCTTCTTCGAATTGAGCAGCTTCAGGATCTGTTCACTGTCGGAAATGGCATCGTCGCCGCGCTTGATGGTACCGGAGATCGGGCAGGTCTCGACGCGGCGGCCGTTGACGCGCACGAACATTTCCGGCGAGGCGCCGATCAGATATTCGCCCTCGCCGAGATTGATGAAGAAGGAATAGGGCGAGGGATTGATGCTCTTCAGCTTGCGGGAAATCTCGGAAGGCTGGGTCTCGCAGCGCTCGTAGAACATCTGCCCCGGCACCACTTCGAACAGGTCGCCGCGCTCAAAGCTCTTCATCGCCTTGCGCACCAGCTTGGCATATTCGCCGGGCTCGTGGTCGCCGCGCGGCGGGATGCGGTCGGCGGTCACGAACGGCTCGACGATTTCGTCGCGCGGCAGGCCTTCGGTCGAGAAGCCATCGCCGGAATAGTCGTAGCGGTCGGTCCAGGCCTTGGTCGAATAGTGGTCGACGACGAGGATCTCGTCGGGCAGGAACAGCACGAGGTCGCGCTGGCTCTGCTTGCGCTCGAGCTTGTAGTCGACCGGATCGAACTGGAAGGCTAGGTCGTAGCCGAAGGCGCCATAGAGGCCGAGATTGGCGTCTTCCTCGGTCTTGAACAAGGCGGTGATGGCGCGCAGCACGGTGAAGACGGACGGAACGCGGCTGCGTTCCTCTTCGGTAAAGATACGACCGGGCTTGGCGACCTCGAGGCGGATGAGTTTGTTGGACGTCTCGGCGATCGTTACGTCGTCAAGGCCGGCAAGCACTCTGCCGATCACCGGCAAAAGCACCTCGCCGCGGCGGTTCAGCGCCTCGATGCGCATGGCGCGGCCGCGTGCCGAGATCACCAGCGGCGGATCGATAATGGCGGTGTCCCAGCGCGTATAGCGGCCGGGATATTCGTAATTCGAGGAAAACACAGCGCCGCGACGCGAATTCAGGCCATCGACATAGCCGTCGATCGCCCCTTCATATGGCCGGTCATGGCGCTGGCGGGTAATCGCCACGCCACCCGCGGTGACGAAGCGCTCGGCGCCATTCTCCAGAATTTTCGTTGTCATTGCCGTCTCCATCAGCGTCTTTGGGGCAACGGACCCGGGAATGGCTTGAAAAAACAAATGGCCGCCCGGACATTCCGCTGCGGCCACCCTCTATTTTCACGCGAACGCGTTCGAACAGGCCGCTATCAGCGAGCCCACCACCAAATGGTCTTGATCGAACGCATATTCATGGCGATTCCCATAGCGGCGATTGGGCGGCCGCGCAACTGGATTCAAAGGAAGACCCTCAGTCCTCCAGCGTCCCCGACCTTGCATCGGCGCTCTTCCTGTCGCCGACCAGCTTCAAGAGGTCTTCGCCGGCGCGGATGATGCGGCGGGAACGCCGTGTCAGGATGAGGCCCGCCTGCGGCGCCAACACTTCTGCGCGGCCGTCGGGCTCACCCGGCGCGTGGACGATGGTGGCAAGGCGCGCACCCTTGGCGACCCGGTCGCCCGGCTTCACGTCGTAAAGGATCGCGCCCGAGCGGGGCGCCGGCATCATCTCGATGTTTTCGATAGGAGCGACGAGCCCTGCGAAGCTGCCAGGCACGGGCAGCGCCTGATCCCGGATGATGCCGCGCGCCACCAGCAGCCGGTAGAGCCCTTCAGCATCGACGCCGGCGAGGGCGCCGTCGACATCGAGTATGCCGCGATATTCGACGGTGGTGGCGACGCGCCGGTCCAGGCACGCGACGTCGGCGGGAACGTTTTGGTATGGCATGATCGAGGCGCCTTCGAAGGTGCCGTCGGGGTCTTCATCCCACAGCATCACCGCATCGACGCCCATGGCCGCCGCACAATCCGCCATGGCCGGCCACAGGCTGGTGTGGACGTAGAGATAGGCGAGGCCTTCATCGTCGCAATGCAGGTCGAGCACGATGTCGTGGCCGATGGAGAGCTGCAGCAGCCGCGTCTTCAGCCGCTGGTCGACTGTGCCGTGCGCCGGCAGGAGGGCGACGTCGGGCGCGGCGAGCCGCGGAAAGCCGCGATTGAAATTGGTTCGCGTCCCCAGATGGAAGCGGCCCTGATGGTCGCCGTAAAGATATTGCGCGCGGCCGATCGGATTGGCCCAGGGCACGATGGTCATATTGCCGGTGATGCGGCCTTCGGCTTCGGCCTTTTCCAGCATCGGCATCAGCGTGTCGATGGCGATGACGCCCGGCAATTCGCCGGCATGAAGTGCCGCCTGCAGATAGGCGGAAGGCGCCGTCTTGTCCGTTCCGGTGAAGCGGAAGACGGGGAATTCGTAGGAAACGCCTTCGCTGTCGCCGGCGATGCGTTCGATGGATTTCTGCATAGGATGCCTCCGGGAGAAGAGGCGGAACACATGCCCTTTTGCCGATGGGCTGTCGATTGGTCCAGCCGGCGCCGCTATGGGCGCAAGATTCTACCCGGCCGGCGCTCGCAGCGTCGCGAGATAACGCCTGCGCCCGGCGCTCACACCAGCGGCTTGAGTTCCTGGGCGATGGTCGGCAGAAGCTCCGAGACGTTCGGGTGGATGTGCACGGCGCGCGCCAGCGTGCTGACCGGCGCCTTGGCATACATCAGGTCGAGCACGCAGTGCACCGCTTCGTCGCCGCCCGGGCCGAGCACCGAACAGCCGAGGATCTCCCTGGTGTCGGCATCGACCAGGATCTTCATGAAACCTTGCGTCTCACCTTTTTCGACGGCACGGCTGACACGGGTCATTGGCCGCTGGCCGACCAGGGCGCGGCGACCGGATTTCCTAACCGCGGCTTCGGTCATGCCGCAGCGGCCGAGTGGCGGGTCGATATAGAGAGCATAGGCCTCGATGCGGTCGCTGACCTTGCGCGGATCGTTGTCAAGCAGGTTGGCGGCGACGATCTCGTAGTCGTTGTACGAGGTGTGGGTGAAGGCGCCCTTGCCGTTGCAGTCGCCCATCGCCCAGATGCCGGGCACGCTGGTGCGCAGTTGGTCGTCGACGACGATGAAGCCGCGTTTGTCGACCTCGACGCCGGCTTTGTCGAGGCCGAGATCGTCGGTGTTTGGCGTGCGGCCCAGCGCCAGCAGCACATGCGAGCCGACCGCAGCCGCCCTGCCTGGCGAGAAGGTCACGGCGATTTCGTTGCCTCGCCTGGCGAAGCGGATATCGTCGGCGCCGAGATGGACGGCAATGGCTTCGTTTTCGAGGATCGACAAAATGGCGTCCGAGACGTCATCGTCCTCGCGGCCGATCAGACGCGGGCTCTTTTCGATGACCGTGACTTCGGAACCGAAGCGACGGAACATCTGGGCGAATTCGAGCGAGACATAGCTGCCGCCGACAACGATGAGATGGCGCGGCAGCACGTCGAGATCCATCATCGACGAGTTGGTGAGGTAGGATACGTCGTTGACGCCGGGCAGGTCCGGCACCGAGGCGCGGCCACCGGTGTTGAGGAATATCCTTTCGGCGCTCAGCAGATCGTCGCCGACGCGCACCGTATTGACGCCCACGAAGCGCGCATGGCCGCGATAGAGCGTGCATTTGTCCATGCCGGCAATCCAGTCTTCGAGATTGCCGCGGGCGTCGTTGGAGACCTTGTCCTTGCGCGCCTTGATCGCCTTGTAGTTGACGCCGACGGGACCGGAGAGCGTCACCCCGTAATCCGCGGCGGAGCGGGCGAGATGCGCGGCATAGGCGCTTGCCACCATCGTTTTCGTCGGCGTGCAGCCAGTGTTGACGCACGTGCCACCAACCAGCTTTCGCTCGATCAGCGCCACGCTCATGCCGGCCGCATTCAGCCGGCCGGCGAGCGGTGGGCCGGCCTGCCCGGCACCGATGATGATGGCGTCGAATGTCTTTGCCGTCATGCCACCGCCGCCACGATCAGAAGCCCGCCGACGATCGCCACCGCGTCCTCGATGAAGGCGGCGGGCGGGTCCTTGCCGAAGGCGGTGGCCAGGCGTTTACGCGCCTCGGCGCCGCCCAGCGTGCCGATCACCGCGCCGACGGCGCCGGCGATCAGGCCGCCGATAGTGGCGCCGCCGGTGGCGCCGATCACCGCGCCGGTGAAAGCGCCCAGGACGATGCGCGTGCCGAATTGCTGCGGCACCTTGCGGCTCGGCGCGGATGGCAGCTGGTCAGTGACCAGTTCGGCGATGGCCAGGATGGTGAAGATGCCGACGGCGATCCAGTGGCCCATGAAGCTCGCCCAGGTGCCGGCGACCGGCAACCAGCCAAGCCAGGCGCCCCAGGCGACCGCGGCGGGCGCAGTCATGGCGCGAAGCCCGGCAACGATGCCAATCAGGAGTGCAAGAATGTACAGCATGATTGATCCCCTCGATGGCTAGGCGGGACAGGTCGCATGGGCAAGCTATCATAGGTCGGGTATTTGACCAGAGGTGGTGTCGCCGCCGGCGCTTCCGTATTTGCACCACTTGTGCTTTGGCAAAGATTGAGACTGGAGTTGCGGCCATGACGGGGAGCGAACGCACGAAAATGGCGGCGGGCGAGTGGTATTGCTGCCTCGATCCGGAACTGGAGGCGCTGCGCATTACGTCGCGCGACGCGGTGTTCGAGCACAACAGCCTGCCACCCCGGCAGCGTGGCGATATCGGGCCTGGATTGCGGGCGCTGCTCGGCGCTGCGGGCGAGGGCGCCCGGATCGAGGCGCAGTTCCACTGCGCTTATGGCTTCAACATCTTTCTCGGCGACCGCGTTTTTCTCAATGCTGGCTGCACCATCCTCGACACGGCGCCAGTGCGCATCGGCAAGGGAACGCTGCTCGGCCCCAATGTGCAGATCTATTGCGCCGAGCACCACAAGGAGGCTGCGGGGCGACGGGCAGGGCTGGAGATCGCCAGGCCGGTCGAGATCGGCGACAATGCCTGGATTGGCGGCAGTGCCGTCATCCTAGGCGGGGTCAGGATCGGCGATGGCGCCATCGTCGGCGCCGGTGCCGTGGTGACGCGCGACGTCGCGGCGAACACCACGGTGGTCGGCAATCCGGCACGGATAATCAGGAACGGCTGAGCACCGTGCTTCTGTCGCCGGTCATGTCCTCGTTCTGATGGACATGGGCGGCTGTGTCACTTGGCCGGAGGTGGATGCAACCGCGTGTCGAGCGCAAACGCCTCCTGGGTCTTCATGGCGTATGCCCCTCTGGCGAGGCTCGCGTCGAAGATCAGGTTCCAGCTATGCTGCGATACGGCGCTCGGAATCACAACGAACCGGTGCCGTTGCAGAAGATCGTCGCCAAACGCCTGTTGTCCGGAGCTCGGAATGCCCGGGCGCAACCAGTTGGGATTGGGCACGGCGGCGGGGTCGACGATATACACATCCGCGACATCGCTGACGATTGCTGCCGTCATGACATGTGCAATCGTGTCGAGCGCCCTGAAGCCCTTATGGACCGCAACTTCGAGGATCGCAGTCGACGGATCGATCGAGCAGTAGACGGCGCGCACGCCCTTGCTGTTCCAGCGTCCGCCCACCCTGTATGCGCCCTCGCCGCTATCCCATGTAGGCGCAAACGCGGCTTGATCGAGGCGCCATCCGATGAGGTCGGAGCCACCAAGCGCCGCCGGCAGCGGCGTCATGCATAAACGCCATATTCAAGCCGTTCCAGATAGTCTTCTACAAGCTCGATTCCCGCCGGCGTCGCCAGAAGGTCGATTGGACGACGCTGGTCGAGCCCAATCGCCGGGCGCTCCAGCCATTGCTCTGCCTCCGCCTGCGAACCGAACACGTCGGTAGCTTTCGACAGGATCTCCGCGAACTTCCAGGTTCGTCCGCTCTGGTCCTGACTGAGAGGCTTGGAAGGAGCATCCTTGCGGCGCTGGTAGGTGCGCAGGCTCATGCCGACGGCCTTCTCCAGCGAATCGGTCTTCTGGATGAAGACGAGTTGCCCGATAAGATGGTCCAGCGCTGAAGCCGGCAGGCCGTGCAGAAGCAGCTCGTGAGCATCCAAAGCGCTGCTGAGGCGCCTTGCCAGAATGCGGCTGCCGCCTAGCAATCTCGCCACCTTCTGCAGCTCATTGTTTTTTGCTGCTGGCGCAGTCTTTTCCAATGCCATCGCCACGGCGAGCCTCTTCGCGTCATCTGTCGCTTTAATATATGACAGATGACGCAGAACCTTTCAAGGACGACAGGATCGAGAGCAGGGCAATGAGGGGCGGCGCAAACCTGAAGCGATTGCCCTGGATCGAGCGCGAGCCGAATTTCACCTCGGCATGTGCACCACGCGCTCCTCCTGGGCACTCCTCGAGAATTCGCGCCGGTACTGCGCCGGCGAGGTTCTGAGGCGCGCTGCGAAATGCTGGCGCAGCGAGGTGGCGCTGCCGAAGCCGGCCTCGAAGGCCACCGTGTCCATCGATTTTTCCGTTGCTTCCAGCAGCCGTTGCGCCAGCTGGACGCGCTGGTCGGTCAGCCAGTCGCCGAAACTGGTGCCGATCGTTTTCTGGAAGCGGCGCGTGAACGTCCGGCGGGTGAGGCCGGCGTGACCGGCAACGCTGTCCAGACTGTGCGGCTCACCCAACGTTTTGCGCACCGTTTCGAGAGCCTGGGTAAAGCGGTCCGCATTGCCGGTCCTGGCGATGGGACGTTCGATGAATTGAGCCTGCCCGCCCTGCCTGTGGGGAGAGAGCACGATCTGCCGGGCAAGGCGAAGTGCCGCCTCCGCGCCGTAACGAGCCCGTACGACGTGCAGGCAGCAGTCGAGCCCGGCGGCGACGCCGGCGGATGTCACGACATCGCCATTGTCGATGTAGAGCACTTCCGGTTCGACGAGGATGTCGGGATAGAGTTCCTGCAGCTGATCCGCGTAGGCCCAGTGCGTCGCCGCTCGCCGCGCTGAGAGCAGTCCGGTCGCCGCGACAGCGAACGTTCCCAAGCACAGTCCGACAATCAGCGCGCCGCGCTCGTGCGCGCCAAGCAACGCGTCGATCAATGCCGCTGGAGGTGAACTCCCGAGATCCTTCCAGCTTGGCACGATGACGATGTCGGCGTCATCGAGCGCGGAAAGCCCGCGCGGGACGCTGATGGTCAGCCCGGCATCGGTGCGGATCGGCCCGTTCTCAATCGCGCAGACCCGGAAGTCGAAGCGCGGCAGGCCGAGCGTCGTGCGATCCGCGCCGAACACGAGACACGGCACGGAGAGATGAAACGGGCTGATGCCATCGAAGGCGATGGCGGCAACGGCAGGATCGGTCATGGCAGCACCAACAGGAGTAACAGCTAATTGTCCCAATTCTTTCGAATAATGTCAATCGGGACACTTTTTGCCATCCGGTGCCGAGCCTATCGTCCACCCATCAATGTCCAACGGGAAAGGAAAACCCATGTCGCAACCAGCCAAAGGCAAAGCTCCACGCCGCGCCCTCATCGTTATCGACGTTCAGAACGACTATGATGGCGGCAACCTCGCCATCCAGCATCCGCCCTTCCGCGACAGCGTCGTCAATGTAGCGCGAGCGATGGACGCGGCCACCGAGGCAGGCGTCAAGGTGGTGGTCATCAAACAGTTGGCGCCGGAAACCTCACCGGTCTTCGCCAAGGGCAGCCATGGCGCCGAGTTGCACCCGGAAATCGCCAGGCGAAACCGCGACCACTACATCGAAAAGAACTTGCCCAGCGCCTTCACCGGCACAGACCTCGAGGAGTGGCTGCGCGCCAACTCTATCGATACGATCACGGTCATTGGCTACATGACGCATAATTGCGATCTGTCGACGGTCATCCACGCCGTGCATATGGGCTTTGAGGTGGAGTTCCTGTCGGACGCAACGGGTTCGTTGCCGTACGCCAACAGCGCCGGTTACGCTTCGGGGGAGGAAATCCATCGCGTGGTGACGATCGTCCTGCAGTCGCGCTTCGCGGCCGTTCTCAAAACCGCCGAGTGGATCGATTGCCTGAAGACCGGCGTTGTGCCCCAGCACGACACACCCTATGCCTCCAACCAGCGCGCGCTGGCGCGAAGCGCGGCTTAGGAGACTATTGCGAACAGGCAGAAGGGCGCCGCAGCGTTGCGGCGCCCTTTGCCGTTCAAGCTTTGATTATCCCTAGAACAGGCCTTCGATCTGGCCCATTTCGTTCAGGAAAATCTTTTCCGAGGATGGCGCTTTGGGCAGGCCGGGCATGGTCATCACCTCGCCGCAGATGATGACGACGAAGCCGGCGCCGGCAGACAGCCTGACCTCGCGCACCGGCACGGTGTGGCCGGTCGGCGCGCCGCGCAGATTCGGATCGGTGGAGAAGGAATATTGCGTCTTGGCCATGCAGACCGGCAAATGACCGTAGCCGGCGTGCTCCCAGGCGTGGAGTTGGTCGCGCACCGATTTGTCGGCGATCGCTTCGGAACCGCGATAGATGCGCTGGACGATGGTGTTGATCTTCTCGAACAGCGGCATGGCATCGGGATAGAGCGGGGCGAATTGCGACGCGCCGGATTCGGCCAACGCCACGACTCTTTTGGCCAGTTCCTCGATGCCGGCCGATCCCTGGGCCCAGTGCTTGCACAGGATCGCCTCTTCGCCCATCGAGGCGACATAGTCCTTCATCGCCTGGATCTCTGCGTCGGTGTCTGAGTAGAAATGGTTGATGGCGACCACGGCCGGCACACCGAACTGGCGGATGTTCTCGATATGGCGGCCGAGATTGGCGCAGCCCTTCTTGACCGCCTCGACGTTCTCCTTACCGAGGTCTTCCTTCTTGACGCCGCCATTCATCTTCATGGCGCGAACCGTGGCGACGATGACCGCCGCTGCCGGCCTCAGGCCGGCCTTGCGGCATTTGATGTCGAAGAACTTTTCGGCACCGAGATCGGCGCCGAAACCGGCTTCGGTGACGACGTAATCGGCAAGCTTCAGCGCCGTCGTGGTGGCAACGACGGAGTTGCAGCCATGCGCGATGTTGGCGAAGGGGCCGCCATGGACGAAAGCCGGGTTGTTCTCCAGCGTCTGCACGAGATTGGGCTGCATGGCGTCCTTCAAGAGTACGGCCATTGCGCCGTCGGCCTTGAGGTCGCGGGCATAGACGGCCGACTTGTCGCGGCGATAGGCGACGATGATGTCGCCGAGGCGCTTTTCCAGGTCCTTCAGGTCGGTCGACAGGCACAGGATGGCCATGACTTCCGAGGCGACTGTGATGTCGAAACCGGCCTCGCGCGGGAAACCGTTGGCGACGCCGCCGAGCGAACAGATGATCTCGCGCAGCGACCGGTCGTTCATGTCCATGACGCGGCGCCAGACGACACGGCGGGTGTCGATGCCGAGCTCGTTGCCCCAGTAGATGTGGTTGTCGATCAGCGCCGATAGCAGATTATGGGCGGTGGTGATGGCATGGAAATCGCCGGTGAAGTGGAGGTTCATGTCCTCCATCGGCACGACCTGCGCGTAGCCGCCGCCGGCGGCACCGCCCTTGACGCCGAAATTCGGTCCGAGCGAAGCCTCGCGGATGCAGACGATGGCCTTCTTGCCGATGCGGTTGAGGCCGTCGCCCAAGCCCACCGTCGTCGTCGTCTTGCCTTCGCCGGCCGGTGTCGGGTTGATGGCGGTGACGAGGATCAGCTTGCCATCCTTGTTGCCCTTCACCGACTTGATGAACTCGGCCGAGATCTTCGCCTTGTCGTGGCCGTAGGGCAGAAGATGCTCGCTCGGAATGCCGATCTTCTGGCCGATCTCCTGGATCTGCTTCTTCCTGGCGCCGCGCGCGATCTCGATGTCGGACTTCACTTCGGCCATGACGGCTTCCCTCTGGATTGGACGGATTTGACTAGTGTGGTCGCAAGAACAGCCCGGCATTGCAGGCGCGAGCATGTTCTACCCCTGTCGCTGCCGCGGCGTCAACTTTCATGCAACTATGTTTCCTGCGAAGAAAATACCTCTGCCGCCGGCCGCTCTGCTACAGGTTCTTTTCGCGCCGGTTGCAGCGCCGTATAGAAGCCAGAGCAGGCGCGGTTCCGCCGTCTCAAAACAGCCGCCTAATACGCGAAAAGCGACAGAGGCAACGGCGCAAATTCACCAGCGCCGGCTGTGCGGGACGATCCGCTACTGCGTCAGCACGTTGCTGATCTCGACCATGTTCGAACGCACCCTGAGTATGTAAAAGCCCATCGTCGTCAGATGTGTCGGCAACAGCCAGCCGTCCTCGCGGCCATTGGCGATGATGAAGGGCTGGATGCGCAGCGCCGAGACGAACTGCGCGTCCATCGTATCCCACAGGTTCTGCAGGTGCTTTTCCTTGATGACATCGTCAAAATCGGCCTGTGCGCCCTTCATCAGCCCGTAATAGGCATAGAGCTGGCCATAGGCGAACCAGAAGCGGTCGTCGGCGCGCGTGTCGAACCAGCCATTATTGTGGTTTTCGGCACGCTCCTTGAGGATCGCCGAGGTCGAACCGATATCGGACGAGATGCGGTCGATATACTGCTTGAGATTGTCGGCGCGGGCATCGAACGTCGCCTGGCAGGCTGCGAGGCGGGCGTTGAAGGAACGCAGCTTGCGGACCGCGTCGCGATAGTAGCTCGGCGTCGGCGTCTTGGGGCCAAACGGGTTCAAGCCGAAATACCAGGTTTCCTCATCGAACTGCAGATTGCCGCGAGCGTCCTGCAAGTCGGCATCGATCTGCGAGGTGGTGCGGACGCGGCCGAGATTATCGGCAAGCTCGGTCGCCGTGCGCCGCACCGCCTGGTTGACGCCGCGCTGGAACGAAGCCTTGTTGTCCATGAACGGCGTGTGGTCCCAGTCGATGCCGAACAGGCCGAGCTTGTAAAGGATCATCGACGACACCCAGGCATTCTGGTTGACGTTGAAGTCGGTCAGGTCGGCCGCAACCTGGGCAATGGCTGAATTTCCGCAGGTCTTGGCCGTGTCAGTGCCGGCGCCGGCGGAAACCTGTTCACCGGCGGAGCTGTTGCGTTTTTCGAACGTGTATTTGTCGACGTAATTCGGGTCGAAATTGTTCCACCACTGGGTGGCGTAGAAGAAATTGACATAGAGGCCGATCAGCACGAGCACAGCCAGGCCGAGCACCGCCTTCAGGATCCAGCCGCGTTGCGTGTACCAGCGCCCCGCCCACAGGAACGGCCACAGGATCGCACCGATGATTATGCCGATGCCGCGGCCAATCCACTGGAAAATCCGGGTGAAGAAATTCACGATCGGATCAAGCATGGCGATGTCACCCCCTCAGTCAGTCAACCCGTAGAGGCGTGTGCGAAACGCCGCCTTGTCCTTCAGATATGTGGTTTTCAGAACGTCCACAACATGCGATCGCCAAGCGTCGCTGAAGCCTTCATAATCCCTGTAGAAGCCCGGCTTGTTGAAGACGTAACGCGAAACGAAGTCCTGCGGCACGAAGTCCGAGATCAGCTGGTTGGTCAGCCAGGCGTCGGGATGGTCCGGCTTGGCGCGGATGACCAGGAAGCGCTGCTGCGGGAACACATCCTCGATCTTGAGATGGCCGAGCTGGGCGATCTCACGCTTGGCGGCGTTGAGGAAGGGAAAATTGCCATCCCTGGTGATCAGATCGGCATGGCCGTGGATCCAGGTCTGCAGCCAGACCTTGTCGACGTCGGTCAGATTGCGGTCGGGCTCGGCGTCGCGGATCAGCGCGCGCACCACCATTTCGGCGCGATGCTCAAGATAGCCGGAGGTTTCGATCCATGAGGCGCGCGGCAGCTCGATGCGGCCGGTCGAGGCGAGGAACTTGAACACCTTGTCGGCGTCGTGGATCGAAAGGTAGCTCACCTGCCATGGCCGCGAGCGGCGGAAGCCCGGCGCTGCCGGGTCGCTGATCACCGTCGTCACGTCGGGATCGACGAACACATAGAGCCCGCCGAAATGGCTGGTCCAATAGGCATTGTGACGGAAGATCACCTGGTCCGGCACCAGCGCATTCTCGCGGATGTCGCCGCAGATCTTCGCCAGCTCGACCATCTGGGCAAGCATGGCATTGTCCCGCCAGGCATCCGGTTCCTGCTTCAGCCGGTCGACCAGCTTGCCGAGTTCGGCGGCCTTGCCGAGCACATCCTCGGCCGACAGCACCTTGAATTCGACCTGGTTGATCGACAGCAGGTCCTCGATGTCGTCGACCTTGGGAACCGAATCCTCGATCTCGCCGTAGATGACGTCCTTGATCGTCAGGGCATCGATGGCGCGCTGGTTCTTGGACATGAATTCGTACATCAGCAGCGAGGTGTTGGAAAAAGCCGTGTGCACCACCGGCAGGTCGATCTGCGAGGGCGTCAGGATGATAAAGCGGCGGTTGACTTCGTTCGGATCGAGGTAGCTGTAGTCGCCGCATTCCTCGGCGACCTGCGGCGAAAAGCCGGTGCGGTCGATCTCGAAGCTTTTCAACTTGGTCGGCTTCAAGCCGAACGCGACCATCGCCTTGTTGTAGCGCTGGATCAGGTGCGGCTCGTCGATCGTCAGCAGGCGGCCGTACATCAGCTCGTTGTCGCGCAGCAGATCGGGCTTCTTGGCGGGGCTCATGCTTTCTTCTTCCCGTTCACGGGGAGAAGGTGTCCGAACGGCGGATGAGGTGAGCGTACGTCCCTTCTCCCCTTGTGGGAGAAGGTGGCCGAGCGAAGCTCGGTCAGATGAGGGGTGTTCCAGCTTGACGAATACCCCTCATCCGTCGCCTTTGGCGACACCTTCTCCCACAAGGGGAGAAGGGGGCGTCGGCGCATCTCACGCATTCCATAGCCCCTTTTTCTTCATCTCCTCGATCTCGCGGACGGCACGCTCCCGCAGACGGGTGTCGCGGATCATCTTGGTCACCGCCGCATCGTCGGACTTGTCGGAATAGCGGAATTCGGAATCCGCATAGCGGTTGATCTCCTGGATGACCATGTCCATCGAGAATGGCCCGCGCAGTTCCTCGATCATGGCTTTCTTGTCGTCGTAACCCTTGTGCATGAAGGCTTCCGGCTTTTCGAACCACTCGTCCGGCAATTCGATGTCCATGGCGCGCATCTTGATGGCATCGGTGACGTTCTTGATGGCGCGGCCGGTAAAGCGCGGCTCGGCATCCTTGATCATATGCAGATAAGTGCCGATGTCGGCCATCGTCTTTGGCGCGCCGTTCTCCTTCATGTAGCGCTCATAGACCTTCATCAACCCGTCTTCCTGCGGCTTCTCATGCTCCTCGTAAGCTTCCATCACCGCGCGCTGGATCTCTTGCGCCGCATAGAGCTTGTGGTCGCCGAGCGGGATCTTGTGGTTCTTGCCGGCGAGCAGAACGAAGATGTCGATATAGTCGTCGCGGCTCTGCGGGCCATCGACCAGCCAGCGCGCGCCGGCGCGCTGGCGCAGCGCGTCGTCGACGTTTTCGGGATAGTTGGAGAACATGCCGAAGGAGCAGTTGCCGCGCACCACGGTCGCAGCACCTCCAAAGGCGTCCATCAGGACGCCGGTGATTTCCTGCTGGCCGGCCGAGGCGCGATCGTCGGAGCGACGTGCCGCTACCTGGTCGATATCGTCGATGGTGCCGAAGCCGATGACGCGCGGGTTCAGCACATTGTTGATGAACTGGCGGCAGTTCTGGCCGGACTTGCCCTGATACGAGGAGATCTGGTCGACGCCGAAATTCTCGTAGGCGAAGGGATAGCCGGCGACCTGGCAGTAGCCGTTGAGCAGGCCGGCGATCATCTGGATCAGCGTCGTCTTGCCGGTGCCGGGCGCGCCGTCGCCGATGAAGGTGAACAAGAAGCCGCCGAGCTCGACGAACGGGTTCAGCTCGCGCTCGAAGTCATAGGCCATCAGCATCTTGGCGAGCTTGACCGACTGGTATTTGGCGATGTGGTTGCCGACGACCTCTTCCGGTTTTTTGAAGGTCATCACCAGCGGCTTTGCCCGCTTGCCCGGCGCGACGTCGAAACCGTCAAGGGTAAAATCGTCGACGTCGATGCGGATATGCGCGTTCTCGAACGGGCCGATGCCGTCGAAGCGGCCCTTTCGCGCCAACAGCCCGTCGATGGCGACGCGGGCAAAGGCGCGGGCGCGGGTCATCAGGTCGGCATCGTCCTTCGAACCTGCTATCGCCCTGTCGAGCCCGGCTACGACCGACTTCACCGCATCCTGTGGCGTGTCGAACAGAAAGTCCGGCTCGGGCGTGTCGTTCGGCGCCTCGCCGTCGCTGTCGATCAGCTGGAACAGATAGGAGGCAAGGCTGAAGGCGGAGATGTAGGCAGAGGCCGACAGCAGCTTCTTGAAGGTGGCAGCTTCATCGCCTTCGAGCGGCGCGCGGGCATTTTTCGCCTGCAGGCTTTCGAGGTCCGAGCCCTCGGCGAAGACATCCGATATGGCCAGCGCTATCGCTGTGCCGCGCCGGGCGCGAAACAACAGCGTGTGCTGCGGGATGGTCAGCAACTGGTCGTCGGAATGGACGGCGGCGACGGTTTTGGCGAGCTCGACCTCGCGCGTGCGGCGAACCGAGCCGACCGAGACGGTCGAGACGAAGCGGCGGTTGGTACCGGCAAGCGCGGTGCCGGACTCGCGCGATGGGTCTTCCAGCACGACGATGCGGGTGATGAAGCTCTGCGCAGTGGCACGGTGCTTTTCAATTGCCGCTTCCGGGATGGTGGTCAGGCCGGTGTCCATGGAGGATGCTCCGCGATTTGACGGTCAGACGTCGCTGATGACCTGCCCTTTGGACAGGATGTGGACCTTGTAGCCCGAAAAGATCTTCTGCGCCTCGCCGGCGGCATAGAGCGCCTGATAGGCCTCGTGCGGGATCAGCGCATGGTTCTCATAGCTTGACACGCCCTGGCGCGCGGCCTCGAGATCGTCGGTATTGATGAAGAATTCCTGCGTCGTCTTTTCGCTCGAAAACAGCCCCTTGCGGCCTGGCTTTTCGGCCTTGGAAAAGACCTCCTGGATGGTCCAGGTCAGCAGCCAGGCGTTTTCCGGCTTGCGCACCTTGGCCAGCACTTCGCTCACCGTCGAATTGTTGTCGGTAATCCCTGCAGAATAGAACGGGCCGAGCACGACGCGACGCAGCTGCTTGGGATGCAGCGGCTCGAAATCCTTGTCGAGGTTGACCGCGATGGTCGCCGGCGACAGCGTGTAGGCGGAATTCTTCTCGGTGAAATCGTCGAAACGGTGGGCAAGCTCGGGATTGAGCAACCCGTCGACCGGCAGCGGGATGTCGACCCTCTCATTAAGTTTGCCACTGGAGTCGACAAGCTGCCGGATCATGTCGTCCGAGGAATCCTCGACCGTCACCATATAGACAAGCGGCAGGTTGGCGCTGCCGTCGAAGCAGGCCCAGTGGACCAGATAATAGGGCCGCAACGTCTTCGGATTGACCGACACCTTGACCGTCTGGGCCAGCGTGAACGGGCCGAAGGTGGTCTCGCTCTTGACGTCCTCGAGGTAAAGCCGCTCGGCCATCGACTTCTGCAGCGCTTCAGGGAATTCCTTGTGGCGCAGGATGAAGTCCGCCATTTCCTCGCGCAGCTCGTCGGCCAGCGGGAGATTGGCGAGGCGCGCATCGGCCTGGAGCCGGTCGTTCTCCAACTCGAGCAGGTTCTGGAAGACCGGGAAACCGCTTTCGGCGCGCGAGATGCGGAACGTCTCGGTGAAGCCCAGCCGGTTGCGCCAGCACGAGAACGACTTGTCGAGCCGCGCAATATATTCGGCGACGACCTTGGCGACGATGCCGTGCCGGTAGAGCGGCGAACGATCGTCGCGCATGAACACTTCGAGGCCGCCAAGTGCCGCCGCGATCGCCGAGAAATAGCGCGCTGCGGCTTCGTTTTCGGGGGTCATGCTGCCAGCCCTTGGGAGCAGTGCACGTGCAGCAATTACGACTGCACGTAATTTGCCGAATTGTGCTTCTTCATCACATCGTCGAAGCGGCGGGCGAAGGCATCGTCGGCGAGCTTCTTGCGACGCTGGATGTCGGCGGTGGCGACCATGTTCTTCTCATGCATTTCAAGCAGATCGCCGATGTGCTTTTGCGAGGCGGCACCGATGCCGGCCATGGTCTCTTCGGCGGTGTTGTCGACCTGGCTGCCCAGCGTGTTGATCTTGTGGGCGACATCCTGCTGGGCGGCGGTCTTCAGCGAATCTTCCAGCGCCTTGTACAGAACGATGCGCTGCTCGGTATCGATGGTCAGCTTGTTGATCAGCGTCGATTGCGCCGCGATCTGGTTGTTGAGCGAATCGACGAAGGTCTGGAACATCGAGGTATAGCGCTCCAGCGTCTGGCTTTCGGCCAGCAATTCCTGCTCCTTGGCCTGCTTCTCGTTGTATTCCGTGGCCAGTTTCGAGCGTTCGCCTTCAAGCTGCGTGCGCTCCTTCTGGCTGGTCGAGGCGGCGATCTTGTTCTCGATGTCGAGCAGCATCGGGTTGAGTTCCTCGATGCGCTTCTGCACGGTCTCGAGATTGGACATGGTGGTCTTGCGGCGCTCGATCACCTGCGACAGGCTGGCCTCGGAGGTCTTGTAGCGCGTGTCGAGGACCTGCTTCTGCGCCTTGAGGATGCCGACGATGGTGTCGGATTTCGCCAGCAGCTCCTGCAAATTGCCGGCCAGCGACATGTTGCGGACGCGGTCGGTGCGCATGCGCTGCTTGCGCTGGCTGGAGAAGACGCCGACGAAACTTTCCCAGCCGGTGTAGTTCTTCATGCTCTCGAATTCGGCGCCGAAGACGTTGGTGGCGTCCTCCAGGCCGATGATCAGGTCGGCGATATTGCCTTCCATCACCTTCTGCTGCTTCAGCACGTCCTCGATGCGGGCATTCTCGATATCGAAATTGGCGTCGCCGATCTTCTTGTCGGCGGTGGCGAGCGTGTCGAGCACGCTACCGGACTGCTCGATCTTGGTGCGCATGTCCTCCACGACCTGCTTGGTCTTGGCAATCTCGGCATCGAAATTCTGCAATGTCGCCATTGGGGCCTCCCGCTTCGGCATCGGTTTCGTTTCGCAAACCGCCGCGAATATATGTGCCGGGTTTGGCGAATGAAAGACGGAAGACATGGGATTACAGGAAAACAAAAGAATTTCAGGAGGCCGACCGCAGGATAGTCAGGCAATGATTACGGTGTAACTGCCGTCCGGTCAGACACCGCTTCCAACCGCGGCTGGACTTTTGCTCGGGAGCGACGCTCAGGGCTTGGGATCGGCCTTGAGGTAGGCGATGACGTTGGCGATGTCGTCGTCGCTGGTCAGGCCGGAGAAGGCCATTTTGTTGCCGGGGACCTTCTGCCGCGGCGCGCGCAGGTATTCGGCAAGGTTTGCTTCGTCCCAGACCAGGCCGGCAGCGCCGGCGTCCTTCATCCCCTGCGAGTAGCGACTGAGATAACTGTCCGCGGTGCCGGCGGTGCGGCCGACGACACCCAGCAGATGCGGGCCGACCTTGTCGTGGTCGCTCGTTGCCTCATGACAGGCCATGCATCTGTTGAAGACTTTCTTGCCGAGAGCGGCATCGCCGTCGGCATGCGCTGCAAGAGCGCCGGCGATGAGGAAGGCAGCGGCGGACGAAATGGCTCGAAGCATGGGAACTCCCCGACGGCTCTGGCTGAGAGGTTTTGAAATAGGAAGCAGGCCTTAACAAGCGCGGCACGATGGCGCGATTGGCGAACGAATGTCGGCCGGGAGGTGGGATGAAAGCAATAGCGCTGGTCAGGTTTTGGTGAAGCCGATGAAATCGTCGGGCACGGCGCGGCCCATTTCTTCTTCCCAATGACGGCGGCAGAGCGAGACATAGACGTCCTTGCCGATCGCCACCTGTTCGCCCTGTTTCGCCACCCTGCCGTCGGCGCCGAGGCGCACCACCATCGTCGCCTTGCGGCCGCAACGGCAGATGGTGCGCACCTCGCGCAGGTCGTCGGCGATCGCCAGCAGGGCGCGCGAGCCGGAAAACAGCTTGCCCTGAAAATCGGTGCGTAAGCCGTAGCACATGACCGGGATGTTCAGCCGGTCGGCGATGCGGGCGAGTTGCCAGACTTGCTCCTCTTCGAGGAACTGCGCCTCATCGACGAAGACGCAATGGACCGTGGCGTGGTCGTGATGCTCGGCGACCCGGGCAAACAGATCGTCGCCGTCGCGAAACATCTCGGCTTCCGTCTCCAGGCCGATGCGTGACGAGATCAGCCCGGTATCGCCCTTGCGGTAGTGGCCGGCGATGAACAGCATCGTCGTCATGCCGCGCTCGCGGTAGTTGTACGAGGCCTGCAACAGCATCGTCGTCTTGCCGGCATTCATCGTCGCATAGTGGAAGTACAGTTTGGCCATGCCGTCCTTTTAAGCCGAGTTGCAACAAAGCGGGGAGGGGGAGCGCCTACATTCCACCGGGAAAAGGCGACTTCCATCCGGAAAGCGGCGGGCGTGTCGCTGATCGGCCAGCCTGCGCCGTTGTTCGTGATTGCCTTAGTGCTTGAAACCGCAGCAGAATGATGTTTGGCTGGCGTGACAAGGCGGAGATAAAACCGTCGCTTGGCTTCACCGAGAACTGAAATGGGAGAATTTTCATGTCGCGTATGAGTTCATTCGTCGCCGGCCTCGGCCTGGCGGCTTTTCTATCCACGACTGGGGCCTTCGCCGGCGATCCGGAAAGCTGCAAGACGGTGCGGCTGTCCGATGTCGGCTGGACCGACATCCAGGCGACCACCGGCGTCGCCTCGGTGCTGCTCACGGCGCTCGGCTACGAGCCGCAGGTGATCCAGCTTTCGGTGCCGGTGACCTATGCATCCCTGAAGAACAAAGACCTCGACGTGTTCCTTGGAAACTGGATGCCGTCGATGACCAACGACATCAAGGACTATGCCGCCGAAGGCTCGGTCGAGACCGTCAGCGAAAATCTCAGTGGCGCCGGCTACGGCATCGTCGTCCCGACCTATGTCGCCGATGCCGGTGTCAAGACGCTGACCGATCTCGGCAAGTTCAAGGACAAGTTCGACGGCAAGATCTACGGCATCGAGGCCGGCAATGACGGCAACCGCATCATCCTCGACATGATCAAGGATCCGAAAACCAATCTCGAAGGCTTCGAACTGGTCGAATCTTCCGAGGCCGGCATGCTCACCCAGGCCGAGCAGTCGATGAAGAACAATGAATGGATCGCCTTCCTCGGCTGGACACCGCATCCGGTGATGGGCGCCATGAAGATCACCTATCTCGAGGGGATGGGAGATAGCGGCTTTGGCGCCGCCACCGTGCATACCAATGTACGCAAGGGCTACATGAGCGAATGCCCCAATGCCGGCAAGTTCATCGCCAACCTGAAGTTCAATCTGGACATGGAAGGCGAGATGATGGACGCGATCCTGAAGGGCGGCGACGCCAATACGGTCGCGACCGACTGGCTGAAGAAGCACCCGGACGCGGTCGCTCCATGGATCGCCGGCGTCACCACCTTCGACGGCGGCGATGCGGCGGCAGCGGTGAAAACAGCGCTCGGAAGCTGACCTGACCGCTTGCACGACAAGACGAGGGGCAGCCACGGTAGAAATGGCTGCCCTTTTTCATATCCTGTGACAAGATGACCGTCCGGCAAAGGACGGCGCCGGCAGAAGAGGGGCTAGATGGATCCGATCTCCAAATTCCTGGTCAGTTACAAGATTCCCATTGGGGCATGGGGGAAGGCGTTTTTCGGCTTTCTCACCGACAATTTCGACACCGTCTTCAGGGCTTTTTCCAACACCCTCAACTTTCTGCTCGATGGCATCGTCGACGGGCTGCTGCTGCTGCCGCCGGTTCTGCTGATCGCGCTGATCGCTTTGCTCGCCTATTTCCTGCAGCGCTCGAAAGGCCTGGCCCTGGCGGTGTTCATCGGATTGCTGTTCATCCTCAACCAGAACCTGTGGAAGCAGACGGTGGAGACTCTGGTGCTGGTGGTCGCCGCCGCCGCCGTGTCGATGGCCATCGGCGTGCCGCTCGGCATCTGGGCCGCGCACAAGCCGAAGGTGTATCGCGTCATGCTGCCGGTACTTGACCTGATGCAGACGCTGCCGACCTTCGTCTACCTGATCCCCGTGCTGACCCTGTTCGGCCTCGGCAACGCGCCCGGCCTGATCGTCACCATCATCTTCGTTATCCCGACCTCGGTCCGGCTCACCCATCTCGGCGTCACCTCGGTGCCGAAATCGATCGTCGAGGCGGGCGAGGCGTTTGGCGCCACCAAGCGCCAGCTGCTGTGGAA
>NZ_SUEG01000071.1:0-2067 GCF_005063415.1 Mesorhizobium sp.
AAAAAACCGCCTGCGTAGGGCAGGCGGCCTTCGCCTCTAGAGGTTGGGAGTCTCGATTACGCCCGTTTCGCCGGACGCACGACGCGCAGGCGATACTCTTCGCGGGTGATGTCGCCGGCGACATAGGCCGCCGTCGCTTCCTCCAGCACCGGATCGTGTGTGTAGCCCTGCCGGATATTGGCCGCGCGAGCCTGATCCGTCGCCTTGCGACGCCGGGCAACGGCCTCCGGCGAGCGGTCGGGATGGGTCGAATGAATGTTCATCAACAGATCTCCAATGGCAAAAAACTTTAGCAGAAAAACCGCCGAAAATCGAGCGATTTGCGGCATCTATCGGCTTGTGAAGGGATGCGCCCGGCTCGAGGCCGGGCGCTTCGCGACAATCAATCGCGGGGTTCCCATTCGATGATCGCCTGCAAGGTGGGATCGTCCTGGCCGGGATAGCGGCCGAGATTGGCGTTGAAGCCGAGGCGCTTGATCGAAAGCGTGTAGTAGGGCTTTTTCGCCTCGCTGGTCTTCTTCCAGATGCCGCCGACCTCGATGTCATAGCCGCGCGGTGACTTGGCATAGACGCGATGCGTCGGGGCTTTCTCGTTGCTCGAGTCGAATGGGACAACGTGGATGTCCAGGTCGCGATCGATGGTGGAGATAAGGCCGTTGCCCTTGGCGGCGTCCAGGTCGTCGGTGTCGAACTGGATGAAGTTGGTGGTGGTCATGTCAGTCACTCCTCTTTGGTGGTTGCGACGATTGTTCACCGGCACGGCAGAAAGCGGTGCGCACCGCAGGCCGAAGCACAGCGGAGGAGGCCGGAGGCCGGAAAAATTTGCTGCGCGAGGAAGCCGCAGGCGGGGAAATTTTTGCGGAGTCCGGATTTGCGCAAGCCGCGTCGACGTGCGAACGAGCGTCAAAAGCAACGGCCATGGAGGGGTGAGGGATGAACATCATTGGCTATCTGCCTCCGGATCGGTGACGGCCTGAAGCGGCAAGAAGTGACCCTATTCTATTCACAACTCGCACCGTTACAACGGCTTTCTGCCCTTTCACGCAAGAATCGAGAAGCAAGTTGCTTCACCACTTCTGCCAATTCATATCGCCGCTTTGGGTGTATGACAGGTCAATGCGCTGGAGACTTTTTAGCGCGCCGGTAGAGATGCGGACTTTCGATCTTGGCAGACCAGATGCCAAGCCCTCTGTCTCGGGCGCTGTTCTCGGCCACGCCATACTCAACCAGGTCGATGGGATGGGACGACGGCAGCTATCGAAGCATCGACTCGGCAAGCCCGGCTCGGACCATCGCTAACCCGACATCGGTTTCATCGTAGAAACACTGTCCGACCAGGCGCCGATAGCGGTCGCGGTCGATGACCCGGCAACGGACGTGTTTCCCATCGATCATTCGCCGAAGAAAGGCTCGGCCCGCCAGGCCGCATTGCCAGACCTTGCCGTCGCGAAGGCCTGTCTGGTCGAGTTCGCAAGCGTCGATCGCCGCGATCCGGATGCGCTGCTGGCGCACGCTGATCGTGTCTCCGTCGATCACCCGGACAGTGCCGGACCAGGTGGCTGGATCGGCCGCGGCTGCGCCGACGCCGATTGCAAACTATCGCGACCGCAGCCGCCAATGCCGCTCGGAACCTCAATTCAACGCCTCCGTCATGCTGCGCGCCACGAGCCCGAACACTGACCGGGCAAGATGAAGCTCGCCGGCGGCCGCGCGCTCTGTCATGGCCCGCAAATAGCCGCCCGGCGAGGTAACTTCTTGCCGGTCGAACTTCTGTAGCGTCACAGCGACCGCCACGGCCGCCTGTTGCTCGCCCATTTGGTTGACCGCGCGGCGGCGCGCATCGTCGGAAATTCCAGCAATTCGGCACATTTGGGGCACGATTCGCGCCAGTTCGGCCCACGTACGGGGCAGGGCAAAGCCGTAAGTGCCTAGCGCCGGTATCGCACGCACCAAGTCCTGCAACGCCACAAGTGCCTGTGGTAGGTGCTTCGGTTGGTTTACTTGGCGAGAGCCGCCCCCCAGGCTTGCTTCATAAGCCCATTGGCTGGCAGAGCCAGCCTCTAGCAA
>NZ_SUEG01000071.1:2165-28664 GCF_005063415.1 Mesorhizobium sp.
GCCGCCCCCCAGGCTTGCTTCATAAGCCCATTGGCTGGCAGAGCCAGCCTCTAGCAACCTGAGTTGTTCGGCGTGAGCCGAACGCCGATTCTCGTTACTGTTCACAATAGGATCAGGGTTTGTAGTCTGTCTGTGCATGTCGTTTTCGGCATTCGCGCATGCCGAATTTTCTGTCACCAACGCGGGTTCCGAACGGCGGCAGAGCTGCAGGGCTCGTTCGATGAGCCACTCGAACAACGTCGTAGCGCGACGCAAAACTGCGCTCGACGCCTTTGCGGCAATACCGACAACCGCGACGACCCGCTCAAGTCGCGCCTCAAGCCGTGATCGGGCGCGCTCTGAGAGTCCGGTGGCGGTTGCCAAAGCGTACCGGAGATTGCGCAGCGCCCCACGATAGCGGCGCAGCGCAGCGCTTGCGGCTGCTTTCTCGGCTTTCGCCTGCCGTACCAGCCCATCGAGCTCGCGGTAACGAACAATCAGAATGCGCATGTCGATGCCGCAACCGTCGACAATCAGACCGTCGGCGTTGCGGTGCGGATAGCGCTTGTAATTGCCGCTGTCCTGCATTGTGACGAGCCCGGCGTCGAAGAGGTTCGACAGCATGCGACTGACCCGTCCGACCGAGCGATTGATCTCGAAGGCGAGCTGCTGGTTGGACTTGAAGATGATTGGCCGCCCGCCTTTGTCAAAGGCCTCAGGCGACGCCGTGTTGACCAACGTGACCAGAAGATGGCTTTCGCTCGCGTTAATCAAGCCCGTGCAGGGCAGGTTGTGCGCGAGAACGGCAAGCTGCCCGCGTGTCACCGATCCCAGCTCGGCTGACTCTGACAGTCGCCGGTATCCGGTGCGTTGTGGCGTCACTCTGCGGCCGATTGGCCGCTTCAGTGGCACAGCTTCTCCCATTCTCGTCTCCTTTTTGGTGGAGACCAGGCAAAGCAATCCCGTTCACCGAAACGGTGTTTTTCAGGTTGACAGAGGAAGGGAGGTTTGCGACAATGTCTTGGCTAAATTTATTTATTCGCAAACCGCTTCCGAGATTCGTTTCGGGGCGGTTTTTCTTTTTTCTGGTCGGTCTATTTTCTCCGTCGTAAGCGCTAAGTTGGGTGGCCCGGGAATCATTGATTCCGGGTCATTTGCAGAACCATAACCTGAATAGCCAAATTGGCGCAACAATTGCGCTACAACCGGTAGCAATCAAACCAACTTCCGAGTGTTTTGGCGTGCTTCATAGCTCAAAGCTCTCCGTTGGGCTCACTTCGTTATACCCTCTTGGATATATAAACGACAGCAAAGTACCGGCCTGGGTATCCAAACCGGTGCTGCGGAGGGAAGGGGAGTTTGAGGGGAGGGGAACGGGCCTCCCCTCAATGCGGATCGGGCCGGTCGACCCGACCCCGATCGCATCATCGGCCGTCGAGCGGCGCCTCTTGGGCGCGCTCGATGAACGTTCCCGGAAGGCCAAAGGCTTCGAGCGCCACGGCAAGCTCCTGAATGTCGGCCCAATCGGCATGTTCGTGGTTCTCGGCATAGGCCGCGATGAGCTTGCGGCAAGCAAGGGCGGCAAGACGGGTATCGGGCGAATAGGCGAGTGCGGATTCGGCAGATGTCATCGGAAATTGCCTTGGCGTTGGTGGAAAGAGGGCGCCGGCCGCGCGGGAGAGAGGCGCGACCGGCACGCGGCTGACGATTATTCAGCCGCTACGGGACGCGGTGCATCTTCATTGAAACCGGCGTCGTCGCGCTCTGTATCGGCGGTACGAACGGAAATCCTCACAGGCTCCGGAAGCCAACCGCTATCAACGACCATCCGCTCTGCAATGCCGACGGCTTCCAACTTCTTGCCCGCTGCCTTGACGGCAAGCGCGGCCTGATCGGCCTTCGCCTCACGAGTGACGGCCTCGATGCTCTGGCGGTTGATATGCGAGAAATAGCTGTCGCCGGTCGGCTCGAACCATTTCGTCATGTTCACCTCAAGAGCCTGTCCAAGCCGGTCTGCGTGCTCGAAAGCGCCTTTCCGGTCATAGCAATGAAGCTTCCGCACAGCGTTGACGGAATGAGCCGCCGCAAAAGCCAGTTCATCGCGGCTCTGGTGCAAGCACCATTCCCACAGATCGGCAGGGTTGCCAGGGAAATGATCGCCCCATGTCTCGCGAAGCAAGTTCCGCGATGGCTCGGCAATCATCCCTGCGCTTCATGCTGCTTTCGATACGCTCATGTGTCAGCTTGATTTGCAGCGCGCTATCTACGTCTGGGCAGTAATCATAGATCACACTCAACAGCATCGCGTGAACTACCGCTGCCAAGGCTATCTCGTGATTGTTCGCGAGTTCGACGCGCAGCGCCGCCGTCTTTTGAGCGGTCAGGTCCTCGACGAGCGCCGCTGAATGCGTCACCTTCGGCTGTCCGGCCTTCTGTGGTTTTTCAACGCCGTTGCCGCCCTTGTCGTCGCCATCGGCCTCGTCATCCCGGTCATCCTCGGGCCGCACAACACCACGCTCGATCCGCACATCGCCGTGGTTGGTCAGCGTGACGATCGCGCCGCTGATCTCGAAAAGCCTCCGGCGCATAGATTTCTGTGCTATCCTGCAGCCCCGTGATCCGCTTGTCGATTTCCTCGATCTTCGCGTTGGCCCCTTCATCGACGGCCTCGGCCTCGATCGACTCCGCCAGCTCGTCATATTGTGCGGTGAGCTGGTCAAGTTCGGCTTGTTCGGCCTCAGACAACGGCACCTGTTCGGGATAGCGCCGCCCGTAGGCCTGGAATGTGTCATAGGACACATCGGGCCTGATCTCGACCCATTTCCAGCCTTCCGCCTTCACCGCCTTGGCAGCGCTTTCAAGCTTGGCTGCGACAAGGGCGTCCAGCTTCACGACATCGACCGCGAAACCGCCTTCCTTGTCATCGAACAGATCGCGCCTGACGGTTCCGCCTGCCGCCTCGTAGGCGTCCAGTCCGCCAAGGAATTTGAGCCGCTTGTGGCTTGCCCGAACGCCCTCGCCAGCAAGGGCGGAACGTATGGTTGATGCGTAGCGGTTCCACCTTGGCAGTTCATTCCATACCCGTTCTTGCGCCTCGTGTTCGTCGCTGATCGTGAAGGCCGAAAGCTGGTCAAAAGTCATGTCCTCGTTGCAGTAAGCCTCCAAGAGGCGCGGCGACACGCGACCAGGGGCTAGGCCGCGGCGCACAATCGTTTCGGTCGTGCCGAACCGTGCGGCAATATCGGGGACCGACTTGCCTTCGTCCGCCAGATCGCGGAACGCCTCGTATTGGTCGACCGGATTCCTCGCGCAAGACGTTTTCGGAAAGGCTGATTCCCGTAGCGTCCTCTCCAGACTCCTTGCATTCGACGGGAAAATCCTTCGCGATCTCGCCAGCCTCGGCCAGCAGAACCAGCGCAGTACGGCGGCCACCACCCGCCGTCACGAAGTAGCGGCCCTTCTTCTCGCCCTTCCGAACAACAAGGTTTTGCAACAGACGATAGCCGTCCGTGCGAATGCTTGCGGCCAATGCCTCGACGCCTTCGGCGCTGTGGGTCTTGCGAACGTTCTTCGGGTCCGCGTCCAGCTTGTTCAATGGAATGGTGATGGTCTCGGTCATGATGATTTCTCCTGATTTCCCGTTTCCCGCGAAGCGGTTCCTGCCCGAAGGGGCAGGAGCCCCGCTCCTGATCCCGAGCTCGTGCGGAACAGCGGGGGCGAGGGGGGCAAGGAGACAAATCGGAGGGGGATCACCCGCCCGAGGCAAAGCCGAAGGGGCGCGGTGGATCCGCTATGCGGATCCTGTTAATCAGAGAATGTGCTGCTCGAGGAAATTGCACGAGGAGTGGCAATCTCAGCTAAGCGGCGCGAAGAGCGCTCCAATCCAGCCGCTCGCTCTCTACGGCGCTGTTGAGGGCGCGCTCGCGAACGGCAACCCGCGCTCTTATGGAGCTGTCCTGTCCGGCTGAATCGGAAGGTAAACTCGCGATCCAGTTGACAGTTCCCCCCGGTCAGTCCTGCGCGAGTGGTCCTTCGCAGTGCACCGCCGAGGCGGCAAGTTGGCGATAGCGGTCCTTCAGTTTGCCATCTGGCGGCCGGAAGATTTGCCGGCGCCATTGTTCGCCGTCGCCATGGGGGATACGCGTCGGCGGCAACATGGCGAAGCGGCTTTGTCGGTTGGCAATCCACACGACGGAACAGCTTGCAGTACTCTGACTGGGAGAAGGAAGGACGGCCGCGGCGTACACCAGCGCGAAGTTAAAGGATTGGAGCGCCTAAAGAAGGAGCTTCCGCCTAACCAACTGGTATGCCTTCACGAATCGCGATCTGGTTATGGCCTCGGAAAGTCTCATGAAGTCGAGGTTATTACCGTCGCGGATCACCGCATCTTCTTCATCGACATCAAGGATTGGGGGATGGACTTTCTCCATCTACTCCTTGCCGGTTTATACGGCGTCCCACACGCGCGCCGCTCGCCCCATACCATCTGGATTTTGACCTTAATGCTGCAGCTCATTGAGCTCATTGACTATCCAGTCCATAATTCGCTTTGTATCAGGTGAGGGCTCCACCGCTTTATGTGTGACGGCATAGAAGGCCATGCCTGTCCGCCATTTCATATCGGATGCTTCGACTAGCAAACGCCGCTGCACGGCGTGTTCAACAATATGCCTCCACCCGAGAGCCACGCCCTGACCGCCGATCGCTGCTTGCACCACGAGGCTATAGTCGTTGAGCCGTAACCCCTCGCCACGATCCGTATAGGCCACGTCAAAATGATTGAACCAGTCCTGCCATGTGGGGCGCGGTCGGTACGGCTCCTCCAGGTGGATGAGCGTGCGCTCCGACCTTTCTTCGAGCCAGTCGGGGTGTTGGCTGAGATAAGCCGGACTGCAAACAGGTATTATGATTTCGTCCACCGCCATCACCGCCTGGTAGTCGGACCAATTCCCGTTGCCTCGCCTGATGCCTATGAGCGTTGGGTCTCGCCCGATCTCTACATCGCGATCCGACGTGAGAAGCCGAATGTCGATGTCCGGGTATTGAGATCGGATGGCAGGGATTCGTGGGATCATCCAGTGGCTCGCAAATGCGGTCGATGAATCGACTGTGACCCGGTCGGACGCTGCGTAGCGCAGCGAGTCCGCTGATCGTGCAATCTGCTGAAGCGCGCTCGTCACGTCTGCATGGAACTTCCGGCCACTGTCCGTGAGCTCCACCAGTCTGTGCCGGCGATGGAAAAGGGCTATGCCGAGATCCTTCTCCAAGAGCTTCACGCTATAACTGATGGCCGCCTGCGTCAGGCCAAGCTCTTCCGCAGCGTCAGTGAAGCTTCCCAGCCTCCCCGCTGATTCGAACGACAGGAGAGCGTTGGGGTTCGGGAAGCGACGGCGTAAATCTCGCATAAGCTACACTTGGGCATCGATCGAGGTTTTTGCGGTTTACCGCGGTCTTGGATGGCTCTATTCGTGTCTGCAGTTGGAGAGCAGGAAGCAACTCATGTCAAGACAGCTTATGCCAAGAGTTCGCTCAAGGACGGGTCGGAGAGGCGCCGCCGAGGCGATAAGCGAGGCGCAGCGCCTTATTGCCGGCATCGAGCGGCGCGTTCCAGCTTTTGAGCTCTTGGGCGAGGATGGGCTCGCCACCATCGAGGCCGTCGCCGATACAATTCTTGAGGAAATTGGCATCGAGTTCCGCGATGATTCGGAGGTGCTCGATCTCTGGCGAAAGGCTGGCGCTGACCTCTCCGGCGAACTCGTGCGCTTTCCGAGAGGGCTGCTGCGCTCGATCCTGAAAAGTGCGCCGGCTGTGTTCACCCAGCATTCCCGCAATTCCGAACGGTCACTCAAGATCGGCGGGCGGCATGTAGTCTTCGCGCCGGCCTATGGTTCGCCCTTCGTTCGCGACCTCGAAGGCGGGCGGCGTTACGGCACGCTCGCCGACTTCCAGAACTTCGTGAAGCTTGCCTACGCTCTCCCTTGGCTACACCATTCCGGCGGTACGGTCTGCGAGCCCGTCGATGTCCCCGTCAACAAGCGGCACCTTGACATGGTGGCGGCGCATCTGCGCTTTTCCGACAAGCCTTTTATGGGCTCTGTCACGTCCGAGGAGCGGGCGGGAGACTCGATCGAAATGTGTCGGGTTGTATTCGGCCGCGACTTCGTGGACGAGAACTGCGTCGTTCTCGGAAACATAAACGCCAATTCGCCGCTGGTCTATGATGCTACCATGACGGGCGCGCTTAAGACGTATGCGCGCGCGGGCCAGGGCACCGTGATCGTGCCCTTTATCCTGGGCGGCGCCATGGGTCCGGTGACCACGCCGGGCGCTATCGCACAGAGCCTCGCCGAAACCATGGCCGGCTGCGCGCTGACCCAGCTCGTCCGGCCTGGCGCGCCAACGATCTTTGGCAATTTCCTGTCCTCGACGGCGCTGCGGTCGGGTTCGCCGACCTTCGGCACGCCCGAGCCCGCGCTGGGTTCGCTCGTCGTGGGCCAGCTCGCGCGGCGGTTGAACCTGCCCCTGCGCTGCTCGGGCGCCTTCACCGCTGCCAAGCTCGCCGACAGCCAGGCCATGACGGAAAGCACGATGTCGATGTTGGCCTCCGTGCAGTGTGGAGCTAACTTCATCTTGCATTCTGCCGGCTGGCTCGAAGGCGGTCTGGTGATGAGTTATGAAAAGCTCATCCTCGACGCCGACTTCTGTGCCGCACTCCACACTTGGATGGGGGGGCTCGCCATCGACGAGAATCAGCTTGCGCTCAACGCGTTCAGGGAAGTGGGGCCGGGTAAGCATTTCTTCGGCGCGGCCCACACAATCGCCAACTACCGAACCGCCTACTGGGAATCGGAGGTGGCCGACAACAACTCTTTCGAGCAGTGGCGCGACGCGGGCGAGCTTGACGCCACGCAACGTGCCCACGCGCGCTGGAAGAAGATACTCGCTGAGTACGAGCAGCCCGCGCTGGAGGCGGGCGTCGACGAAGCGCTTTCCGAGTTTGTTGCGCGGCGAAAGGCCGAGTGCAGCGATCAGTGGTATTGAGGGGGGGTAGCCATGGAAACGCATGCGCAGGTGGTTGTGATTGGCGGCGGGGTGGTCGGCTGCTCCATCCTCTATCATTTGGCCAAGCATGGCTGGTCGGACGTGGTGCTGTTAGAACGCAACGAGCTCACCTCCGGGTCGTCATGGCATGCGGCGGGAGTGATTCACACGATCAACTCGGATCCCAACATCGCCCGGCTGCAGGGCTATACGATCAAACTTTACAAAGAGCTGGAGGACCTCACCGGCCAGTCCTGCGGCATCCACCGACCAGGTGGCATCTATCTTGCGTCCACACCCGAGCGGCTTGATTACCTCCGCCAGGAGCGCGCCAAGGCGCGCTATATGGGCCTGGAGACAGACTTCATCTCGCTCGAACACGCCCGCGAGCTGAACCCACTCATCGACCCGACGAAATACTTGGGCGCGCTGTTCGAGCCCGTCGATGGCCATGTCGACCCGTCCGGCGTTACCCACGCCTATGCCAAGGGGGCGCGACACTACGGCGCCAAGGTATTTCGCCAGTGCCCCGTGATCGAGACCAGGCCGCGCCGGGACGGCGGCTGGGACGTGGTCACGCCGAGAGGCACGCTCCATGCCGAGATCGTCGTTAACGCCGCGGGCCTGTGGGCGCGCGAGGTGGGGCGGCTCGCCGGCATCGACCTGCCCGTCCAGCCCATGGAGCACCACTACCTAATCACGGAGGCCATCCCAGAAATCGAGGCTCATGGCCGGGAAGTGGCCGTCACCGTCGATTACGAAGGCAATGCCTATACGCGCCAAGAGCACCAGGGGCTGCTGCTTGGCACCTATGAGACGAACTGCGTGCCCTGGGCGGTAGACGGCACGCCGCTCGATTTCGGCCATGAGCTGCTCCAGGATGATCTTTCGCGCGTGACGGAGCGGCTTGAGACGGCATTCGAACGCATGCCGGCGATCGGCCGGGCCGGTATCAAGAAGGTCGTGAACGGCCCCTTCACCTTCGGCCCAGATGGGAACCCGCTGATCGGCCCAGTGCCGGGCCTCAAGAATTACTGGACGGCGGTGGGCGTGATGGCCGGCTTCTGCCAGGGCGGCGGTGTCGGCCTTTGCATGGCCGAATGGATGATCGAGGGCGAGCCGTCCGTCGACGTCTGGGGCATGGACATAGCCCGCTTCGGCGAGTTTGCCACCCGCGACTGGGGCCGCATCAAGTCGGCAGAGAACTATTCGCGCCGCTTCATCCTGACTTATCCCAACGAGACGCTGCCCGCCGGCCGCCGGCAGAAGACGACGGCTCTCTATGACCGGCTTGCGGCCAAAGGCGCAGTGATGGGAGTCAGTCACGGGCTCGAACATGCGCTGTGGTTTGCACCCTCTCCCGCCGAAGCGCAGGAGACGCCG
Source organism: Mesorhizobium sp. (assembly GCF_005063415.1). Classification (GTDB taxonomy): domain Bacteria; phylum Pseudomonadota; class Alphaproteobacteria; order Rhizobiales; family Rhizobiaceae; genus Mesorhizobium. Next base: position 10,569 of record NZ_SUEG01000071.1, read on the forward strand.
ACCTTCCGCCGCTCCAACGCATTCCCGTATGTGGCCGCAGAGGTGCGAGCCGTACGCGAAGCCGTCGGCATGATCGAGATTGCCAACTATGCCAAGCACCAAGTCAAGGGACCGGGCGCGGAAGCCTTCCTCGACCGCGTGCTCGCCAACCGGCTGCCCAAGGTCGGGCGGCTCACGCTGACCCCGATCCTGACGGCGAAGGGTAAGCTCTACGGGGACCTTACCGTAGCACGGCTCGACGCGGAAACCTTTTGGCTCTTCGGTTCGGGCGCGGCCCAGAACATGCATCGCTGCTGGTTCGAGAGGCATTTGCCGCAGACTGGCGTGATCTACAATAACACGTCGGACGCGCTGCACGGACTGGCAATCGCCGGGCCGCTTAGCCGGGATCTGCTCCAGCGCGTCACGCGCGAGGACGTTTCGTCGAGCGGGCTACGCTTCCGCGACATCCGCCACATGGTGGTGGGCGGGGTGCCGGCCATCGTGGCGCGGGTCTCATTTTCGGGCGAGCTCGGCTACGAAATCTATGTCGCGCCGCACTTCCAGGTCGCGCTCTATGAGGCGCTGAGCGAGGCCGGCGCGGATCCGACCCTTAGGGTCTATGGCGGTCGGGCGCTGATGTCGATGCGGCTTGAAAAGAACTGGGGCGTGTGGACCCTCGACTTCCGCCCCGACTTCACAGTAGCTGAATCCGGTCTCGACGCCTATGTCGCCTTCGACAAGCCCGCCGAGTTCATCGGCCGCGAGGCGGCGCTCGCCGAACGCGAGCGTGGCCCGAGTAAGCGCCTCGTGACCTTGGTCGTCGACACCAAGGATGTGGACTGTGTGTCCGACGAGCCGATCTTTGACGGCCGGGAATGTGTGGGATACGTCACCTCCGGCGGCTACGGACACACGGTGGGGAGAAGCCTGGCGATGGGTTATGTGCCGACCCCGCTCGCCGCCGACGGCACCAAACTCCGCGTGGAGTTACTGGGAGAGTTCTACGACGCCGTCGTGACCGCTCAGCCGCTCTACGATCCTGACGGTGTGCGTATGCGCAACTGAGCAAGGTGGGGGAGGCACGGTGTCGCGATATTCATTGTTGGCACGATCCTTCTGGCGCTTGTGCTGTCGCGGGTGGCGGACGAACCAAAGACGGGCTCCCCGTATTTTGAGAAGAGCCGGTGAAGGGTCACCGCTATGGCTGGTTCAGACCCTGACAGGCCGATCGTCGAAATTGTCGCGGAACAATGGGGATTTCCGGCTGGGGCGAGACATGTCCAGTCGGAACTGTCTGTCAGCCGTACCACGCCCTGGGCGCGCGGGCAGTGCGACAGGAACTCGAAGAAATCAAGCCGCGCGCAGGGGTGCTCAAAATGGACCAACGCTTGTCAGTGTATGGGTATGCGAAGGCGGCAATCGAGATCCCGGTATGGGAGCTATAAGCAGATATCTTCGCGTTCCGGTCGGTCAGCTGCCGGGCGGAGTTTTAACAATCGTAGGCGCGCCGGATGAGACGACCAGGATCGCGAAAGCCAAGCGCGACGAAGGTTATCCGCACCAGCAAGTGAAAATCGGGGGCGGGCAGATGGAGCGTGACGTCGAAACCGTTTGGGAAGCGGTCGGCAATACGGACAGAATCGCGATGGACGCCAATCGCGGCCTGACGGTCCGCGACGCGATCTTGCTAAGCCAGCAGTGCTCTGACAGCCCTTCGGATTCGAGCAGCCGTACGATACGATGGAGGAAAGTCCTCTTCCTGCGCGCCCGGATGCGCTATCCCGTTTGTCTCGACGAGAGCACTGAAGATTTCGGGGTGGTCCTGCGCGCCGTCAGCACAACGCAGCCAATGGGTTCGGCTTCAAGGTCGTGCGTCTCGACAGACGTTCGGCTATGACCGAGACCCGCGACGTTTGCGCTGTCCTGTCCTTGCGGGATAAGTCTGACGAGGCATGGGCGAGGACATCATCGCTGCCGCTGGCGTCCATCCGGCGGCGTCGGTCGAACCGCGTCGCGTTGAGGGAATGTGGATCGCTGAGTCCCACATCGATCGTCAAGATGATTCGGGAGGCCCAGTGGCGATTGATGGCGGCCATTCCGGCTACCCAAGGGTTCTGGACATGCTGTAATCCGATAGTGTCGTATGGGCCCTGAATGAACGTTCCCTTTTCGCCGATTGCTCACTCGTGTACAGTTGACTGGGACAGCAGAGGGCAGGCCATCCTTCCCTGCGACAACCCCGTGTTCTGTCGCATTGTCATCCTGCTCGTTCCCGGATTTTCGCAATTAACTCTATCATCGTTCGTTGACCCGCTTCGCGTCGCGAACTCGGTCTCGGAACGTACATTCTTTAAATGGGTGGTGTCGAGTTCGGACGGCAGGCCGGTTGAATGCGCCAGCGGCATCTCTGTATCCGTTAGCAAGACGTTTGCCAGCTTGGCGACGGACCTGCAGGGTAGCGACAGGCCAGCCATGATAATGGTCTGCGCCGGTGAAAGGGTCGAAAGCCACGCATCGGCGTCGCTTATGAAGCTCCTGCGCCTATGCAGGCGGCACAGAATTCCGATCGGTGCGCTCGGGACGGCAACTTGGCTGCTCGCGAAGACTGGCATTCTGAACGACACTGCCTGCACGATCCATTGGGAGAAGCTGACCGCGCTTTCCGAGAGTTTTGGTCGCCTCCGGGTCACCGACCGTTTGTTTGTCCGGGATGGAGATGTCCTGACCTGCGCGGGTGAGTTCGCGTCCTTCGACCTAGCGATGGAGCTGATTTCCGATCACCTCGGCAAACACTGCGCATCGGCCGTTTGTAGACATACGACCGCAGGCCATTGGCGCTTGGGTTCCGATAGGCAAGGGGCGACCGGCGCTCAATATACCAGCATAAGCAAAAGGGTCGCTGAAGTCATCAGCCTGATGGAACAGCATATCGAAGACCCACTTCCCCTTTACGATATTGCAAAGTGCGTCGGACTTTCACGGCGTCAAATCGAACGCCTCTTCGAACGCTACGTCTCCTGCTCACCAATGCGGTACTACTTGCGCCTGCGACTAGAATGGGCCAAGCGCCTGATCGAGCAGACGAACATGCCGTTTCTGGAGATCGCGGTCGCGTGCGGCTTCGTTTCGTCGTCCCATTTCTCGAAGTGCTTTCGCGAAATCTTCGGCAAGGCACCGAGCGATTGCCGAAGGTGACGATCGAGTAGCTCAGCCATTCGGCTTTAGACCAGCACCGCTTCCTGACGGCATTACCTGCCGTTTTGGTTTGCCGAGATGGGTGGCTTTAGGTCCGCCGCGATTGGTCCTTCACCTTCCTAGGTGCCTTCCCCGTGCTGACAAGTATCGACCAAGAATGTCTTCCGAAACCACGGTGTATCCGGCAGCGGCCGCGTCGTGCTGGAGCATCGTGAGACGCTGGCTTACGGCCGACTCGGCAATTCCGCGTTGTCCTGCCTTTGTAGTGGATACAAGTTTCACGACGCTCAGCTATACTTCTTACTTTCGAAGCATATACTTTTGCCATAAAAATTACTTATAGATTAAATCATTATTTTTATGGCGATTTACAGAACCGTTCTCTTGACATGCTCGTGCAGATCGAACACTATATCGCGACGATTACCCTCGTCGAACGACTGCAGTGGGATATCCCTGAAAGGGCGCTCAATGAAATCGGTGTAACGCGAGCCGACGGCCGGGGAGGGGCCTCGATCAGCGTGCGAAATATTTCCGGTACTTTTCCGGGCGCAGCGCAGATTGTCCGACGATAAGCTTAGATCTGCAGTTTGTAGATTCGGTAAAGTACAGCAGCGTAACCGCCGACTCGCTCTGTCAGCCTGCCGAAATGTGCTGCGTGCGGCCTCACACCGGTGTGTCGGATCAACCAACACGAAAAGCGGCCCCGCCTCGAACGGGAAAACTCAACCAAAGGGGAGGAATTGATCATGAATAACTTCGCGAACGGTGTGAGCCGTCGGAGCTTTCTCAGGACCGGTGCCGCGCTCAGCGGGAGTATCGTCGCTGCCGGCATGCCGTTGTCGCAAGTCATCTGGGCAGCCGAAGGCAAGGTGCTCAAGGCGCGAGCCCGCCGTGACATCGCCAAGCTCGATCCGGGCTTCTACCAGGGTGGACCCGATGTCGACGTGATGAATTGCATCTATTCGAAACTCACGCACTACAAGCCTGGCTCAGAATGGGGGTGGGAATTGGAGGCGGCGGAAAAGATCGAGCAGATCGATCCCACTCATATCCGGTTCCAGCTGAAAAAAGGCATCAAATTCAGTGGCGGCCACGGCGAGCTGACCGCCAGGGACGTCAAGTTCTCGTTCGAGCGCGTGATCAAGCACAAATCGCCGGACAAGGGTGATTGGGGTCCGCTCGACCGTGTTGAGCTGGAAGATGACTATACTGGCGTGATCGTGCTCAAGGCGCCCTACGTGCCGCTCTGGAACCTCGCGCTCCCTTATGGGGTTGGCCACATCGTTTCGGAGGATGCGGTGATGAAGGCAACCAAGGACGGCGGTGATTTCGGCATGAAACCGCCGGCCTTCTCCGGCCCCTATGTGATCGCCGACTGGAAGGCGAAGCAGTATCTGCTCTTGACGCGCAACCCGGACTGGTCAGGCCCGAAGCCCGGGTTTGACGAAATCCGCATCCTGCCGATCGCCGATCTCAAGACCGCGGAACGCGGCTACCAGGCCGGCGACATTGATTTCACCAGCATCAGTCTGGATTCGCTCGCAACGTTCAAGAACAGTACGCCCGCTGACACCAAGATCGAGGAGCATCCCTCGCTCAGTTTCACCTGGATCGGCATGAATATGGATCACCCCGAGCTCAAGGACATCAATGTCCGCAAGGCGATCCAATGGGCCATCAATGTGCCGCAAATCCTGGAGGTTGCCTATTCGGGGCAGGCCGTCGTCGCGACGGGCATCATTGCTCCGGAGGTTGTCGGGCATCGCGATAAGGCACTCGTGTCGCCGGAAGGCGATCTCGCCAAGGCCAAGGACCTGCTAGAAAAAGCCGGCGTGACCGATCTGACCTTAACCCTCGATTGCACAAATGCGAGCACTGATACGACCATAGCGCAAACGGTGCAGGCGCAATTGTCGCAGATCGGCATCAAAGTCGAGATAAATGCCCAGGATAGCGGCTCATTCTCCACAGTCGGCAAGGAGTCCGAGGGCGAACGCTGGAAGGACCTGCAACTCATCATAAATAGTTATTCCAGTTTGCCTGACCCGTATTATGCAACTGCTTCGTTCGTGCAAGATCAGGTCGGTGTCTGGAACTGGGAGCGCTTCCGCAGCGAGCGTTTCGATGAACTCCATGCCAAGGGGCTCATGGTCGAAGACCACGAGGCGCGCGCGAAGCTCTACTACGAAATGCAGGACCTCATGGAGGATTCTGGCGCCTACCGGTTCCTGACCCACGGGGGCAATCCAGTCATGTATCGCACAACGCAAACGCAGGCCGCGACGCGTCCGGATGGTGTCCCGCTGTTTGTCGAATTTTCGCCAGCTTGATTTGAGCGGCGTGGCCTTATGTGGTTCTATTTCCTCAAACGGATCGTCCTCGCGGTCGCAATTATTATGATCGCGGTGACGCTTCTGTTTTTCATGATCCATGCCGTGCCGGGCGATCCTGCCGCGATTCTGCTTGGCCCACGCGCGACGCCCGAGATGAAGGCCCAGCTCTATGAGCAGATGGGGCTCGATAAGCCTCTTGTCGTGCAGATTGCAATCTTCTTCGGCGGATTGCTCCAGGGCGATCTCGGTTACGACGTGTTCAGCCAGAGACCTGTCGCCGATATCGTGTTCGAGCAATTGCCCTATACGATCGAACTGATCCTGGTCTCGATCTCATGGGCGGTCGCGGTTGCCGTACCGCTCGGCTGTTACTCGGCTATGCGGCGAAACTCTGTCGTCAATCAGGTAGCCGGCGTTTTGACGATCGCCACGATCGCAATCCCTTCCTTTGTAATGGCCGTTTATGCGCTGCTAATCTTTGCCGTGATTTTACGCTGGTTGCCAGCGATCGGAGCCGGTGACGGTTTCTGGGAGGGGTCTATCCATCTCATCCTCCCTGCCTTTGCCATAGGAATTGGCTGGGTCGGTTACATTTCCCGACTGGTGCGTGCGTCCATGCTAGAGATACTAGGAGAAAACCACATTCGCATGGCTCGCTCGTTTGGGATTTCGGAATGGCACATCGTTGCACACTATGCGCTGCCGCTCGCGATCCTGCCGACCGTGACCATACTCGGCGTTGGAATAGCGTCGCTACTTTCGTCCGCGGTCTTTATCGAGGTGGTATTCGCGAGACCTGGCATCGGCGCCCTCATTGTGGACGCGGTCAATACACGCAACTATCCGATAGTAATGGGCACCGTGCTCGTCACTAGCTTCCTTGTCGTCGTCGCGACGACGCTCTCCGACCTGGTCGCTGCAGCGCTCGATCCTCGAACCCGCGAGAACCTCTAGCATGCCGAGCGTTGAAGCGAGCCACTCTGAAGCCAATGAGGGAGAGGGCCTTGGCGTCTTGCGTAGCGTCGTACAGCAATTGCGCAACAACCGTTTGGGCGTGCTCGGAGTAGCGCTCGTAATTTTTGTGGTGGCAAGTGCGCTCTTTGCTCCCCTCATCATCACGCATGACCCGATCCGGATCATGGTCGGACCGCGCCTGGCCGCACCTTCACTGGATTTTCTTTTGGGTACAGACCAACTGGGCCGGGACACGTTTTCTCGTACCATCATGGGCGGCCGCATTCCGCTTCTTGTCGCTTTCGCCTCCCTTGGTAGTGCGCTCGCGGTCGGTCTTTTGCTTGGCCTCATCGCAGGCATAGGGCCGCGTTGGCTAGACAATTTGCTCCTCCTTGTCTTCGATACGAAGCGATCCATTCCGAGTATCATTTTCGCGCTGGCCATGATTGCACTTCTCGGACCCAGTCTAGCCACTCTCATTTTCGTCATCGCAATAGGGTCGGTGCCGATCTACGGGCGTGTAGTTCGCACCCAAACACGGGCCTTGCGCAACAGTGAGTACATTGCCGCGGAGCGCAGCATGGGCGCGAGCACCACCCGAATCGTCGCCGTTCACGTGGCACCTAATGTTATCGGACCACTTCTGATTCTCGTCAGCATGGACATCCCGGCTGTCATCGCCGTCGAGGCAGGTCTCAGCTTTCTTGGCATGGGCGTGCGACCGCCAACGCCCGATTGGGGAGTAATACTCAACGATGGGTATGCCTCCATCAATCAGTCACCTTGGCCTGTTATCGCTGGCGGGATTCCAATCGTCTTAGCAACGCTTGGCTTCACGTTCCTGGGCGAGGCGCTACGCGACATATTCGATCCCAAATTGCGGAAAGACCTATGAGACGCGACCATCTGACATCGCATACGTCCGCACGGCCGGTACTTGAGATTCGTGACCTAAATCTCGATTTCGGTACGCCGCGTGGACGCATCCATGCCCTGCGTGACGTTTCGCTCGATGTCCCGGCTGCAAAGGTGATTGGCATTGTCGGCGAGAGTGGATCGGGAAAATCGACGCTCGCCTATACCGTCATGGGCCTGCTTCCAGAAAATGCAGATGTGTCAACCGGCAGCATCCTGTTCGAAGGTAAAGACCTACTCAAACTGCCCGCTCTAGCGCGTCGGCGCCTGCTGGGTGACCGCCTGTCGATGATCTTTCAGGATCCGATGACTGCACTCAATCCGGTGCGGACGGTCGAGAGTCAGATGATTGACATACAGCACCACGAACAAGGAAGCCGGAGCGAAAAGCTCGCTCGTGCTCTCGACATGCTTCAACGGGTCGGAATCCCAGATCCCCAAACTCGGATCGGCGCTTACCCGCATCATTTCTCTGGCGGCATGCGCCAGCGCGTATGCATTGCAATGGCGCTGCTTGTGAAACCGGCTCTACTAATAGCCGATGAGCCAACGACTGCGCTCGATGCAACGCTGGAAGTGCAAATCATTCATTTGCTCAAAGATCTGCAGAAGGAGATCGGCTGCTCGGTCTTGTTCGTTTCCCACCACCTCGGTGCGGTGGCTGAGTTATGCGACCGGGTCGTCGTCATGTATGCGGGCGAAGTGGTGGAGGAGGGAACTGTTAGGGACATCTTTCACAATCCTGCTCACCCCTATACACGGGCCTTGCTCGAGTGCGATCCCGGGCGGATCAGACAGAAGACACGGACTTTGCCGACCATACCCGGCGAGATTCCCAGTCTTCTGGGCAGCAAAAAGGGATGTATCTTCCGCGCCCGGTGCCCCCAGGCATTCAATCGATGTGTGCAGGAGAGCCCGATCGAGTACCGCATGGGCCTCGACCAAGTCGCCCGATGCCATCTCCTCGACAAAAAGCGGTTGGTTTCGGCATGAGCGCGCTGCTTCGGGTTGAGGACCTGCGCGTCTGCTTCCGCATGATGGGCCCGCTGAAGGCGCTCGCAACGGGGACAAAATCCCCGTTCATCGAGGCGGTATGCGGTGTCTCCTTTGAAATCCGCAAGGGCGAGACTCTCGCCCTGGTCGGTGAAAGCGGCTCAGGTAAATCCACCATCGCGCGCACGATCATCGGCCTGCAACGGGCTGTGAGCGGGAGCATCAGCTTCGACGGACAGGAAATTGAGGAACTCAGCGGGACCGAACGCAAGCCCTACTTGCGGCGCATGGCGATGGTGTTCCAAGACCACGTCGGATCACTCTCGCCGAGGCTGACCGTGCGATCGCTCCTGACTGAGCCTTTTCGCATCCATGGACTAAAGGATCGCGATGTCGGTGGCGAAGCGGAGCGCCTGCTGCGCATGGTCGGCTTGCCGGCTGATTTTGCTCGCCGCTATCCCCATCAGCTTTCCGGTGGTCAGGCGAGGCGCGTTGGTATCGCCCGGGCTCTTGCACTAAATCCAGACTTGATCATTGCCGATGAGCCGACCGCGGGCCTCGACGTCTCGGTACAGGGCGAGGTGCTCAATCTTCTCGCGCGGCTTCAGGACGAGCTCGGCATGGCGATCTTGATCATCACGCATAATCTCAATGTCGTGCGCCACATGACCGATCGCATGGCGATCATGTATCTCGGTCGCTTTATTGAGGTCGGCTCCACCGAACGTATCTTTGAGCACCCGCGTCATCCCTACACCAAGGCGCTGCTTGCGGCGAATCCCGAGCCTGACCCGGATGCGGTGCTCAATAGGATCGAGCTCAAGGGTGAGGTGCCGAGCCTGATGAGGCGGCCATCCGGCTGCGAGTTCCACACCCGTTGTCAATATGCGCAGGATATCTGCACCCGCGTCTTCCCCGAACCTTCTGCAAGCCCGCATGACACCGGGCACAGCTTCAGATGCCATTTCCCGCTGGAGCGCGAAACCGTGGCGCCGGTGCAGGAGCGACTGGGGTCTTCAGTTGGTCCAAAGCCGGCGAGGGCGAGGCATGGTCGTGCTTACGCTTTGGCGACAGCTGTCGGCACTCGCAAAGCGCGCCCTAGCACTGAGGACGGCTCTCTTCGCAAGATCTCTCCCAAGACCAAGAAATGACCATCAGTTCGACCGTGGGGTGACCCTCAACCGGTCAATGTCAACTTCGCTATTCGAGGAGCTCATATCATGTCTTCATCGTTCACCCTCAACATAACCGGGCAGTCTCTTATTCGGCACGATGTTCGACAAATATCGGATGAGGGCTTCGCCGCAATCAAAAAATTGATCCAGAAAGCCGACGTTTCCTTCACAAACTTGGAGACGACCATTCTTGGCCGGCACGGAGGTGGACCGCTGAAGGGCTCTCATTTTCTTTGTGCGCCCGCTGTCGTGCTGGATTCTTTGAAGGATATAGGCTTCAACGTGCTGGCGCTTTCCAACAATCATGCTTTCGATCTCGGCCCGTCGGGGGTGTTGTCAACGCTTGAGGAAGTGGAGGGACGGGGTTTTCTTCATGCAGGAATCGGTGTCGATGCCACGGCCGCGCACCAGATAGGAATGAAGGAATTCGGCACAAGAAAAATTGCCCTCGTTGCGATGGATGCGGGCCCCGGGCCGGCCATAATGTACGCCGATAATGCGACAGACACCCGCCCGGCTCGACCGGGCGTAAACAAGCTCGACGTCTCGCGGGTGTTTGAGGTCGACGACAAAAACTTCAAAAGCCTGGTCGCCATTCAGGAAACCTTTCAAAGCAACGTCTGGGAACTCGGCTGCTACGCCCAGCCGAACGACCCGCCCACACTCGCATCATCCGACGAGATTGACTTTTACGGAACCATTTTTCGTAGGGCAACGGGAAACCACCGCAGGATTGTCGTCAACGAGGCAAGCCTGCACGGTCAGCTAGCCACGATCCGCAAGGCCGCATCAGACGGCGCTTTTGTCCTCGTCTATCTTCATCACCACCATGGGGAACTGAGTTGGCGCGAGGTCCCCGGGTGGGTCCAGTCTTTTGCGCGATCCTGCGTGGAGGCAGGCGCGAACGCGTTCGTCGGCCACGGCGAACCTGCGCTGCAGCCGATCGAAATCTATCGTGGAGCGCCGATCTTCTTCGGGCTGGGGAATTTCCTGTTTCATGTGTCTGGAGGTGACGATTGGACTTCTCCGGATGTATGGAAAAGTGTCGTCGCAACATGCAGCTTCGATGGCAACAACCACTTGCAGTCGATCGATCTCGTTCCAATCGTGGTCGGCGGGGAACAGCGGCTTGGCAGCAGCAAGGACTATGCTGAGCGTATTGTCCCTGTGCCCGCTTCAAAAAGCCTGGCTCATGCTATCCTCGAAGATCTATCTCGACGTTCGGAAAAGCATGGAACCAGAATTGTGTTGGAAGAAGCTCGCGTAGTTTGCCCGACAACAAATTGAGGCCACCGGTGGAACTTTGGAAAACTGACCAGCCGGTCGAAGGGGGTTTATCCCTCGGGACTTGAACCGCCAAAGCGCATCACATCGGTCATGCGTGTGTTTCGATTAGCAGAACGGCAGGGATGCTGGGCTGATGGGTGAATAGGCAGATCCACCTGGGGCTCACCGCAATGGCTTATGAGGTGCTCCTCAACGGCAAGGATATCCTCTCGGTGGGCAAGAGGGGCATTCGCCGGGAGCGCGGTGACAACGCCGTCAACCGGCCGCACCGGCTCGGCAACCAGTGATCGAAGTCGCCCTACAGTACGGGCCGATGAAAGAAGGAGGTCAGGGAACTACACAGACCTGCGTCTGAAATCTGTTCCCGAATTGAGAGCGGATACCCTGGAACGGGTGTCGGGGACCGGCGCGCCGAAAGAACCGGACCTGGAAAACCAACCGCCTATCCCATTCAAAAGGATTCCTGATGCTACAGTCCGCCCATACCGTGATCGAAAACGAGTGGATAACGCTCAAGGACGGCACGCGGTTGGCCGCGCGTATCTGGATGCCGGAAGGGGCGGCGGTAAGGCCGGTGCCCGCCGTTCTGGAATTCCTTCCCTACCGCAAGCGCGGCGGCACGGATCCACGTGATGAATCGACCTATCCGGTGTTCGCCGCCGCCGACATTGCCGGCGTGCGCGTCGACATTCGCGGCTCCGGCGAGTCCGAGGGAGTGATCGACGGCGAATACACCCCGCGCGAGCTTTCCGATGCGTGCGAAATCATAGAATGGATTGCGGGGCAGCCCTGGTCCAGCGGCAATGTGGGGATGATGGGCATCTCTTGGGGCGGGTTCAATTGCCTACAGGTCGCAGCACTCAGGCCGTCGGCACTGAAGGCCGTTATATCCATCGCCTCCACGGTCGACCGCTATAATGACGACATCCACTACAAGAATGGCTGCCACCTTTCCGCTCAGCTCTCCTGGGCGGCGACTATGCTTGCCTTCCAGTCGCGCTCGCCCGATCCCGGAATCGTCGGTGAGCGCTGGCGGGAAATGTGGCTCGAACGCCTGGAGAACGAGCCTTTCTTGATGGAAGAATGGATTGGGCATCAGCGCCGCGACGCCTTTTGGAAGCATGGCTCGATCTGTGAAGACTTCAACGGTTTTCCCATACCGGCGCTGGTCATCGCCGGTTGGGCTGACGGCTATCGCAACACCCCTGTAAAGGCCGTAGAGGGGCTTGGCGGCAAGGCCAAGGCTTTGATCGGTCCCTGGGTGCACAAATATCCGCATTTCGCCTGGCCAAAGCCGCGCGCAGATTTCCACGGCGAAGCCATCGCTTGGTGGAACCGCTGGTTGCGTGACGAGCCGAATGGCCTCGAAGACCTGCCGCAGATGCGTGCCTATATCCTCGACGGTCCCCTCCCAGCGTTGCGGCGCGAGCAGGACCCCGGCTATTGGGTTGCCAAGCAGGAATGGGCGAAGCCTGAGAGCGAAACATTCGGTGTCGATGCCGGCGGCGCTCTGACGGCAGAGGGCGGCACAGGTGTTGGTGAGGTCTATATCCGTTCTCCGCTCGACACCGGCACGGCGGCGGGGGAGTGGTTCACGCTGAAACCCGATGCCGAGATGGCGGGTGACCAGCGCATCGACGATGCTGGGTCGCTGGTTTTCGAGACGAAGCCGCTCGAGGCGGAACGGGTCTATTTGGGACAGCCCGAGCTGAAGCTTGAGGTTCGCTGCGAGGGCGAGTGGGCGAATCTTGTAGCGCGCATCATCGACGTGCATCCGGACGGAACCGCAACGCGCGTCGCCTATGGCGTGCTCAACCTGGCCCATCGCGAGGGCAATGCCGAACCGCGCGCAATGGAAAAGGGCGAAAGGACGACAGTCACCGTGGTGCTGGACGCCTGTGGCTATCGTTTCGCGCCTTGCCACCGCATCCGTCTGTCGCTATCGACAGCCTACTGGCCGCTGATCCTTCCCGCGCCGGAGGACCCGGGTTTAACGATCGATACAGCCAGCCTTTTGCTTACCCTGCCACTACTCGGCGCGCACAAGAAAATTACTGTCCCGGAACCGGAAAACCCCGATCCGCTGCCCGACTACATCGATCATCTGCCTGGCGAGACGCGGCGCTCCGTCGAGCGCGATCTTGTAGGCGGCACGACCCGCTACAGGATTTACGAGGATACGGGTCTTTCCGAACATCCTGCCAACCATTTGTCGACACGGGTAATCCGCGACGAGCTATGGTCGCTCAAACTAGGCGATCCGCTCTCGATGAGCGGGTCATGCTCCTGGGCATGCTACTTGCAGCGTTCCGGTTGGTCCGTACGCACAGAGACCAAATCGCAACTTTCATGCACCGCATCCGAGTGGCTGGTCACGGCTTCGGTGACTGCCTATGAGGAAGACCGCCAGATCTTTCACAAGACCTACGAGAAGCGCGCAGAGCGCGATTTCATGTGACCGAGTACAGTCGGCCGAGCTCCACAGACCGGCACCGGCAAGTCATGGTTAGCCTGCGCCTTCGGCCGCCAGGCGGCAAGGCTCGATCATTCCGTGCTTTATGCGCGCGTGCCGCGCCTATTCCTGGCGCTCGCCCGCCTCGATGGCCGCTTTCCCCGCCTCATCGACAAGCTCACCCGCGTTCAATTGCTCATTCTCGACGACTTCGGGACCCACAGCCCCACCGACGAGCAGCGCTTCCACCTGTTCGAAATCATAGAGGAACGCTATCGGCGAAAATCCACCCTGATCACCGCCCAAGTCCCGGTGGCCACAGGGCATGACCTGCTTGTGGGCCCCACGGTCGCCGACGCCATTCTCGACAGGATCGTTCACAACGCGCACCGCATCAGCCTTGAGGGCGACAGCATGCGCAAGCAACAAGTAGCGCCCCTCTTGACCGGCGCCAAAACAGCGAAATCAATCACCCATGAACGCAACAAGGCACCCGAGGACCAACGTCATCAAACATCAAACTGTCCGCGACTTACCGGAATTGTTGTCCGGTTTTGCGAAATGCGCAAAGAGATCCAGACCCGCATGCTCGAGGTCTGCCAGAAGATCGCTGAGGACCACGTCCTGGTCTCGAGGGCGCCGGATGGCGCGGCACGGATACCGGCTTCTCCTTCGAGCCGTGTTCCGCGTCAGCATTCCCGCTTCGGCACGGCATTCAATCTCAAAAAGACAGGGTCGAGTTTCTGGCAGAGCACTACGGATTGGCTCCTTCGGACTTCGGACGCGAGTTCCGCACCGCAACCGAACGATTCCGGATCACCGGCATCGATCCAAAGCGGCCACACTACCCGATCTCCGCCGAGCGAATTCCCGACCGCAGAGGATTCAAATTTACCGCCGAAAATGTCGCCATGCTCCTCCAAGCCAAGGAGAACACGCCGTGAAGTTCTCTGATCGTTCCGCAAGTTGGCCAAAATCGCATAAGTGAAACGGCCCGCTTGGCAGATATTTCCTCATGTATTTCCCCAGTAAGGACGGTGCGGTCATATGTCCGGCCTGTTTTCTGGCCTTTTAGCCATGGCCACGATGAGATCCGCGGAGCAAATCGCCTAATCAGCTTCTCGCGCTGTAACGCGCTTGCGATTTGCGGTCTGATTTGCTTCGGGATGTCGTCCCGTTGGGTCATCACAATTGGCACCTTGCCTGCCTCTCCGACTGGTCGGCCGGAAGCTCGTTGTCTAAGCCGAAGTTTGCGGCCCTAACCGCCGAAAGCTGATTCTTTTGAGTCGGTTGAGCCGAAAATCGCTTTTGAAAAGTGTCCATGTCGCAGCGCGTTTCGACCTTTACACTTCAGCCAATTTTGATTCGATTCGGCTGAAAATGTTCGTTGATGCCAGTGGGGCGTGTGTCCAGTAGCGGAAAAGCCCCTTTTTCAGATATGCGAGTCAAATCAATCAGTTGCTTCCCTCGCGAGCGCAAACTTCAGTCTAAGCCTGGACGATCATCTTCGCTCCCCGATAGCTATCGCCTCGAACGATAAGAGCCCAGATGATGCGCGCGATCTTGTTTGCCGTGCGACAGCGATAACCTTGAACGGGCGGCGCAACATCATGGCCGCTATCCATGGTGATGGCTGGAGGCCACGACGAGCGAGCTTGAGGATCGACGTCGTTCCAGCCACAAGCAGCGTTCGCAGTTGCTGGTTTCCGCGATCGTGCCCCATGGCGTGGTGTAGGTAACGGCATTGGTCGCCGTGCTCTCCGGCAAGGGCCGGACTGATCAGCGCGCCACTGCCGGCAGGCTGATGAGCGGATCATCGCTCATCTGGCTGATGGTCTCAAGGGTCATGTAGCGCGCCCGCTGCACGGCCCATTCATCATTCTGTTCGAGCAGGAGGGCGCCGACGAGACGGACTATGGCATCGTCATTGGGGAAGATGCCGACGACCTCGGTCCTGCGCTTGATCTCGCCGTTGAGGCGCTCGATCGGGTTGGTGCTATGCAGCTTGGCACGGTGCTCCTTGGGGAAGGTCATGTAGGCAAGCACGTCGGGCTCGGCGTCGTCCATGATGGTGGCGAGCTTGGGCACCTTCGGCCGGATCTGGTCGGCAACGGCGCGCCATTGGGTGCTGGCGGCCTCGGCCGTCTCCTGGGCGAAGGCGGTGGCGATGAAGGCCGAGGCGACGCGGCGGCCGCTCTTGCCGGCATGCGCCAGCACGTTCCTCATGAAATGGACCCGGCAGCGCTGCCATGTCGCGCACAGCACCTTGGTGACGGCCGCCTTGATGCCTTCATGGGCATCGGAAACGACGAGCTTGACGCCGCGCAGGCCGCGGCGGGTCAGCTTGCGCAAAAACTCCGTCCAGATCGGCTCGGCCTCAGACGTGCCGACCTCCATGCCCAGCACTTCGCGCCGGCCGTCTGCGTTGACACCGACGGCGATGATGACGGCGACCGAGACGATGCGTCCGCCGCGGCGCACCTTCAGGTAGGTGGCATCGATCCACAGATAGGGCCAGTCGCCCTCGATGGGCCTGTCGAGGAAGGCCTTCACCTTGCCGTCGATCTCCTCGCACAGCCGGCTGACCTGGCTCTTGGAGACGCCGCTCATGCCCATCGCCTTGACCAGGTCGTCGACCGAGCGCGTCGAGATACCCTGGACGTAGGCCTCCTGGATGACGGCGATCAGCGCCTCTCGGCCATGCGCCGCGGCTCAAGGAAGCTCGGGAAGTAAGAGCCCTTCCTGAGCTTGGGGATGCGCAGCTCGACGGTGCCGGCCCGCGTCTCCCAGTCTCTGTCGCGGTAGCCGTTGCGCTGGACAAGCCGCAGTGGGTTCTTCTCGCCATGGGCCGCGCCGGTGGCGGCGCCCACCTCCAGCTCCATCAGCCGCTCGGCGGCAAAGCCGATCATCTCGCGCAGGATATCGGCATCGGGGGTCTTCTCTACGAGCGTGCGCAGGTTCATCATGTCGTTGGTCATCGATGGTTCCTTCGAATCAGGTTGTGTCAGCAACCCAACCCTACCGAAGAACATCGATGACCGCCGCTGCGCCGCTCGCTCGCTACAGCGCTGTTGAGGGCGCGCTCGCGAGCGGCTTCGCTATCGCCGACCTACACCACGCGGTGGGACACGACCGTTTCCCGCGCTTTGAGATCGAACCTATTCGTTCTTTTCCTCCGCTGGAATGCGCGCGCGGAGTCAACCCAATCCAGGCGGCGAAATCTCGACCGGTTCGGAAGCCAGCGGGATCCGGTACAACTGCTCGAACGGTCGCGGCAATGATCGGCCCCACGCCGGGAATTGCCGTCAGGTGTCGAGCGCTGTCGTCTTTTCTCACCGCTTCAAGGATTATTCGATCGAGCCTTTCAATGCGTGCCGTCACGGTCTCGATTTGCTCGACGAGCTCTTCCAAAGCCATTCGTGCTGCACCCGGCAATCTCAGGTCACTGTCGTCGCGCACTATGGGCGGCAAGGCTGATGATTCCGACAAGACCGGTCGCCCTGACAATGCCCAGTTCGGCAAGGTGAGCTCTCAGTGCATTGATTGCTTGAGTGCGCTGGCGGATGAGCAAATCTCGTGTTTTGAGCACCATTGCGGCAGCCTGCTCGTCCCGCGTTTTTGCCGGCACGTAGCGCATGGTCGGCCGGGTGACTGCCTCGCAAATAGCTTCGGCGTCTGCGGCGTCAGTTTTGTTGCGCTTTAGGTAGGCCTTCACGTACCGAGCCCAATAATGCGCGCTGCCACAGGCTTCCATCCCTACGAGGCAAGGCTGCAGTGTGTGAAAGAAGTCCAGCACCTGCGATCGACGCAGTGCGCGACGTACGATCACGTCTCCTTCTTCGGCTTTGCCATGAACCTGAAAAACGGATTTGGCCAGATCGAGCCCGACTGTGGTAATCTTCTTCATGGAGCGGTCCTTCTTCTTTGTGGCGTTTCAACACGACCACGTTAGGCACTTGATGCCGTTTGAGAAGGGCCGTTCCACCTCATCAGTTTCGGGCCGATTAGGCCTAGTAGCGCGACTTTGCTTTCCGAGCCTTGCCCCTTAAGCGGCTTCGTCAAAGCCCTCGACCATCAGCCGCTCAACGGCGACCGCAAAAAAATGGTGTACTCGCCGGATTCGATTAAACGAAGGCTACACTGCGCGAAGGTGCGCCTCGCAACGCAGCAGCATGCCGTAAAGATCACGCGGCTCGTCGGGGTCGGCCAACAGATCGAGATCGACATAAAGCCCGGTTTCTTCGAGCTTGCTGCGCACATACCGCAGCGCCGAGAAATCCTCGATAGCGAAACCCACGCTATCGAATAGCGTAATGACCCGCTCAGACTGACGTCCTTCACGCTTGCCAGCGATAACTTGCCAGAGTTCGTTCACCGGATAGTCCGCATCTAACTGCTGGATTTCGCCTTCGATGCGGGTTTGCGGCGGATACTCGACGAAGATGTCCGAGCGCAGCAGAATATCCTTGTGGAGTTCGGTCTTGCCGGGGCAGTCGCCGCCGACTGCGTTGATGTGGACACCCGGACCGACCATGTTGTCGGACAGGATCGTCGCGTACTGCTTGTCCGCGGTGACTGTCGTAATGATGTCGGCGCCCTCGACTGCCTCCTGAGACGAACTGCATGCCTTGATCGTGACGCCCTTGCCGGCAAGGTTCCTGGCGCAGCGCTCGGTCGCGCTCGGGTCGATATCGAAGAGGCGAAGTTCGGTCACGCCGACGATTGCCTTGAAGGCAAGCGCCTGGAACTCGCTTTGCGCCCCATTGCCGATGATCGCCATGGTCTTCGAGTTGGGACGGGCCAAATG
>NZ_SUEG01000072.1:0-12228 GCF_005063415.1 Mesorhizobium sp.
CGGCAGTTCTATCCCGGCTGTTGCCGCTAGTGCCGGAGAGCCGGCTCCGGCCGCGATCACCACCTCGTCGGCAGTTATCCGCCCTGCGGATGTATCGACGCCGGAGACCTTGCCGTTGGCCTGCACCATCGCGGTGACAGTCATTCCGGTCATCAGCCGCGCGCCGCGCCGTTCGGCATCGGCCAGCAGCGCCCGCGTGGCGGCGACCGGCTCGGCGACACCTTCCTCGGCGATGTAAAGGGCGAAAGCGGGAAGTTCGACTACGCTAGGCTCGATGCCCGCCGCTCCGGCACGGTCGACACGCTCGATGCCGTAGCCCCAGGCGGAGTGCTCGGCCGCATAGGCCTCAAGTTCGGCACGCGGCAGGTCCCAGCACAGGCCGCCGCACCAGTGCAACGGAATGCCGGGCACCTCGTTCGCCAGTCGCGTCCATTCGGCCATCGACCGATTGCGCAGGCGGAAATAGACCTCCGGATTGCCCCAGCTGGCATTGATCCAGGCAAAGGAATTCGGTGTCGCGACGCCGCCGGCGCCGCTGCCGGCAATGACCGTCACCCGCGCGCCGGCCCTGGTCAGGTGGCAGGCGATGGAGGCGCCGATGATGCCGGCGCCGATGACAATCACTTCTTTCGCCGCTGTCATGCTTCACTCCTCGTTCCAACGCCACCACTGCGATGCCATTGCCCGTGGGTTCTGCCAAGAGCGCGCGGTATCAAATATGCCTCTTGACTTTAATACGTACGTACGTATTGTGTCGGTATGGCCAGACATTCACTTCGCGAAAAACTTCTCGACGCCGGTTTCAAAACCATCTGGAATTCCGGCTATTCGGCCGCTGGTGTGCGCGACATCGTCGCCGCGGCCGATGCCCGCCCGGGGTCCTTCACCAATCATTTTGCATCCAAGGAGGCATTCACCGGTGAGGTGCTGGACCGCTATTTCGCCTATGTGAGCGGTTTGGTGGAGCAGGCCCTCGCCCGGGACGGCACGCCCCCGGTCGGGCGCTTGCGGTGCTACCTCGAAATCATCACGTCGAAGCTGGAGGCGCATGATTGGGCACGGGGCTGCATGATCGGCAATCTCAGCCTCGAGACGGCGGCTCACAGCGAGGCGCTGAGGCTGCAACTCGTCGCCATTTTCGAACGCTGGCGTAAGCCCTTCGCCGAATGCATCGCCGAGGGCCAGGCGGCCGGCGACATCACCGACGCGTTCGATGCCGAGGATCTCGCCGATTTCCTGTTGAGTTCCTGGCAAGGCGCGATGCTGCGCATGAAGGTGGAGCGCAGTCCCGAACCGCTCGAGCGTTTCAAGAATATCGTCTTCAAAACAGTCTTCGCAAAAAGGAGCTGATCCGATGAACCCGAAACTCGAAAAGCAGCAATCCCGCACAATGTTAGGGCGCTCGCAAGTCGCGGTACTCGATTCCACCATCTCCTATGTCGAGGCAGGCACGGCCGGTCCGACTGTGCTCTTCCTGCACGGCAACCCGACGTCGTCCTACATCTGGCGCAACATCATCCCGCATGTGGCGCCGTGCGGCCGCTGCATCGCGCCCGACCTGATCGGCTATGGCCAGTCCGGCAAGCCGGACATCGACTATCGCTTCTTCGACCACGTCCGGTATCTCGACGCTTTCATCGAGACGCTTGGCATCACCGACATGGTTGTCATCGCGCAGGACTGGGGCACCGCACTCGCCTTCCATCTCGCGGCCCGGCGGCCGCAGCGGATCCTCGGCCTCGCCTTCATGGAATTCATCCGCCCCTTCGAGAGCTGGGACGATTTCCACCAGCGTCCGCAGGCGCGCGAATTGTTCAAGGCAATGCGCACGCCTGGCGTCGGTGAGAAGCTTGTCCTGGAAGACAACGTCTTCGTCGAAAGGGTGCTGCCGGCCGCTGTGCTGCGCACGATGAGCGATGAAGAAATGGCCGCCTACCGGGCGCCGTTCCCGACGCCGCAATCGCGCAAGCCGATCCTGCGGCTGCCGCGGGACCTGCCGATCGAAGGCCAGCCCGCCGATGTCGCCGCCATCAGCGAGCACGACCATCGGGCGCTCCGGCTTTCCTCCTACCCGAAGCTGCTTTTCTCAGGCGATCCGGGCGCCCTCGTCTCGCCGCAGGCTGCACGGGAATTCGCGGCGGGCCTGAAGAACTGCCGGTTGATCGATCTCGGACCCGGCGCGCATTATCTGCAGGAGGACCATGCCGACAGGATCGGCGCCGCAATTGCCGGCTGGATTCCCGAGATAGCCTTCGAGAGCCATGCCGCCGAACCGGCCTGACGTCGGGACATGAACCGGCGGCTGCGGCAGCCGGAGAGGTCGACAGCTCTGCACTCAGGTTCCAGGCGATGGAAGCGCCGATGACGAGGATGTCTTTGCTCACGGCCCTCCACCTTTAAACGGCAGGACTTCATACCCTCCTGCCGTCGTGATACATGCTCACCCTTGGTGCGTCGTGGTGTTCCGTTCTCGAAACGGTCGATGACATCGTCTTTGCGAGAAAGCTTTCCGCTGTTGAGTTCCCGACCAGAAATCATGCCCCAGCCACAAAGGGCTCGTTTGCGCCCCTGGATGCGAGGTCTCGCTATTGGCACTGCCATGGTCATGATCGTCTATGCCGTCTTTTTCGGGCCACTGCCGTTCATTCGATCGTGGTGGCAAGTCGGTGACTACAGCTGGTATGATCCCTTGCATAAACGCCATCGCATCGCTGACAGCCTGGTGCTGACCGGGTGGTTGGTTGGGAAATCGCGGGCAGAAGTCGTTGCGGCGCTCGGCGCGCCGCCTGAGACCGACAAGTTTTCCGATTGGAGCCTGGTCTATGTCCTTGGCCCGGAAAGGGGATTGCTTTCAATCGACTATGAGTGGCTCGCCATCCGCACGGATGATGCCGGTTCGGTCACTGAAGCGGCTGTGATCCGTGACTGAACTCGCGGCCCGCAGTGACATTTGCATCATCTGGCATTGAGGGCGAAGGGTGTTTCCGTTCGACAGGCCGGAAAAGCGCTGCTAGAAGCCCGCGCCACAGACAGGATTCCATGAAATTGGCTGAAGACATCGAACAAGCGGTATCGCGCCGCCGCACTTTCGCGATCATTGCCCACCCCGACGCCGGCAAGACCACGCTCACCGAAAAACTGCTATTGTTCGGCGGCGCCATCCAGCTTGCCGGCGAGGTCAAGGCCAAGAAGGACCGCATCCAGACCCGGTCGGACTGGATGAAGATCGAGCGCGAGCGCGGCATTTCGGTGGTGACGTCGGTGATGACCTTCGAATACGAGGACACCGTCTTCAACCTGCTCGACACGCCCGGTCACGAGGATTTCGCCGACGATACCTATCGCACGTTGTCGGCGGTCGACAGCGCCGTCATGGTCATCGACGCAGCAAAAGGCATCGAACCGCGCACGCTAAAACTGTTCGAGGTCTGCCGGCTCCGCGATATCCCGATCATCACCTTCGTCAACAAAATGGACCGCGAAAGCCGAGACCCATTCGACATCCTCGATGAGATCGAGCAGAAGCTGGCGCTGGATACAGCACCGATCACCTGGCCGATCGGCCGCGGCAAGACCTTTTCCGGGACCTACCATCTGGCACTGAACGCGGTGCGCAAGGGCGACGCCGAAAAGGAGCGCACGCCGGTCAATGGACCCGATTCCAACCGGGTCGCCGGCCTGTTGCCGGAGAACGACCGGGAGGCCTTCATCGAGGAGTTGGAGCTGGCGCGCGAGGCCTGCCGCCCGCTCGATCTGGAAGCTTTTCGCGAGGGCCATCTGACGCCGGTCTATTTCGGCTCGGCGCTGCGCAATTACGGCGTGCGCGACCTGATCGAGGCGCTCGGCGCCTATGGGCCGCCGCCGCGCGCGCAAGAGGCCGACAGCCGCAAGGTCGAGGCGACCGAGGACAAGATGACCTCCTTCGTCTTCAAGATCCAGGCCAATATGGACCCCAATCACCGCGACCGCATCGCCTTCGTCCGCGTCTGCTCCGGCAAGCTCGAGCGCGGCATGAAGGCCAAGCTGGTGCGCACGGGAAAGCCGATGAGCCTGTCGGCGCCGCAATTCTTCTTTGCCCGCACCCGCGTCACCGCCGACGAGGCATTCGCCGGCGATGTCGTCGGCATCCCCAACCACGGCACGCTGCGCATCGGCGACACGCTGACCGAAGGCGAGGAGATCCTGTTTCGCGGCGTGCCGAATTTCGCACCTGAAATCCTGCGCCGCGTTCGCCTCGGCGATGCCATGAAGGCTAAGAAGCTCAAGGAAGCGCTGCACCAGATGGCCGAGGAAGGCGTCGTGCAATTGTTCTCGCCGGAAGACGGCTCGCCAGCCATCGTCGGCGTCGTCGGCGCCCTGCAGCTCGACGTCTTGAAGGAGCGCCTGAAATTCGAATACACGCTGCCGGTCGATTTCGAGATGTCACGCTTTTCCGTCTGCCGCTGGATATCGGCCGACGACAGGGCCGAGCTCCAGCGCTTCATCGAGGCGCATCGCGGCGACATTGCCCGCGATCTCGACAACGATCCGGTGTTCCTCGCCCAGCACGCCTTCTCGCTCAACTACGAGGCCGAGCGCTGGAAGGCGATCCGCTTCGCCGCGGTCAAGGATTACCAGGTGCGCGACAGAGCGGCTTGATGCGGCGCTTTCCTTCTCCCCTTGCGGGAGAAGGTGTCGCCGAAGGCGACGGATGAGGGGTGTTCCAGGAAACACCAAGGTCTCATTCCGTCCAACACCCCTCAACCGTCTCGGCGATTCGCGCCGATCCACCTTCTCCCACAAGAGGAGAAGGCAAGACCGCGTTTGTTCACCCCCTGGCTGCCTCTTCGATCTTGGCGATGTCGATCTTGGTCATCTGCATCATCGCCTGCATCACGCGGCCGGCCTTTTCCCCGTCAGGGTCCAGCAGCAGCCTGGGCAACTGCTCGGGAACGACCTGCCAGGAGAGGCCGAATTTGTCCTTCAGCCAGCTGCACTGGCTGGGCTCGCCACCGCCCGCGATAAGCCTGTCCCAGAAATAGTCGACCTCTTCCTGCGTCTTGCAGTCGATGGAGAGCGAGACTGCCTGGGTGAACTTGAATTGCGGCCCGCCGTTGAGCGCCTGGAACTGAACGCCGTCGAGCTCGAATGAGACCATCAGCACCTTGCCCTCACGATCGCCGCTGCCCTTGGGCCAGCGCATCACGCTCAGCACCTTCGAGTTCTTGAAGATGGAGACGTAATGGTTCATGGCCTCCTCGGCCTGGTCGTCGAACCACAGGCAGGTGGTGATCTTTTGCATTCTCTTGCTCCTCGGGCTGGTTGGCTTTGTTTTCACTCGCAAAACGGCCGGCTGGCGATTGATGCCCGGTCCCGCCGTCTGCCCAAGGACGCTCGAGCAAAACACGATCCGACAGCACTTCTGACTTTTTTAAGGCCTGGACCGGCTGCGTCTTTGGCTGGCCGCTCGTTCCGCTACCTGGCGCAGCGCAAAATTGTGGCCAGACCAGAGCCTGGCGTCTATAAGGCCTGCGGCTCAATTCCGGTTTTCCGCACCTTTGGGCGCGACGCAGACAGCAAGGACAGTTCAATGCCCGCCTACCGTTCCCGCACCACCACCCATGGCCGCAACATGGCCGGCGCCCGCGGCCTGTGGCGCGCCACCGGGATGAAGGATTCGGATTTCGGCAAGCCGATCATCGCCGTGGTCAATTCCTTCACCCAATTCGTGCCGGGCCATGTCCATTTGAAGGATCTCGGCCAGCTGGTTGCCCGCGAGATCGAAAAAGCCGGCGGCGTCGCCAAGGAGTTCAACACCATCGCCGTTGATGACGGCATCGCCATGGGCCATGACGGCATGCTCTATTCGCTGCCGTCGCGCGAATTGATCGCCGACTCGGTCGAATACATGGTCAACGCGCACTGCGCCGACGCGATGGTCTGCATCTCGAATTGCGACAAGATCACGCCCGGCATGCTGATGGCGTCGCTGCGCCTCAACATCCCGACCGTCTTCGTCTCCGGCGGTCCGATGGAGGCCGGCAAGGTGGTGCTCGCCGGCAAGAGCCAGGCGCTTGACCTGGTCGACGCCATGGTGGCGGCCGCCGACGACAAAATCTCCGACGAGGACGTTAAAACCATCGAGCGCTCGGCCTGTCCGACCTGCGGCTCCTGCTCCGGCATGTTTACGGCCAATTCGATGAACTGCCTGACCGAGGCGCTCGGCCTCTCGCTGCCCGGCAACGGCTCGACGCTGGCGACGCATGCCGACCGCAAGCGCCTGTTCGTCGAGGCCGGCCATCTGATCGTCGATCTAGCCCAGCGCTATTACGAGCAGGACGATGACACCGCGCTGCCGCGCAGCATCGCCTCGAAGGGCGCCTTCGAGAACGCCATGACGCTCGACATCGCCATGGGCGGCTCGACCAACACCGTGCTGCACATCCTCGCCGCAGCACATGAGGGCGAGGTCGACTTCACCATGGAAGACATCGACCGGCTCTCGCGGCGGGTGCCGGTGCTGTGCAAGGTCGCTCCGGCCAAGGCAGACGTTCATATGGAGGACGTCCACCGCGCCGGCGGCATCATGGCGATCCTCGGCCAGTTGGATAGCGCCGGGCTGATCAACCGCGACCTGCCGACGGTGCATACCGCGAGCCTCGGCGAAGCGCTCGACCATTGGGATATTTCGCGCACGAGCAGCCAAAACGTCCGCGATTTCTTCCTCGCGGCACCCGGCGGCGTGCCGACGCAGGTCGCCTTCAGCCAGGATCGCCGCTGGGACGAGCTCGACACGAACCGCGAAACCGGCGTCATCCGCTCGGCCGCACATCCTTTTTCCAGGGATGGCGGCCTTGCGGTGCTCAAAGGCAATCTCGCGCTCGACGGCTGCATCGTGAAGACCGCCGGCGTCGATGAATCGATCCTGAAATTCACCGGCCCGGCAAGAGTGTTCGAAAGCCAGGACGCCAGCGTCAAGGCAATCCTGTCGAACGAGATCAAGGCCGGCGATGTCGTCGTCATCCGCTATGAAGGGCCACGCGGCGGCCCCGGCATGCAGGAAATGCTCTATCCGACCAGCTATCTCAAATCGAAGGGCCTCGGCAAAGCCTGCGCACTGATCACCGACGGGCGTTTTTCCGGCGGCACCTCCGGCCTATCGATCGGCCACGTCTCGCCGGAAGCAGCTGAAGGCGGGCTGATCGGGCTGGTCGTGGAGGGCGACACGATCGAGATCGATATCCCCAACCGCACCATCAGGCTTGCTGTCGACGACGCCGAACTCATCGCCCGTCGCGCGGCGATGGAGGCCAGGGGAACCGCTGCCTGGAAGCCCGAGGAAAAGCGCAAGCGCAAGGTAACGACGGCCTTGCGCGCCTATGCGGCGATGGCGACAAGTGCCGCCAAGGGTGCGGTGCGGTATGTGCCGGAGTAGCGCCCTTTCCTTCTCCCCCTATGGGAGAAGGTGGATCGGCGCGCAGCGCCGAGACGGTTGAGGGGTGCTGGACGGAACGCTGTTGGTGACAAGCTGGAACACCCCTCATCCGGCCGCTTCGCGGCCACCTTCTCCCACAAGGGGAGAAGGGAAGGGCCGCGCCTGAAGGTTCCGCCTTGCGGCAGCACGCCGAATGGAAAGAAACTGCTTTTTGAACGAGGTGGCGCTAGATGGATTTTGACCTTGTGGTGCGCGGCGGCACGCTGCCCGACGGCAGGATCGCCGATATCGGCATCGTGGGCGAAACGATCGCAGCGATAGAGCCCGAGCTGAACGTCAGCGCCGGCACGGCGATCGATGCCCATGGCAATCTGGTCTCGCCGCCCTTCGTCGATCCGCATTTCCATATGGATGCCACGCTTTCGCTCGGCATTCCGCGCATCAATGTCTCGGGCACGCTGCTGGAAGGCATCTCGCTGTGGGGCGAGCTGAAGCCGCTTCTGACCCACGAAGCGGTGCGCGACCGTGCGCTCGCCTATTGCGACTGGGCGGTGTCGATGGGCCTGCTCGCCATCCGAACCCATGTCGATGTTTGCGACGACCGCCTGCTGGCGGTCGAAGCGCTGCTCGACGTGAAGAAGACGGTTGCCCCCTATATCGACCTGCAACTGGTCGCCTTCCCGCAGGACGGGTTTTACCGCTCGCCGACGGCGCGCGAAAACACCGTCCGCGCGCTCGACCTGGGCGTCGATGTCGTCGGCGGCATCCCGCATTTCGAACGCACCATGGCCGACGGCATGCGCTCCGTCACCGAGCTCTGCGAGATCGCGGCCGAACGGGGGCTGCTGGTCGACCTGCATTGCGACGAGACCGACGATCCGCTGTCGCGCCACATCGAGCAGCTTGCCTATGAGACGCAGCGGCTTGGATTGCAGGGCAGAGTGGCCGGCTCGCACCTGACATCGATGCATTCGATGGATAATTACTACGTTTCAAAGCTATTGCCGCTGATTGCCGAGGCCGGCGTTTCGGCGATCCCCAATCCGCTGATCAACATCATGCTGCAGGGCCGCCACGACACCTTTCCCAAGCGCCGCGGCTTGACCCGCGTCAAGGAGATGCTGGCGCACGGCATCCGCGTCGGCTGGGGCCAGGATTGCGTGCTCGACCCCTGGTATTCGCTGGGCACGGCAGACATGCTCGACGTCGCCTTCATGGGCCTGCATGTCGCGCAGATGTCGAGCCCGGCCGAGATGGCGCGCTGTTTCGACATGGTCACCAACGTCAATGCCGCCATCATGGGCCTCGACCACCTTGGCCTTGCCGTCGGCAAGCGCGCCAGCCTGGTCGTTCTCGATGCCGGCAATCCGGTCGAGGCGCTGCGCCTGCGCCCCGAGCGTCTCTGCGTCATTGCCAGGGGCAAGGTGGTAGCCGAACGCAGCCGGCAGGATACCCGGCTTTCGATCGCCGGAAGGCCGGGCACGGTGAACCGGCGCCACGCTTAGACCAGCCGATTTCCGGCGCTGGTCTTACCGAATTCTCGATTTCTGCCTCGTCACGGCCGCTGCTAGCGACTACGACGCGGGTCACCGTACCCACGGCGAGGAACCGGTAACGGAATGGCGCAGCCCGCAGCCCAGAATTCGACGATCAGGAACGTGCTGCTGGCCGGTATCCTGCTGATGCTCGCCGGCGATTTCCTGTTTGCGCTGAACGACGCTATGGGCAAGTGGCTGGTCGCCAGTTTTTCCGTCGGCCAGGTCGTGCTGATCCGCTCGATCGGCGCGTTTTTCATACTCGGGCCAATAATTGCACATCAGGGTGCGGCCAAGCTGTTTGGCATGGAGCGGCCGGAGCTGCAGCTGCTGCGCGTGGTGATGACGACGCTCGACACGGCGCTGTTCTACGCGGCGGTCGTCTATCTGCCGCTCGCCGATGTGATGAGCTTCTACATGGCCGGGCCGATCTATGTGGCGGCGCTGTCGCACTTCCTGCTCGGCGAAAGGGTCGGCTGGCGCCGCTGGGCGGCTATCCTGGTCGGTTTCTGCGGCGTGCTGATCATGCTGAAGCCGTCTTCGGCCGCGTTTTCGCTGTCGTCGATATTTGCGCTCGCCGGAAGCATTTCATTCGCCTTCGCCATCATCCTCAACCGGCGTCTGCGCGGCACCAGCGACACCTCGCTGGTCACCTGGCAGACCATCGGCACGCTGCTGGTCGGCGCGGCGTTGACCATCGGCACCTGGAAGATGCCGTCCTCGCTCGATTTCGGCGCCATGCTGCTTCTCGGTATTGTCTCCTGCGGCGCGCATCTGATGATCACCCGGGCGTTGAAGCTGGCGCCGGCCTCGACCTTGGCGCCGCTGCATTACAGCCTGCTGTTGTGGGCAGTGGTCTTCGGCCTCGCCTTCTTCGGCGATGTGCCGGGACCGCGCATCCTGATCGGCTCGGCCATCGTCGTGCTGGCCGGCCTGTTCATCTTCCACCGCCAGAAGGTGGTCGACACGGTGCCACCCGAAAATGTCCCTAAGGGTGTAAACTAGCCCCGACGCACCGCCGCTAGATGCCGCGAAAATTCCGGCGTCTCCATCAGTGCCTTGCAGCGCGCAAACCGGCCATCGGCGTAGGCGCGAAAGTCGTCGGCCGGATTGTCGTTGGCAAGCTGGATCAAGCCCCACAGCGTCCACAGCAGGTCGCACATCGCCTTGTAAATGACGATGCGGCCGCGCTCCGCCGGTGTCGGCTCGCCGCTGAAATAGGCCAGCATCATTTCCTCCTCCTGCGCGGCGTCGAATTGCCCTTCGACCGAGAGGTCCCCGAGATCCCAGAGCGGATCGTTCATGCCGGAATATTCCCAGTCGACGATCCACATCCTATCGCCCGTGTCGAGAAAGTTTTCGCAGAGCGGGTCGCAGTGGCAGGCGACGATCGGCAGAGGATGAGCCGCAAGTGCCGAACGCACGGTTTCCGCTTCGCCGACCACATCGTGATAGCCGGCAGGCAGAGCGACGTCCTTGGTCGACAGCACTTTCAGATAGTCGTCGATCATCGCAAATAGCTCGAAGCGGAAGGGGAACACCGCGCCGGATGTGTGCAGCTTGCCAAAAGCCTTGCCTGCGCGTGCCGGGCTGCCCGGTCGGGTCTTGAATTTTTCCGGCGACATCGTCTCTGCGCCGGTAATGAAGCGGGTCACCAGCACGCCGGTCTCGGCATCGACATGCAGCACTTCCGGGCTGACGCCGGCCTTCGCCGCCTGCCGCGCCGCCACTGCCTCGTTGGCGCGGTTGATGTATTCCTCGGTGCCCCTGCCGGGGATGCGCAGGCAAAAATCCTTACCCCTGAAGACGAGGTTGGTGAGACCGCCGAGCCGTTCCAGCGGACCGTCATAGCCGGCCAGCATCGGAATGGCCGCAAGTGCGGCGCGTGCCTGGTCATCCGCCATGGATTTCGCTCCTTTCCCCGTGTTATTGGGACGACGACGGTTCCACAGTTTTCGCCGTTTGGCTATGATCGCGTTGCGGATCGATACCAGGCGACGGAAAGCGATGACGGACAGCAAACAGCAGAGCGCACTCGCCGCAGCCTATGCGGCGAAGCGGCCGGAAGACGTCGCGGCGCTCTACGACAGCTGGGCAGGCACTTATGACGCCGACATGTCGGCGGCCGGCTATCGCCATCCGACCATCTGCCTTGCCTTGCTGGCCCGCCATCTGCCGCGCGGCGCGGCACCTCTGCTCGATGCCGGGGCCGGTACCGGGCTCATTGGCGAATGGCTTGCCATCACCGGTTATCCGCAGGTCGAGGCCCTCGACATCTCGGAAGGCATGCTGGCGCAGGCGGCGCGCAAGGGCGTCTATTCGGCGCTGCACTGCCTGGCGCTTGGCGGACCGCTGCCTTTCGTGGACGATGCCTACGCCGGGATCATCTCAGCCGGCGTCTTCACGTCCGGCCATGTCGGGGCCGAGGGGCTGGACGAGCTGATCCGCATCTGCCGTCAGGGCGGGGTGATCGTGCTGACGGTGAAGAACACGCTGTGGGATACCGGGTTTGCCGCCCGGATCGCCGAGCTCGAGGCGCAAGGCACCGTCACGCGCGCCGAAGAGACGCCGCCCTATGTTTCAATGCCAGGCGAGGCCGATACGGTGCCGAGCCGGGGGCTGGTGCTCATCGTGAACTGAGGCTGAAACCGGAAGGCTCTAGGCCTTCACCTTTGCCCCCATCGGGTCGTAAAGTGGCTCGAGATGGATCTTAGCCGGGGTCCGTTCCATTGCCACCGCGAGCTCGTAATCGCCGGAGGTGAGGAAATCATCGCTGACGCCATCCGCATTGCGCACATAGCCGTAACCGATGTTCGTGCCGATGGTGTAGCCATAGCCGCCGCTGGTGAGATAACCGACGGCGTCGCCGTTGCGCAGGATGGTCTCGCGCCCGAGCAGCACGACATCCGGATCGTCGACAGTGAAGCCGGCAAAGCGTTTCCCGAGCGTCGAGCCATCTAGCTTTTCAAGCGCCCGCCGGCCGAGGAAATCGGTGTTCTTCCTGAGCTTCACCGCCCAGCCGAGGCCGGCCTCCTGCGGCGTGTCGTTGGGTGTGATGTCGGCGCCCCAGGCGCGGTAGCCTTTTTCCAGCCGCAGCGATTCCAGCGCCCGGTAGCCGACCGGGCGGATGTCGTGGACCGCGCCCGCCGCCATCAGTGCATCGAAAACCTCGCCCGTTGCCGCGATCGGCGCATGCAGTTCCCAGCCGAGCTCGCCGACATAGGTGACGCGCAGCGCCCGAACCGGGTGGCCGGCAATGGCGATCTCGCGAACATGGCC
>NZ_SUEG01000072.1:12238-28194 GCF_005063415.1 Mesorhizobium sp.
ACGGAAAGGCGGCGTTCGAGACGTCAGCATCGGTCACCGCTGACAGCACGTCACGGGCGCGCGGCCCCATCAGCGACAATGTGCCGAACTCCTCGGTGACGTCGGTCAGCGTCACGTCGAACTCTCTGCCGATATGATCGGCAATCCAGGAGAAATCGTGCGTGCGGAAACCGGTGCCGGTGACGATGTAGAATTTCTCCTCGCCGAGCCTCGCCACGGTCAAATCCGCCTCGATGCCGCCGCGCGTGTTGAGGAGCTGCGTGTAGGTCAGCCGGCCGACCGGCTTGGCGACGTCATTGGCGCAGATCCAGTCCAGCGCCTTCAGCGCGTCCGCTCCGGTCATTTCGTATTTGGCGAAAGACGACTGGTCGAAAATACCGATCTTTTCGCGCACGTGGCGGTGCTCGTCGCCAACCGCCGAGAACCAGTTCTGCCGGCCCATCGAATAGACGTCCTTCGGCTCGATGCCTTCCGGCGCGAACCAGTTAGGCCGCTCCCAGCCAAGTTTCGAGCCGAACACGGCGCGATGTTTTTGCAGCCGCTCGTACAAAGGCGAGACGATGCGCGGCCGGCCGCTGACATATTCCTCATGCGGGAAGCCGATCGTGTAGTGCTTGCCATAGGCCTCCAGCGTGCGGTCGCCGACCCATTGCCTGTCGCGGTGCAGATCGGAGAAGCGGCGGATGTCGACCACCCACAAATCGAGCGGCGCCTCGCCGTCGACGACCCATTGCGCCAGCACCCAGCCGGCGCCGCCGCCGGACGCGATGCCGAAGGCATTGAAGCCGGCGCCAACGAACATATTGGCGCATTCCGGCGCCACGCCGAGGATGAAATTGCCGTCCGGCGTAAAGCTCTCCGGACCGTTGATCATCTGCTTGACGCCGGCATTGGCGAGCGCCGGGACACGCTCGATCGCCTGGCTCATATGCTGCTCGAAATGATCGTAATCATCGTCGAACAGCCGGAACTCCCAATCGTCCGGCACATCACCGCCAGGCAGACCGGTCGTCCAGGCCTGCGGGTTCGGCTCATAGCCGCCCATCACCAACCCGCCGACCTCCTCCTTGAAATAGGTGCGGCGATCGGGGTCGCGAATCGTCGGCGCGTCGGTCGCCAAGCCGTCGATCCTCTCGGTGATGATGTACTGGTGCTTCACCGGCTGCAGCGGCACGTTGATGCCAGCCAGCGCACCCACCTGCCGCGCCCATTGCCCGGCGCAGTTCACCACCTTGTCGCAGGCGATATCGCCTTTGCTGGTCTTCACCGCGGTGATGCGGCCGTCTCTCATTTCGAAGCCGGTGACCCGCACCTCCTCGAACAATTTTGCGCCATGCATGCGCGCGCCCCTGGCCAGCGACTGGGTGACGTCGGAAGGGCTTGCCTGACCGTCGGTCGGCAGCCAGGACGCGCCAACGAGGTCGCCGGTTTCCAGCAGCGGCCACATTTCCTTGACCTCGGCCGGCGACAGCAAATGCATATCCATGCCGAAGCTCTTTGCCGTCGTTGCCAGCCGCTTATACTCGGTCCAGCGGTCGGCATTGGTGGCGAGGCGCATGCAGCCGGTCATCTTCCAGCCGGTGGCGAGGCCGGTTTCGGCTTCCAGCCCCTTATAAAGATCGACCGAATATTTGAGCACCCGCGTAATCGACGCCGACGAGCGCAACTGGCCGACCAGCCCGGCAGCATGCCACGTCGAGCCCGAGGTCAGTTTGCCCTGCTCGAGCAGCACGACATCGGCCTTATGGTCGCGCGCCAGATGATAGGCCGTCGAACAGCCGATGATGCCACCGCCGATGACGACGATCTCGGCCTGGGCGGGCAGGGTCATGTCCGCGTCCCGTATTTTGTCCTGTAGTTCTCCAGGGCGGTTTCGAGCCGCGCCAGGTTTTCGTCGGCGTAGGCGGCGTAGTCGATGCCGGGCGCGTCGAGGTAGAGCTCGGAAACCATGCCCCACATCGCCTCGCGCAGCAGCGACGCGCATTGCATGGCGGCGTGCGAGCGCCGTATTGCCGGGTCCGGCTCCTTCATGAAATAGGCGGTCAGAAAGGCGAAGGATTCCTCGTCGCTCATGCCGGCATTCGAAGCCGCGCCGGCAAGGTCGAACATCGCCGTGTTGAACCCGGCATATTCGAAATCGATGAGCCAAAGCCTGTGACCGTCGTCGATTATATTAGCCGGCAAAAGGTCGTTGTGGCCGAAGACGATCGGCAGCAGTTTTTGCGCGCGCTCGAGCTCGTCCGCCAGCGTCAGCAGGCGCGGCAGTTCGCCCAGCTTGCGGCTGCCGCCTTCCTCCAGCGTGCGCGCATAGTCGCGAATGACATGGAATACCCAGAACATGAAGCCGGCGCCGGAGACATGACCGGGCATTTCCCGGTGGAAGCCGCGCAGCAACGCGGCAACGCGGCCGAAATCGGCGCGCACGTCCTGTGCGACATAGGCCTTGGCGCCGAGATACTCCGTCACCATAACGCCGGGTCCGGTGTAGTGGACGGCCGGAGCGAAGCCTGCCGCGTGCGCTGCTCGCGCGGTCATCATCTCGCGCTCGCGAAAGACATGGTGGAACGGATAATCCTGGCCGATCCGCACGACGTGCCGCCCGACCGCGTCCTTGACCAGATAATTGGCATTGCTCAACCCGCCCGGCAGCGGCGCAATGTCGATGCTGCCGGTCCAGCAAGGCAGCGCGCGGATGCGGTCTTCGACAGTCACGATCTCGTCCAACATTGGGTCAATTTTCCACGCATGTCACGGCTGGCCAGCGATGACAATCGGACGGAGGAATGCAGGCAACGCGAAGATCTCGTCGGTGCAGATCTCGGGATCGGTATCCCGCACCGCACCGACGAGCCCCTTTGTGCCGGGTTCTTCGACGCCGGCATCCGCCCCCGCGGATCCTGAATTTCGGCACCCTTGCACCCGACAGTTTCCCGGGCGTTCGGGCAGGCGATTTTTCGTGCGGCTCAGCCCCGTCCTCGGTTCCGAGCCTGTCACAGCGATAATGTCGCGCCACGCTGGAGACGTTGTCAACGCGAAATTGTGGTGTTTTCTGGTTTTTCGCCCGAATTTTGCTAAATTCCTTGGAATTAGTGGCAATTATGCCGTAGAAACGGTCAGTAGTGCAACAATCCGACCGGATGGAACCGATGGTCCACTCGAAGCGGCATGGCGAAATCCTGCGCCTCCTCAAGGAGGAAGGCACTGTCACCATTGCCAGCCTGGCCGACCGGCTGGGCGTCTCGCTGGAGACGGTACGCCGCGACGTCAAGCCACTGACCAACGACGGTTCCATCCTCAAGATGCACGGCGCCGTCGGCCTGCCGTCGATTGCCGGCGAAGCGCCGTTCGAGCGGCGCATGCGCGAGAACGCCGACGCCAAGCGGGCAATAGCGCGCATGGTCGCCGCCACCATCCGCGACGGCGAATCGATCATGCTCGACACCGGCACCACCACCTCTTTCCTGGCCCGGGAACTGCTCGGCCACCGGCGGCTGACGGTCGTCACCAACTCCTCCGACATCGCCCGCACACTGGCCACCGTCAACGGCAACAAGGTCTATATGGCCGGCGGCGAGCTGCGCAGCGATTCCGGTGCTGCCTTCGGCGTCTCGGCCATCGAATTCGTCAGCCGCTTCTCCGTCAGCCACGCGGTGATTTCGACCGGCGCGGTCGATGCCGTCACGGGCGTCATGGACTATGATCTGGAAGAGGCGGAGTTCGCCCGCATGGTGCTGTCGCGCGGCCAGCGTTCGCTTGTCGTCACCGACCACAGCAAGTTCGGTCGCCACGGTCTGGTTCAGGTCTGCGGCTTCGACGGCTTTTCCGAACTCGCCACCGAGCGGCCGCCGCCGCGCGACATTGCCGCGGCGCTTGCCCAGGCGGGCGCGCGGCTCAGCATTGCCGGCGGCGAAAGCGGGTTCTAGTCGAAGACCAGCGATTGGTGGGCGCATATGCCCGCGAAGGCGCCACCTGATACGGCGAAGGCGATGTTGTGCATCGATCGTGCTGCATCTCCGGCGGCATAGACGCCGGGCACGGTCGTCTGCTGCCGGTCGTCGACGGTGATCACCGGACCGAGAAAGCCTTCCGTGAAGGTGCAGCCGAGCTGCTCGGCCAGCGGGCTCGCCATGGTGTTGCGCGGTGCTGTGAACAGCGCCCTGACGCCGGCTTTGCGGCCGTCTTCGAGACTGACGACCAGCCCGCCCGCACCATCTTTTTCCAGCTCCGCCACGCCGGCCGGTTCGAACCGCACGTTTCGCCTTTCCAGCGCAAGCATCTGTTCCGCGTCGGGTTCGAACATGCCGTTTGCGAACAGAGTGACGTCGCCCCAGTCGGCGATCAATTGCGCCTGATGCACCGCCATCGGGCCGGTTGCGAGTACGCCAAGCGGTCCGCCGTCCACCTCATAGCCATGGCAATAAGGACAATGCAGCACGCTCTTTCCCCAATGCTCGGCAAGCCCGGGGACATCCGGCAGGATATCGCGCACGCCGGTGGCAAGCACCAGCCGCGCGGCACCGAATGCCTCGCCGCGATCCGTCGTGACCTCGAAGCCGGAACCGGCGGCAGCGGCCTTGTCCGCCAACCCGGCGATGACCTTGGCTGTCGGATAGGCCAGCACTTGCTGCCTTGCGTCGTCCAGGATTGCGCCGGGCGCGCGCCCGTCCTGCCCGAGGAAGCCGTGCGAGTGTTCGGCAAAACGATTGCGGGGCTGGCCTGCGTCGATCACCAGGACGTTGCGCCGGGCTCGTGCCACCTGGATGGCAGCCGACAGGCCGGCAAAGCTGCCGCCCACGACAATCAGATCATACTGCATGGCTGGTCACTCCAATCAGCTCGTAACGGCGGTGGAAATCGGCGGCGAGGTCGGCAAGCGTGATGCGGCTGAGTTTTTCCGCCAGCAGCTTCTCGGCCTCAACGCGAAAATCATCGAGCGCCGCTATCACCGCTTGTTCGACAAGGCAGCCGGGGCTCTCCGGCTCGGTGCCGAACGGCAGCAGCGGTTCGCCGAGCGCGGCGCTGATCTCGGCCAGCGAGATTTGCTCGGGCGCACGGCCAAGTTGCCAGCCGCCGCCATGTCCGCGCGAAGAGGTGACGATGCCAGCTTTACGCAAGCCGGCGACGGTCCGGCGGACGACGACCGGGTTCGTGTGGATGAATGTGGCGAGTTGCTCGGAGGTCAGCGCGTGCTCCTGCGTTTCGGCCATGTGGACGAGAATGTGCAGGGTCGACGAGAGTCTGCTGTTTCGTTTCATGTAACTTATTTAGTTACGAGTCTTTCGGCCGTCAAGTGTTGTCGGTCGCCCCACTTCCCAGCGCCGCTTCCGCCGTGTTTAGTCCGGCCATGGCTTTCACCATCCGCCAATTGCAGTTCTTCATCGCCGTCGCCGAGCAGGGCACGGTGTCGGGCGCCGCCCAGAACCTGTCGATCTCGCAATCCTCGGTCACCGAGGCGATCAAGGAGTTGGAGCACGATCTCGGCGTCGAGTTGTTCGAGCGCCACCCGCGCGGCTTGAACATCACCCACAAAGGCCACCAGTTCCTGCGCCATGCGAGGAAGATCCTCGCCGACGTTTCCGATGCGCGCCGCGCCTTCTTCGGCGAACGGATAGCGGCAAGCGGGCGGCTGCAACTTGGCGTCACCTCGCTGGTCGCCGGCTATGTGCTGTCGGATCTTCTTGCCCGCTACCGCCGCGCTTATCCGGGTGTCGAGGTCTCGGCGATCGAGGACAATGGCGACTATCTCGAGCACCTGTTGATCGGCGGCAAGCTCGACATTGCCGTCATGGTCACTTCGAACCTGCGCGACCGCACGGCGCTGCAGTCCGAAATCCTCGAAGTCTCGGCTTACCGGCTGTGGCTGCCGCTCGGCCATCCCTTGGCCGGCGCCGACATTATCGGCATCGGTGACATCGCCTCGGAACCGCTGATCATGCTGACCGTCGACGAGATCGAGGAGAACACCGGAAAGCTGCTGACGGCGATCGGCGCCAAGCCGCATGTCGCCTTCCGCACCCGCTCGGTCGAAGCGGTGCGCAGCCTCGTCGCCACCGGCGCCGGCGTGGCGCTGCTGCCCGACCTCGTCTACCGGCCTTGGTCGCTGGAAGGCGACCGCATCGAATCGCGCGATATTTCGGGATCGTTGCCGGTCGTCCAGGTCGGCATGGTCTGGCGGCGCGGCTCCGGCCTGCCGCAGGCGGCGCGCGACTTCATCGGGCTTGCCCAGTCGCAGCGCATGGTGCGCCAACGGCCCGAGAAGATCGGCCGCTGATGTATCGGGAAAACCGATATCGGCTTTCTGATAAATGAATTTGCGAAACCGGAAATTTCGCAGCACTTTTCGGTCAGGGAACAAAGCTGCCGCCGGAGCACGGCCCTTCAGAGCCGCGCATCCAACGTTTTTAAACGGGCGCATGACCTTTTTCCGAAAGCCGAAACCGGTTTCGGGGTCATGCAAAATGGGAGATCGACGATGAATTCATTGCTGAAATCATGCACTGCCTTGACGGTCGCGCTGAGCTTTTCCGGTCAGGCGATTGCCCAGGTCAAGGAGCTCGGCAAGGGTGAAGGCGAGGTCAATATCGTCGCCTGGCCGGGCTATATCGAGCGCGGCGAAACCGACAAGGGCTATGATTGGGTCACTTCGTTCGAGAAGGAGACCGGCTGCAAGGTCAACGTCAAGACCGCCAACACCTCCGACGAGATGGTCTCGTTGATGAACGAAGGCGGTTTCGACCTTGTCACCGCCTCGGGGGACGCCTCGCTGCGCCTGGTTGCCGGCAAGCGCGTCCAGCCGATCAACACCGACCTCATACCGAGCTGGAAGACGGTCGACGACCGGCTGAAGGATGCGCCCTGGTTCACCGTCGGCGGTGTCCATTACGGCGTCCCCTATCAGTGGGGGCCGAACGTGCTGATGTACAACACCGAAGTGTTCAAGGAGGCACCGAAGAGCTGGAACATCGTGTTCGAGGAAATGAAGCTGCCCGACGGCAAGTCGAACAAGGGCCGCGTCCAGGCCTATGACGGGCCGATCCACATCGCCGACGCCGCCAATTACCTGATGGCCCACAAGCCGGAGCTCGGCATCAAGGATCCGTACGAACTGACCGAGGACCAGTACAAGGCCGCGCTCGACCTGCTGCGCGTCCAGCGTACGCTTGTCGGACGCTATTGGCATGACGCCGCCATACAGGTCGACGATTTCCAGAACGAAGGCGTCGTCGCCTCCGGTTCTTGGCCCTACCAGGTCAACACGCTGATCGCGGCCAAGAAGCCGGTCGCCTCGACCATCCCCGAGGAGGGCGTCACCGGCTGGGCCGACACCACGATGATGGAGGCCGATGCGGCCCACCCGAACTGCGCCTACATGTGGATTGAGCATTCGCTGTCGCCGAAAGTGCAGGGCGACGTCTCCGCCTGGTTCGGCTCGCTGCCGGTGGTGCCTGCCGCCTGCAAGGGCAACGAACTGCTCGGCGAAGAGGGCTGCAAGACCAACGGCTACGACAATTTCGACAAGATCAAGTTCTGGAAGACGCCGGTCTCGAAATGCGCCACCCAGAACGACCAGTGCGTGCCCTATTACCGCTGGGTGTCGGACTATATCGGCGTCATCGGCGGGCGGTGAGTTCGCCTCACCTACGAAGCTCGGCGCTGCCCCTCACCCTTACCCTCTCCCCGTGAAGAACGGGGGGTCGCCAGCGTTGGAGCGCCTCCCTTCTCCCCGTCCACTATACGGGGAGAAGGTGCCGGCAGGCGGATGAGGGGCGGCGCAACCGCCTGAAATTTAATGAGCCTGACAGATCAGGACAGCCCATGACCTCCGCCGTTTCCTTCCAAAAAGTCTCCCGCCATTTCGGCAGCGTGCGTGCCGTCGACGCGGTCGATCTCGACATCGTGCCGGGCGAGTTCTTCGCCATGCTCGGGCCTTCCGGCTCGGGCAAGACGACGTGCCTGCGCCTCATCGCCGGCTTCGAGCAGCCGACGGCTGGGTCGATCTCGATCTTCGGCGAACGCGCCGAGGGCGTGCCGCCCTATCGCCGCAACGTCAACACCGTGTTCCAGGATTATGCGCTGTTCCCGCATCTCAACGTGCTCGACAACGTCGCCTATGGGCTGATGGTCAAGGGCGTCGGCAGACCGGAGCGGCAAAAGGCGGCGGAAGAGGCGCTTGCGCTGGTGCGGCTTCCCGACTACGGCGCGCGTCGCCCTGGCCAACTTTCCGGCGGCCAGCGCCAGCGCGTCGCGCTCGCCCGTGCTCTGGTCAACCAGCCCAAGGTGCTGTTGCTCGACGAGCCGCTCGGCGCGCTCGACCTCAAGCTGCGCGAAAACATGCAGGAGGAGTTGAAATCGCTGCAGAAGGCGCTCGGCATCACCTTCGTGTTCGTCACCCACGACCAGGGCGAAGCGCTTTCGATGGCCGACCGCGTCGCCGTCTTCAATGACGGCAAGATCATGCAGATCGGCACGCCGGAAGACATCTACCAGCGCCCCAAGACCCGCTTCGTCGCCGATTTCGTCGGCTCGTCCAACGTGCTGCCGCCGGATTTCGTCCAGCGCTATGCCGGCCAGCATCGCTGGGGCAGCCTGCGGCCCGAATCCATCCGTATTAGCCGGGCCAACGGCGAAGGCGTTGCCGCTCGTCTTGTCTCGACCAACTATCTCGGCGCCACGACAAGACTGGCGCTCGATGCAGAGGGCTTGCGGCTACATGCCATCGTGCCGGCGGGTGCTGCCTTGCCCCGGGAAGGCGAGGCGGTGGTGCTCACCTTCAACCGCGAGCATTTGCATTTGATGGACGAGCTGGGATGAGCCTTGACGCTGCCATGCCGCGGGCCACGGCCCCCGCCATCCTGCCGGGCAGCGGCGGCGTACGCGGCGCGCTCTCCGACATCTTCTGGCGCCGGCCGCAACTGCTGCTTCTGCTCATGCTGCTGCCGCCGGTTCTGTGGCTCGGCATCGTCTATATCGGCTCGCTGGTCGCACTGCTCCTGCAGAGCTTCTTTTCGATCGACGAGTTCTCCGGCCTGATCAACCGGCAGTTCACGCTAAAGACCTATGGCGACCTGCTGCAGGCCGCTAATCTCGACATCATCCTGCGCACGGTGACGATGGCGGCGCTGGTGACGCTCGCGTCGGCGGTCATCGCCTTTCCCATCGCCTATTACGCGGCGCGCTATGCGCGTGGCCGTTGGAAAGCGTTGTTTTATCTCGGCGTCATGCTGCCGCTGTGGTCGAGCTACCTGGTCAAGATCTATGCCTGGAAGCTGATCCTCGCCAAGGAAGGCATCCTGACGTGGCTGTTGGCCAAATTGCATCTTCTGTGGCTGCTTGATGCCTGGCTATCGCTCCCGATCGTCGGCGGCAACTCGCTGTCGGTCTCCTCAACTGGCACCTTCATCGTATTCGTCTATGTCTGGCTGCCCTTCATGATCCTGCCGGTGCAGGCCGCACTCGAGCGCGTGCCGGGCAATCTGGTCGAGGCCTCGTCCGATTTGGGGGCCTCGCCCGGCCAGACCTTCCGCAACGTGCTGTTCCCGCTGGCGCTGCCCGGCATCGTCGCCGGCTCGATCTTCACCTTCTCGCTGACGCTCGGCGACTACATCATCCCCCAGATCATCGGTACCTCGCGGCTGTTCATCGGCCAGGCCGTCTATTCGCAGCAAGGCACTGCCGGCAACATCCCGCTCGCCGCCGCCTTTACCGTGGTGCCCATTGTCATCATGGGCTTCTACCTCTGGGGCGCCAAGCGCATGGGGGCTTTCGATGCGCTCTGACCGTGGCCCATCCGCGCCGATCGGCCTGAAGCTCGCTGCCACCGGCGGCCTGCTCTTCCTGCACCTGCCGATCCTGCTGATCTTCGTCTATGCCTTCACCACCGAGGAGAAGAGCTTCGTCTGGCCGCCGCCGGGCCTGACCACGCAATGGTTCGCCGTCACCTGGAACCGGCCTGACGTCTGGCAGGCGCTGTCGCTGTCTGTGCGCGTCGCGGCGATCTCGACCGCCATCGCGCTGGTCCTCGGCACGCTCTGCGCCGCGGCCGTGTCCCGCACAAAATTCTTCGGCCGCGAAACCATCTCGCTGCTGGTGATCCTGCCGATCGCGCTGCCCGGCATCATCACCGGCATCGCGCTGCGCTCGGCCTTCGCGCTGGCCGAAATCCCGTTCTCGTTCTGGACGGTCGTGCTCGGCCACGCCACATTCTGCGTGGTCGTCGTCTACAACAATGCCGTCGCCCGTTTCCGCCGCACGTCCGGCTCGATGATCGAGGCGTCGATGGATCTCGGCGCCGATGGTTTCCAGACCTTTCGGCATGTCGTGCTGCCCAACATCGCAACCGCGCTGCTGGCCGGCGGCATGCTTGCCTTTGCGCTGTCCTTCGACGAGGTCATCGTCACCACCTTCACCGCCGGCCAGCAGCAGACGGTGCCGATCTGGATGCTCGAAGAGTTGATCCGTCCGCGCCAGCGTCCGGTCACCAATGTCGTGGCGATGGTCGTGGTGCTGGTGACGCTGCTTCCCATCCTCGCTGCCTATTACCTGACCCGCGACGGCGACCAGATCGCCGGTTCGGGCAAATGACTTCAGTTCATAAGGGAGAGATTTCCATGGACACGCAGATGCTGATCGGCTCGAGATTCGAGAAAGGCGCCGAGACCGAGGAACCGATCCTCAACCCGAAGACCGGGGCGACCATCCTCAATCTGCCCGAGGCCAGCCCGGCGCAGATCGAGGCGGCAGTGCTTGCCGCCGAAAAAGCCTTCGTCACCTGGTCCCGCACAACACCGGCGCAGCGCGCCGGCTATCTCCTGAAGATCGCCGATCGCATCGAGGCTGCTGCACAGGATTTCGCGGCGCTCGAGGCGCTGAACTGTGGCAAGCCGATCAATGCCGTGCTCAATGACGAGATCCCGGCGATCGTCGACTGCTACCGCTTCTTTGCCGGCGCGGTCCGCTCGATGCCTGGACAGGTCGCCGGCGAATACATTCCCGGTCATACCTCGATGGTCCGCCGCGACGCCATCGGCGTCGTGGCGTCGATTGCGCCGTGGAATTATCCGCTGATGATGATGGCCTGGAAGCTGGCGCCGGCGATTGCCGGCGGCAACACCGTCGTCTTCAAGCCGTCGGAGCAGACGCCGCTGACTGCGCTGAAGCTGGCAAAAATCCTTGCCGAGATCCTGCCGGAAGGCGTCGTCAACGTCGTGCTCGGCCGCGGCGACAGCGTCGGCAACACGCTGATCAACCATCCGAAGGTCAACATGATCTCGATCACCGGCGACGTCGCCACCGGCAAGAAGGTGCTGCAGGCCGCCGCCAAATCGGTCAAGCGCACGCATCTCGAACTCGGTGGCAAGGCGCCGGTCATCGTCTTCGACGACGCCGATCTCGGTGCGGTGGTCAACGGCCTGCGCGCCTTCGGCTATTACAATGCCGGCCAGGACTGCACCGCCGCCTGCCGCATCTATGCCGGCAAGAAGATCTACGACAAGCTCGTCGCCGACCTCTCCGCTGCGGTCTCGACCATCAAGTATGATCGTCCCGACGATACCGAGAACGAAATCGGGCCGCTGATCTCGCGCCGCCAGCGCGACCGCGTCTCGAGCTTCGTCGAGCGCGCCTCGGAGCTCAAGCACATCGAGATCACCACTGGCGGCAAGCCGGGCGAAGGCTCCGGCTTTTTCTATCAGCCGACCGTCGTCGCCGGCGCGCTGCAGGAGGACGAGATCGTGCGCCGCGAAGTGTTCGGTCCGGTGGTCTCGGTCACCCGCTTTTCCGAAGTCGACGAGGCCGTGAACTGGGCCAATGATTCTGACTACGGCCTGGCGTCATCGGTGTGGACCAAGGACGTTTCGCGCGCCATGGCGACGGCGGCCCGGCTGCAATATGGCTGCACCTGGATCAACACCCATTTCATGCTGACCAACGAGATGCCGCATGGCGGGTTGAAACAATCCGGCTACGGCAAGGACATGTCGCTCTATGCACTGGAGGACTATACCGCCGTCCGCCACGTCATGGTTGCGCATGGGTGAGGAGCGGTCCGCGTAGCGGACGAAAAGCCAATTGCTTGGCTTTTCGAGCTTCGAACGCCCTGAGCCTGCGAAGGGCCGGGGGACGGTCGCGGGCACAAGGCGCCTGCTGAAAGCGCGGCGCGACTATTCTTCCGCCTCGTCCGTCCCGTCCGCGGCCGGCGCCACCAACAGTACGGCGGCGCCGAGGATCGCGGCAATGAAGGAGCCGGCGAGGATGCCGACCTTGACCGCGTCCTGCAGAGCGACGTCGCTGGCGAAGGCGAGCAGGCCGATGAACAGGCTCATGGTAAAGCCGATGCCGCAGAGCAGCGAAATGCCGACCATGTGCAGCCAGCCGGCATTGACCGGCAGATCGGCGAAGCCGAGCCGGATAGCAAGCGCGGAAGACCCGAACACGCCGACCAGCTTGCCGGCGACGAGGCCGGCGGCGACGCCGAGCGTCAGCGGCTCGGCCAGGGCGGCAGCGCTGAGACCGCCGAGCGAGACGCCGGCG
Organism: Mesorhizobium sp.; assembly: GCF_005063415.1. Classification (GTDB taxonomy): domain Bacteria; phylum Pseudomonadota; class Alphaproteobacteria; order Rhizobiales; family Rhizobiaceae; genus Mesorhizobium. The sequence continues at coordinate 24,767 of NZ_SUEG01000072.1, forward strand.
TTGGCAAAGCCGAAAATCGGGATGACGAAAAAGGCGACGATTTTGTGCAGGCCGTGTTCGAGCCGGTGCAGCGGCGAATGGTCGCGATCGTGGCCGCTGCCCGGCGAGATCTTCAATGGGATGGTGAGGGCCAGCGCAACGCCGGCGAGCGTCGCATGGACGCCCGATTTAAGCACCAAAACCCACAGAACGATGCCGAGCAAGATGTACAGCAGCAGCGTCAGCACCCGCATGCGGTTGAGCACGACGAGCAGCGCGATGACGGCGAAGGCGGCGCCGAGATAAGCGAGCGACAGCCCGCTGGTATAAAACACCGCGATGATGAGCACGGCGCCGAGATCGTCGATGATGGCGAGCGCGGTGAGGAATATCTTCAGCGAGCCCGGGACGCGGCTGCCGAGCAGCGACAGCACGCCGAGCGCAAAGGCGATGTCAGTGGCGGTCGGAATCGCCCAGCCGGACAGAGCGGCTGGATTGTTGCGGTTGATGGCGACGTAGACCAGTGCCGGCACTGCCATGCCGCCGGCGGCGGCGATGCCGGGCAGCACGCGGCGCGGCCAGGTCGACAGCTGGCCGTCGAGCATCTCGCGCTTGATCTCGAGGCCGACCAGCAGGAAGAACACCGCCATCAGGCCGTCATTGATCCAGTGCGAGACGCTGAGCGGTCCGAGATAGGCATGGAGGGCGGAGAAATAAGCCTCGCCCAGCGGCGAATTGGCGACGATCAGGGCCAAGGCCGCCGCAGCCATCAGGATGAGGCCGCCGGCCGCCTCGCTGTCGAGGAATTCGCGCAGCATGGAGACCAGCCGCTTTTCGTCCTGCATGTCGCCTCCGTCGTATCAGCGGCAAGGTCCGACACCGCCAAGCGATGATGCGCAAACAGCGCTGGCCGGGCAAGCCTGTAGTCAGAACCTTTTAGCGCGGCGCGCGCTTGGCGAGGATGCGTTGCAGCGTGCGGCGATGCATGTTCAGGCGGCGTGCGGTTTCCGAGACGTTGCGGTCGCACATTTCGTAGACGCGCTGGATGTGCTCCCAGCGTACCCGGTCGGCCGACATCGGATTTTCGGGCGGCGCTGCGCGTTCGCCCGCGGTGCGGGTCAGGGCGGCAAAGATATCGTCGGCATCGGCCGGCTTCGACAGATAGTCGATGGCGCCGAGCTTTACCGCCGTCACTGCGGTGGCGATGTTGCCGTAGCCGGTGAGGATGATGGCGCGGGCATCGTCGCGCTTCTCGCGAATGGCGGCGACGACGTCGAGGCCGTTGCCGTCGGCCAGCCGCATGTCGACCACCGCATAGGCGGGCGGATTGGCGCGCGCCTTGGCAACCGCCTCCTCGACGCTCTCCGCCGTCTCGACCACGAAACCCCTGGTTTCCATGGCGCGGGCAAGCCGCGTCAGGAACGGTTTGTCGTCGTCGACGATCAGCAGCGAGGTGTCCTCGCCTTCGACCATTGCGCCAATCGTTTCGTCAGTACTCATCGTGCTGAAAATCCTGCTGCCTGATTTTTACGCAAATATAGTTTCGCAACGCTATTGTCCAATTTAGGCCGTGTCGAACATGGTGGCCGAAGCCTGCTCGGGATTGAGGAAGACGCTGCGCGGCCACGATATCTGCACGATAGCGCCCTCGCCGGGCTCGCTCGAATTGCGGAAATCGAGCGTCGCGCCGGAGCGTTCGAGCAAGGTCTTGGCGATGAATAGGCCGAGGCCGAGGCCGCCGCCGGCTTCGGTGCCCTGGCGCGTCGACATATAGGGTTCGCCGATACGGTCGATGATCTCCGGCGGAAAGCCCGGCCCGTCGTCGATGATCGAGAAGCTGACGGCGGCCTCGTTCCAGCTCCAGCGTATGGTGACGTTCTTGCGGGCGAAGTCGACGGCGTTCTCAACCAGATTGCCGAGGCCGTAGATGACGCCGGGATTGCGCCGGCCCACCGGTTCCGGGCCGATGCGCTCGCCCGGCCGAAGCTTGATCGAAATGCCGAAATCGCGGTGCGGTGCCGTCACTTCCTCGACCAGCGAGGTCAGCGGCAGACGCGAGAGGTGCACCTCGCTCTCGGAGGAAAGGCTGGTCAGGCGCTTCAGGATTTCGCGGCAGCGCTCGCTCTGCGAACGCAGAAGCTTCACGTCCTCGCCGTATTTCGGATCTTCGCCAAGCGCCTTCTCCATCTCCTTGGCGACAAGCGTGATCGTGGCGAGCGGCGTGCCGAGCTCGTGCGCGGCGGCCGCGGCGAGGCCGTCGAGGGCAGAGAGATGCTGTTCTCGCTGCAGCACCAGTTCGGTGGCGGCAAGCGCGTTGGCAAGCAGCCGCGCCTCCTCGGCCACCCGGAAGGCATAAATCGCGGTAAAGGCGATGGAGCAGAACACCGCCATCCATATGCCGGCAACATAGATGAACGGCATCGCCAATGGCGCGCCCTCATGCCAGGGCAGCGGCAGGTGGTAAAAGACCAGCAGCGTCGCCGCTACGATCACCAGCGCGCCGAGCATGGCGGTCAGCCGCAGCGGCAGCGACGTCGCCGAGACGACGACGGGCACGGTCATCAGCAGCGAAAACGGATTGGTGAGTCCGCCGGTCATGTAGAGCAGGCCGGCAAGCTGCAGGCTGTCGAAGGTCAGGATGGCGAAGGCCGAGAACGGGGTAAGCCGATGCGCCGCCGGATAGCGGAAGGTCAGCAAAAGGTTCATCCAGGCCGAACAGGCGATCAGCGCAAAACACATGCTGACCGGTAGCGGAAATTTCAGCCCGTAAGCGACGACAAGCACGGTCAGGCTCTGGCCGACGATGGCAAGCCAGCGCAACCTGATCAGCGTGTTGAGGCGCAGCCGCTGGCTTTGCTGGAAGTCGGGTGCGTGCAGGATGTTTATCATGGCCAACGATTATAGAGGGGAAACAGCCGGAGGTCTTTTCCGAAAAACCGCCGAAGCTGGCCTTCCGTTCGGGATGACAGTCCGGGAAGCGTCAGGTACCGCGCGGCTTGGCGCGGCTGGTGGCGGCGGCGAGAAGCGGGTTCTCTGGCCAGACATGCCTGGGGTAGCGGCCGCGCATGTCTGCCCGCACATCGGCCCAGGAGCCGCGCCAGAACCCGGGAAGGTCGCGCGTCGTCTGGATCGGCCGATGCGCCGGCGACAGCAATTCGAGCGTCAGCGGCACAGTGCCGTTGGCGATCGCGGGATGCCGGTCGAGGCCGAACAGTTCCTGCACGCGGATCGCCAGCACCGGCCATTCGCCGTCATAGCGGATCGGCAGCCGGCTGCCCGACGGCGCGTCGAAATGGGTCGGCGCCAATGCGTCTATCTTGCGCTGCAATTCGTGCGGCACCAGCGTCATCAGGCCTTGCGAAAGCATGCTGGGATCAATCGCCGCGAAGGATGCGGCACCGGAAAGGAACGGCAGCAGCCACTCGTCGAGGCGCTCGACGAGTGCGGCA